>DATIXO010000249.1:0-70643 GCA_035518495.1 Streptosporangiaceae bacterium
GACACCTTCGCGCCGCGCGCGGTCCGCATCGACCGGCCCGGGTAGTGGGTCTGGTACACCAGGCCCAGCGACTCGACCGTGCGGGTCGCCCGGTACTCGGGGTTGGCCTGGTAGCGGTGCAGCCGGTCGATGTTCATGCCGGTCACGTCGACGTCGGGCCGGCCGTCGGCGATCCAGCGCGCGACCACCCGGCCGATCCCGCCGCCGGTGAGGATCCCGATCGAGTTCAGCCCGGCGGCCACGAAGTAGTTCCGCAGCTCGGGCGCCTCGCCGACGATCGGCAGCAGGTCCGGGGTGAAGCTCTCCGGGCCGCAGAACAGCTTCTTGATGCCGGTCTCCTCCACCACCGGCACCCGCGCGATGGTCCGCTCCAGGTACGGGCCCATCCGGTCCCAGTCGGGCGGGATCTCGCCAAACGAAAAGCCCGGCGGAACCCCCTCCACCCGCCACGGCGCGCAGACCGGCTCGAACAGGCCGAGCATCAGCCCGCCGCCCTCTTCCCGGTAGTAGCCGTAGCTGGCCGGGTCCTCCAGCACCGGCCAGTCCCCGTCCACGCCCTCGATCGGCTCGGTCAGCAGGTAGTAGTGCTCGGCGGCCTGCAGCGGGATCGTCACCCCAGCCAGCTCGCCGAGTTCCCGTGCCCACATCCCGGCGCAGTTGACGACGTATTCGGCCTCAACGTCGCCGCGCGGGGTGCGGACACCGGCCACCGCTCCGCCGTTGCGCATGAAACCGGAGACCGGGACGCCCTCGATGATCCGCGCGCCCTTCATCCGGGCGCCGCGCGCCAGCGACATCGTCACGTCGACCGGGTTCACCCGGCCGTCGGCCGGGATGTAGAAGCCGGCCAGCACGTCGTCGGTCCGCGCCAGCGGCCACAGATCGGCGACCTCGCGCGGCGAGATCTCGTGCACCTCCACGCCGCACAGCCGGTTGAACGCGGCGACCCGCCGGTACTCCTCCAGCCGCCCCGGCTCGATCGCGAGCTCGATCAGCCCGCACTGCTTCAGCCCGGTCGCCAGCCCGGTCTCCGCCTCCAGCCGCGCGTACAGGTCCTGGGTGTACATCCGCAGCTCGGTCGAGGTCTGCGAGGTGGAGCCGAAGGTGGCCATCAGCCCGGCCGCGTGCCAGGTGGTGCCCGAGGTCAGCCGGTCGCGCTCCAGCAGCAGCACGTCGGTCATCCCGAGGTGCGCGAGGTGGTAGGCGACCGAGGTGCCGATGACGCCGCCGCCGATGACGACGACCTGGGCACGGCCGGGGATGCCGGCGGTGCCCGGCGCGGTCACAGCTGGCCCCGCTCGCGCAGCAGGTCGCGGAACTCGCGCAGCGCCTCGTCCTGGTCGGTCCCCAGGGCGGCGGCGACCACCATCTGGGTGCTGGCCCAGTACGCGCCCGCGTACTCGCCGTCGGCGCCGGGGCCGACCAGCAGCGGGCTGTGGGCGATCTTGATGTGGTCCTGCACCTGTTCCCAGGTGACGCCGACGGGCACGAGGCCGACCGCTGGCGGCTCGCTGTCGTCGTAGGCAAGGTCGTCAAGCATCGGCGGCCCACTTCCTGAAGCGCTGGTCCCGCCACGATAAACGACGCCGGCCGGCGGGCTCCGCCCCGGTTCGGGAGCCCGGCGGGCCGGGCCTCAGGCGGTCCCTTCGCCGTGTGTCCGGTCACGACACCGGTGTCGCGTTAAAACACCGCACGCCGTTTGGATGTGACAGCGCGGGAAGGTGACATCTGTGCGAAGGAGGCCAGATGGACACCGGCCAGACGCTGCCCGCCAGGATGTACCTGCTCGCGTATGACCTCGGCAGGGACAAACCGAGCGGCAGACCGTGGCTCGGCTACGCGGTCCAGGGGGCCGCCCTGACCGAGCTGCTGGCCGAGGGCCTGCTGATCGACGCCGGCGCGGCCGTGATCCCGGCGGTCGAGCGCCCAGCCGGTGAGATCCTCGGCCTGGTGTGGCAGCAGGCCGTCAGGCCACGGCCGCACGGCTGGCGGGGCCTGCTGCGCCAGGGCAGGGCCACGCTGGCGGCGGTGGAGGACCAGCTCATCCTGGAGGGGATGTTCGAGCCCAAGGGCCGCGGCCTGGTGGCGATGGACCGGGAGGCCATCGCCGGGCTGCAGACCAGGGCCCGGCAGATCCTGTGCGGCGAGGCCGGGGACGAGGGGGGCGCGGTGCTCGACGCGGCCCTGGTCGCGGTGGCGTCGGTGATCCCGCTGAGGACGGTTTACGACCGGCGGCGGCGGAGCCAGGACCGCGAACGCGTCGATGTCCTGACCCGCCGGGTCTCGCTCAAGGCGCCCGGGTTCGACCGGCTGCTCAGGCAGATGCGCCACACCCGGGGCCGCTCGTACCCGGCGGGCGGCGCGGTCTTCTGACCGGGCGTCAGGCGCCGCCGGGGGCGGGCCAGGGCAGCACCGTCAGCGACGGCCACTGCCGCTGCCAGCGCGCGGTCTTGGCCTGGTACACGTGCCGGGGCGCGAGCACCGGGTTGGGCCGCACCACCAGGTTGAACACGTCACTCAGGCCGTGCGGGGCATAGACGCGCCACCGCCCGCCCGGCCGCGCCCGCACGCCGAGGCAGGCGGCGGTCGCCTCGTAGGTGTCGATCGCCGCCTCGGTGGACGCGTGCGGCGGGCAGGGCACCCCGAACCTCCCCTCGTACCACAGGTGCACGCGCGCCTGGTTGCGGATCTGCACCGGGGCGGGCAGGCCGGCGAAGATCTGCTGCCCGGCCCGGATAACCGCGTCCTCGGCCTCCCAGGACAGATCCGAGCCGTCGAAGTACGCCAGGTCGTAGTCGAGGATGCCCGCGTCCGGCGGCTGGCCGGTGGCGACGTTCCACACCGTCTGGTACAGGCACCCGGCGACCAGGTACCAGCCCGGCAGATCCCAGGCGGCCGCCTTGGCGAACACCTCGGCCAGCGGCTGGTTGCGCATCAGCGCCGCCCGGAAGCGCCGCAGCTGCTGGTCGATCGGAAGCCTGCCCGCGGTCATGGCAACGGTCTATCAGTCCCGCCAGGCCGGGCCGGGGCGTTTACCGTCAGGGTCCGGGGGGCTACAGCCCGGGCTCCCGCCACGGGCCCGAGGGCTGCCGTGACGGCCCCGGGCTGCTGTGGCTCCGGAGCCTTGGCCGTCACGGCCTGCCGGGCGCCCGGCGATTGCGTGACGTTACCGGCGCCATATAGGGTTTTTAATTGTGGCGGCTTATGATTTGCTGGCCCGGCATTATGACGCCGTGACGGGCGACTCCTCTACCGAGACCGCGTTTATCGACGGCGTCATCAGGCGCGCCCATCCCGGCGCGGTGACGCTGCTGGAGGTCGCCTGCGGGACCGGCGGGATCCTCGCGTCGCTCGCGGGCAGGTACCAGGTGGCCGGCCTCGACATATCACCGGGCATGCTGGCCGTCGCCCGCGGCAAGCTCCCCGCGGGAACCCCCCTGCACCTGGCGGACATGAGCCGCTTCCAGCTGGGCGTCGGGTTCGACGCCGTCATCTGCGTCTACCACGGCATCAACCACCTGCTCGGCTTCCCGGCCTGGGAGAGCTTCTTCGGCTGCGCGGACCAGCACCTGAACGACGGCGGCGTGCTCGTCTTCGACACCTACACGATCGGCGGCCTCGAGCTGATGGCGGCCACCCCGGAGATCGTCCAGGAATTCGGCGATAACTACCTCCATATAAAGGTGCGGGCGCGCGGCGAATCGGTATTCGACTGGAATATCGAGGTACGCGAGCGCCAGCATGACGGCCGGTATGAGCTGCTGACAGGAAAGATCAGGACAGTGGCGTTCCCGCCGGAGCGGATACAAAAGGCGCTGAGCGAGCGGTTCGCCAGCGTGGAGACATACGAGAGCGACAGCGGCGGCGGCGACGAGAGCGAGAGCCGGACCTGGTTCGTGTGCACCAAATCCCGGCCCGCCAGCTGAGCGGCGGCGCTCCCGGCGGCGGGCGGCGGCCGCCGGCGACCACCCCCCGGTTCCTGGCCCGAGGCGATGACATCCGGGCGGTGCCTGCCGGGACGGTGACGGCGGTGCCGCCGGTCGGTCAGCTCGCCCAGGGCGGGGTCAGCCAGGAGCCGTCCGGCAGCACGGCGGCCAGCCCGAGGCCCGCGGTCACCCAGGCGGTCACCGGCTCGGCGGCCAGGTTGTCGATGCGGAACTTCGAGCCGGCCGGGACCAGGACCACGTCGCCCGCTGCGGCCTCGGCCGGCTGATCGTCCAGCACCGCCCGCATCGTCCCGCTCAGCACATACAGCACCTCCTCCCGGGAGACCTGGTGGGCGACGCCCTCGGTGTGACCGGGGATCTCGACGCGCCAGGCGCACAGCTCCCGGCTGCCGCGGGCCGGGGCGGCGTAGGAGGTGAAGCTCGCGCCGTGCATGTGGTGGACGACGGCCTCACCGGCGTGGATGACAGGCATGTGCCCGTGTCCCTTCGGCAGATTTAAGCAATCTACTTGCCTATATGTTCAAGCTACTTGCCTAATCTGTCAAGCTGTACCCATGCGGGACGACGATGCGCAGGGGCTGGCCGTGGCACTGCTGGCAGCCGGCCGGGCGCTGGTGGACGGGATCTCGGCCGGGGTGAAGGCCCGCGGCTTCGGCGACGTCCGCCCGGCCCACGGCTTCGCGTTCACCCGGCTCGCGCCCGGCGGCGCCACCCTGACCGAGCTGGCCGGCCACCTCGGCATCTCCCGGCAGGGCGCTGCCCAGCTGGTGGACGAGCTCACCGCCAAGGGCTACGTCGAGCGGCGCCCGCATCCCGGCGACGCCCGTGCCACGCTGGTGGTGCTCACCGGCAAGGGCTGGGCGTGCACCCGCGCGGCCGAGGCGGCCATCACCGACACCGTGCGGGCGTGGGCGGAGGTGCTGGGCGAGGAGCGGCTGCGTGACCTGGGCGGCGACCTCGCGTGGATCGCCCCCGGCGGTCCGCTGCGGCCGCTGTGGTGATCACCGGCGGGCCTCCGCCCGGCCCCGGCGCGTAAGGTGGCGCTGTGGACGGCCAGGTGGTCACCGAGCTGCTGGAACCGGTGATCGGTATGCCAGGGCAGGTCAGGGTGGTGTTCCGGGGACAGAGCTCGCGGTGGGCGCTGAACGACGAGAAACACCCGCTGCTCAGCGTGCGGCTCCGCCCGGACGGGCTGGTGGAGACCACGCACGACGAAGGGTGGGACGTGTTCGACCCAGCCGACGTGCTGGCCGTGGAGTGGGTATCGCGGGAGGGCGAAGGTACCGGGCTCTACCTCTGATCACCGGCAAGGCGATCGCCCCACCGTCACCACTGCTCCCGCCGGGCGCAGGCCTGGCTGGTACCGCGATGCGGGACGTTGGCCGCGGGGGCCTGGGACCTCGGCCTCTCGCGCCCGGCCCGCGGCCAGCGCACCGTGGAGGTGGGGGAAAGCAGGTGATCGCCATGCGCGAGCTGACCGCAACAGACCCGGCGGCCACCGGCCCGCCGGGCACAGCTGGGCATGAATGTGCAGGCGCCATCACCGAGCGGCCACCGCTCGCCTACCGGGCGGCGCTGCGGGCGGTGGCCAGCTGCGCCGCGAGCACCGTGCGGCTGCTCCGGCAGCGGCGGCTGCACCTGCCCGCCGGGCACGTGGGGATGCGGCTCCGGTTCGCCGACGGGACGTCGGCGAGGGTGTACCGGGAGACCACCGTCGACCGGGGCGCCACCAAGGACCCGTGCGTGCTGGCCGTCGCGTTCCGGCTGCGGGCCGTGCGCGGCCGCGGGCACGCCGCCTTCCGCCGCGAGAGCCTGCTCAACACCCCGCTGTTCGCCGGCTTCCCGGGCTTTGTCTCCAAGCTGTGGCTGGCCGACGACGAGCACGGCCGCTACCGGGGCCTGTACGAGTGGGACGGCCCGCGGCGCGCCGAGGCCTACGCCCGCGCCCTGTGGCGGGTGCTCGCGCTGGTATCGGTGCGGGGCTCGATCCACTACATCGTGCTGCCCGGGCTGCGCCGCGATGAGCTGCTGGCGCGGCCGCAGGTCCTGGCCGGCGCCGCGGCGGGCGGGGCGGCCTGGTGGCAGCCGGCCGGGCGCGCATGACCCAGCCGGCCGGCCTGCTGGTGGCCGGCGCCGGCCCCGCCGGGCTGGCCCTCGCCCTGCAGGCGCACGACCACGGCGCCGCGGTGCGGGTCATCGACCGGCGGCCGGAGGCCTTCCGCCCCTCCCGCGCGCTGATCATGCATGCCCGCACGCTGGAGGTGCTGCGCCCGCTCGGGGTCACCCAGGCGCTGCTGGCCAGGGCGGACACCGCACCCGCGGCAGACCTGCACCTGGGCGGCCGGGGCGGCCCGGCGGTGCGGGTGGTGCTGGCCGGCCTGGCGCTGCCGGGCACCGCCTTCCCGCACCTGACGCTGATACGCCAGATGGACGTCGAGGCGGTGCTCGCCGGGGCGCTGGCCGACCGCGGGATCGACGTGGAGCGGGGCACCGAGCTGGCCGGGATACGCGACGGCCCCGGCGGCGTGCGGGCGGTGCTGCGGTCACCGGCCGGGGTGGAACAGGCCAGCTTCGCCTTCGCCGCCGGCTGCGACGGCCCGGCCAGCACCGTGCGGGCCCAGGCCGGCATCGGCTGGCCGGGCCGCCCCTACCCGGTAGAGGTGGTGCTCGCCGACGCCGAGCTCAGCACCGGTCTCGCCGGGGACGCGGCCCACGTCATGACGGGGCGGCAGGGGCTGGTGTTCGCCTTCCCGCTCGGCGAGCGGGCCACCTGGCGGCTGCTCGCCACCCGGCCCGCCAGCCCCGGGCCGGCGCCGTTCGGGCAGTTCGGCCCGCCGGTGCCCGCCGCCGAGCTGCAGGCGCTGCTGGACCGCGCGGGCCTGGATGCCCGGATCACCGCGCTCGCCTGGTCCTCGCGGGTCAGGCTCCAGCACCGGGTCGCCGGGCGCTTTTGCCGCGGGCGGCTGTACCTGGCCGGGGACGCCGCGCACGCCTACTCCCCCGCCACCGGCCAGGGCATGAACGCCGCCATCCAGGACGCGGCGAACCTCGGCTGGAAGCTCGCCTTCGCGGCGTCACGCCCGGGCAGCGAGGTCCTGCTCGGCTCCTACGACCGGGAACGCCGGCCGGTGGCGCGCCAGGTGCTCGCCATGACACACCTGGCGTTCTGGGCCGAGGCCTCCACCGGCCGCCTGCCGTCGGCGCTGCGCGGCGGGCTCGCGCCGCTGGCCGCCCCGCTGGTGCCTGCGCTGCTGGGCCGCCGCCGGCTGACCGGGGCGGGGATCGGGCTGCTGTCGCAGCTGTGGGTGAGCTACCGCGCCAGCCCGCTGTCGGTGGAGGGAGCCCCGCGGCCGCGCGGCGGGCCCCGCGCCGGGGACCGGCTGCCCGACCAGGCCGTCAGCGCCGCCGGGCGCACCGTGCGGCTGCACGAGCTGCTGGCCCGGCCGGGTGTGCATGTCCTGCTCGGCCGGGACGCTGACCGGCTCGACGGCCTGCCGTTCGGCCCGCTGGTCACCGTCCACCGCCTCACCAGCGTCCCCGGCCGCGGCCTGCTGGCCGTCCGCCCCGACGGCTACATCGGCCTGCGCTGCCAGACCGCCGACGCCGGCCAGCTCAGCGCCTGGCTCGCCCTCGCCGGGGCCGGCGGCGGAAGGCCGGTCACGCCCCCGGGCAGTCGCCGGTTACGGCTCTCGGTGGCCTCCTGGCGTTAAGAATACTTGACATGAGGTCTGCCCTGCTTTACATTGACGATGTCAAATTTTCTTGACATGACCGGCCTGGGGGAGCGATGTCGTACGAAGAGAAGGGCGTCTGGGTCTACCTGGTGGCGAGCGCGGGAGCCTACGGGGTGTACCTGGCGATCGTCCTCGGGCGGCTGCAGGGCACCCCGGCCGCGGAGGTGTCCTACGTGCCGGCGCTGCTGTGGACCACCGCCGCCTCGATCGTCGTGTCGGTCGTGGGCCGGGTGCTGGTCGAGACCGCCAGGCCCAGCGACAGCCGCCGGAGCGACGCGCGGGACCGGGAGATCTCCCGGTTCGGCGAGTACGCCAGCCGCTGGTTCATCGTCGCTGGCGCGGGTGCCGGGCTGCTGATGGCGATGGCGAAGTGGGAGTACTTCTGGATCGCCAACGTCATCTACCTCGGGTTCGTGCTGTGGGCGGTGGCCGGGTCCGTGGTGAAGCTCGTCGCCTACCGGCGGGGCCTGTAGCGCGGCCATGAGCAAGCCGACGAAGATCACCAACGCGATCCGCGCGCTGCGGTTCGCCCGCGGCGAGATGACGCAGGCGCAGCTCGCGCAGCGCATCGGGGTGACCCGCCAGACCATCATCGCCATCGAGCAGGGCCGCTACTCCCCCTCGCTTGAGATGGCCTTCCAGATCGCGCAGGTGTTCGGTGTGCCGCTCGATGAGGTGTTCCAGTACCCCGCCGGCGAAGGAGAGCAGCGATGAGGGCCGCCACGTCACGCGGGTTCGGCTCCCCGGACGTGGCGACGGTCGACGAGGTGCCCAAGCCCGTGCCCCGGGCCGGCGAGGTGCTGGTGCGGGTGCGCGTGCGGCAGGATGGGTGGATGGCCCGTCACGCGCCGCGTCACGACCGTGATGCTGGCGGCCCCGCCGAGGTGCTGGCCGCCAAGGCCGCCCTGCGGCAGCAGGTGTGGTCGCAGCTGGGCGCGGCCCGGGTGGCCCGGTTCCCCGGCGCCGCGGGACGCATCCCGAACTTCACCGGGGCGGAGGCGGCCGCCGAGCGGCTCCGCGGCACGCGGGCGTGGCAGGCCGCCGCCACCGTGAAGGCCAACCCGGACTCCCCGCAGCTGCCGGTGCGCCAGCTCGCGCTGGAGGACGGCAAGACCGTGTACATGGCGGTGCCGCGGCTGGCCGGGCCGGAGCCGTTCTTCGCCCTGGATCCCGCCCACCTGAGCGAGCCGCCCCGCAAGGCGGCCTCGATCAGCGGCGCGTCCCGCTCCGCCCGGCGGGTCATGCTGACCGAGCTGTCCCCGGTGGACCTGGTGGTGATGGGCAGCGTCGCGGCCGGGGAGGACGGCGCCCGGCTGGGCAAGGGCGGCGGGTTCGCTGACCTGGAGTTCGCGCTGGCCACCGCGGCGGGCCTGATCGGGCCGGACACCCTGGCCGTCACCACCGTGCACGAGCTCCAGGTGTGCGCGGCCGGGACGATCCCGCTGACCGGCCACGACGTGCCGGTGGACCTCATCGTCACGCCCGAGCGCGTCATCGACTGCCGCGCCAGGCACGGGCCGCGGCCGCCCGCCGGCATCTGCTGGGAAGACCTGACCGAGGAGAAGATCGCGGCGATCCCGCTGCTCGCGGCGAAGCGGGCGCAGCTGCCCCGACAGTGGGCGCAGCGGGCGCAGCGGCAGGACGGCGCCCGGCCGCGCCGCGGATGAGCGGCAGGGGCCCGGGCCGGCCGGCTTACTGGCAGGCCTTGGCCAGCGGCACCGTGGTGGGCGACAGCACGTGCAGGTAGGTGTTCAGCGCGTGGGCGCAGCTCAGGCTCCAGTGCGCCTTGCCCAGCGAGCTGATCGCGTACCCGGCGTTGACGGGCTGATAGCCGTCGGAGACGTCGATGGGGAAGTAGGGGACGGCGTCGACCTGGTTGTAGATCCGCCACGACACGGTGCTGAGGGCGCCGTAGCGGGCGGCGAAGGCCGAGTCCCCCACCTGCGGCGAGGCGAACGTCCATGCCTGCGGCTTCAGCGGCGTGTTCGCGGTCATGTCCGCGACCAGCAGCGTCGCCAGCGCGCCGCCCAGGCTGTGGCCGGTCACCACCACCGGCACCTTGGGGTCAAGACCGGCCGCGAAGTTGCTGGCGACCCCCTGCGCGACGTCGGCGGCGAAGGTGGCCGACGCCCGCGCGGCCTGCTGCTGGCCCGGGACCATGGAGCCGAACGTCTTGTAGATGTCATAGAAGCCCTCGGCGACCTTGCCGCCGCCACTCACCTGGGCGAACGGCACCAGATCCCAGTGCAGGTCATCCCACCATTCGGTGTCGTTGGCCGTGCCGCGCAGCGCGACCACCGCGGTCTTGGGGTTGCCGCCCACGGCCAGGAACCCGTAGAAGACGCGCGTCTGCGTGGACCCGAAGAAGTCCGACATCTGGATCGTGCGCACGAGCGTGTAGCCGGCGGGCATGTTCTTGATCTTGGGCGGGTTGGCCACCGTCGGGGCGCTGTAGTACTGGTCGGAAGCGGCCTGGATGAACGGTCCCCAGGTGACCGCCGTTGCCGGGTCCATGACGTCGTTGGGCATGGCGTGTCCTCACTTACCGAGCCGGTATGACTGCGGAACGAGCTGCGCGCCACCACCCCCCTGGGCGGCTCACCCCCGCGCAGCGCTCCGTGATCACAGCATTCCCCTCCGCCTGGCCCGGTGCAAGCAGGCCAGTGCAAGCAGCCGAGTGCAAGCAGCCCGGCGCAAGGGGCCCGTCAAGGAGCCCCGTGCATTGCAGTCCCGTGCAAGCAGGTGGCGATCACCCCGGTGGGGCGCGGGCTGCGAGACCATGATGGGTACCTGCTGGCGGGCGGCCGCACCGGCTGCCGTCGTGACTGGGGGTGCCGTGCTCTTCGCCGCGAACCTGCCGACGCTGTGGACGGATCTGGACTCCCTCGGCTGGCTCAGGGCCTACCGCAAGGATGCGCTGTCGTGAGGGCGGTCGTGCAGCGGGTCAGCCAGGCCAGCGTGACCGCCGGCGGGCAGGTGGTGGGCGCCATCGTCGAGCCGGGCCTGCTCGTCTTCGTCGGCGTCACCCACCAGGACACTGCGGCGACGGCCGCGAAGCTGGCCGCCAAGCTGTGGGGGCTGCGCATCCTGGAGGGCGAGAAATCCTGCTCCGACGTGGGCGCGCCGCTGCTGGTCGTCAGCCAGTTCACGCTCTACGCCGACACGCGCAAGGGCCGCCGCCCCACCTGGCAGGCCGCCGCGCCCGGCCCGGTGGCGGAGCCGCTCATCGACGCCACGGTCGCGTCCCTGCGCGCGCTCGGCGCACACGTGGAGACCGGCGTCTTCGGCGCCGACATGAAGGTCAGCCTGGTCAACGACGGCCCGGTCACCATCATCGTGGAGCTGTGACGGCGGTGCCGCTGGCGTTACAGTGCCGGCATGGCGAGTGTCATCAAATCTGTCTCCTTCGATGCCGCGGACGCGCTGGCGCTGGCCGCCTTCTGGGCGGCCGCGCTCGGGTCGGACGTGGACGAGGACTCGACCCCCGGCAAGGCGTTCGTGGAAGCGGCGGGCTGGGGCGGGCCGAACATCTGGTTCAACCGGGTGCCCGAGCCCAAGTCGGCCAAGAACCGCGTGCACTTCGACCTGCGTGCGCCCGGCCCCGTCGGCGACGAGGTGGCCAGGCTGGAGGCGCTCGGGGCGGTGGTGGTGCGGCGCGACCAGAGCCACCCGGTGGTGATGCGGGACCCGGAGGGCAACGAGTTCTGCGTCGAGCCCGGCCCTTCCCGCTGACGCACGCCGCCGCTATCGTCGGCAGATGCGGGAGACCGAGATAGACCGCGGCGGCCGGGTGCTGCGGGTCCGCGACGCGGGCGAGCCCGGCGGCAGCGTGGTGATGTACTTCCACGGCACGCCGGGATCCCGGCTCGACCTGAGCTTCGGGGAGCAGCTCGCGGCCGAGCACGGCGTCCGGCTTGTCTCCTTCGACCGGCCCGGCTACGGCGGCTCCACCCCTGCGCCGTTCGGGCTCGCGTCGGTCGCCGCCGACGCACACGCGGTCGCCGACGGGCTGGGCGTGGACCGGTTCGCCACCCTCGGCATGTCTGGCGGCGGCCCGGGGGCGCTGGCCACCGCCACGGTGCCCGGCGACCGGGTCACCCGCGCCGGGGTCGCCTCGGGCGCCGGGCCGTTCCAGCTGGTGCCCGGCGCGCTCGACAGCCTCGACGACAGCGACCGGGCCGCGCTCACGCTGCTGCCGGGCGACCCGGCCGCCGCGGCGGCTGCGCTCGGCGCCGGGTTCGAGCCGCTGGCCGAGCTGGCCCGGGAGTCCGGCGGCTCCGGGGTGGCGGCGGCCTTTGCGGACCTGCTGTCTCCCCGCGACAGCGAGCTGATGGCCGACCAGCGGCTTGCCTCGGCCTTCGCCGCGACCATGCACGAGGCTCTGCGCCAGGGAACCAGCGGCGGCGGCTGGGACAACGTCTCCTGGCTCGGGGACTGGGACGTCGACCTCGGCGCGGTCCGCTGCCCGGCCCTGCTCTGGTACGGCACCGACGACCGCTTCGCACCGCTCGCGCACGGGCGGTACCTGGCGGAGAAGCTGCCGGACGCACAGCTGGTACTGCGTGAGGGCGAGGGCCATCTCGGGATCTACGAGCACCTCGGCGAGATGCTCGACGCCCTGACACAGCCGGGCACGGAGTGATCGAGGGCTCTGACTCCGGCGCTGGCCGCGCTCCTGCCTACTGTTGGCTCTATGGCCGACAACGCCGGTGCCGCGAACCCGCAAGGGCCGCCTGGCCCGGCTCCCCGGGACGCTCACGCCGGCAATCCTGCGGCCACGCCTTCGTGGCGATCGTTCGCTGTCGAAGCGCACGCCGGTAAGAAGATCGCGGGCTGGCCGCTGGGCCGCTTCGACATCGGAGCACAAGGCCTCCTGGTGCGGCTGCGTTTCCCCTGGTTCGTCACCCGGTCAGCGGGCAAGGACGCGATCACCGGTGTCTCGATGGCCAGGATCGTTCCCGGCGTCTGGTGCGTCAGGTTCGAGGACTCCAGCCAGCGCCTGGCAGACGTGCACGTCCATATGCCAGTTCGTGCCCAGCGCATCATCGACGAGCTGCGCCAATGCGGGTACACGGTCACAGACCGGAAGACAGGCCAGCCAGTTGCCCGATTGCCCAGATACTAGGCGGATGCCGCGGTGGGGACCCGGTCCAGCGCGATCCCGAAGTGCTCGCGGTAGGCGGCCAGCACGGCGGCGGCGGACCCGAGCTGCTGCTCGGTGCGCGACCCGCCGCTGGTGCTGATCAGGGTGCGGCCGCTGATGGAGATCCTGCCGTCGCCGGTAAGGCGTGAGCAGATCGTGCTGCGGGTGAAATGGGACTCCGGCGAGGTCTGCTGCCACCAGCAGGTGGGGATGAAGTCGGCCATGCGCCGCTCCCGCCGCTCGATCCGGTACTGCGGCTGCCCGTCCCTGAGCACGTCCACGTCCCCGTCCGGGGTGCCGGCGAGCTGGAACCGCCCGCCCGGGTCGTCCTGCTCCTGCCTGCTGTCGTAGCGCAGCGGGTAGGTGCTGTGACTGCCGAATCCCACGTCGGCCAGCCACGGGCCGCTGCCGTCGGCCGGGCGCACCACCAGCGCCAGGTGGTCGAACGGCGGCCCGGGCTGGCCGTCGCCGTAGACCCGCGCGGCGACCCGCGCCACCTGCGCGCCGAGGGCCTCCAGCAGGGCCGCGAAGGCCCCGTTGAGCTCGTAGCAGAAACCGCCCCGCCGCCGGGTGACGATCTTGCCGAGCAGGTCGTCCTCGGCCAGCGAGATGGGCTCGGCCAGGTGGATGCTCAGGTTCTCGAACGGCACGGCCAGCAGGTGGGCCCGGTGCAGGACGCCGAGCGCGGTCCCGTCCAGGACCGGGGGCCGCTCGGCACCGATGCGGTGCAGGTAAGCGGCGACAGCCTGCTCCTCCACCACTCTCCCCCGCCTCCCGCGGCCACCAGCGGCGGCATATCAGGTGAAAAAGTATATCTGAAAGAGAAAATTATCTCCGGTGCCATTCCAGAAACCCTGCCCCGCGGCCTGGGAAAAAATGGGATCGCGTTGCCGGAGGCCACCGAGAACAAGGCGCGCCACGCTATTGGACTGCGGAATTCCAGTAATGGGGCCGGAGACGAAGACCTGCACCAGCCCCACCCGGCGGCCCTGCAGGTGGTGGGCTACCAGCTGGTGGTCGAGACTGCTCATGATGCGGCCGATCGCCGACGATCTCGTGGTGGCGTCCTGGACGGCTGCCGGGGAGACATTGACGCTGAATGAGACGGGAAAGCTGAGCCCGGTCTGGTCGATGTCTGTCGCGCCCGGCTGGCCGCCGCCGGCATTCTGCGCGGGCCTGGCCTGGTGCTGCGAGATATTGGCCAGGGTGATGCTCAGCCCGAGCGCGGCCACCACAGCCACCGCGGCGGCCAGGCGCCGCCACCGGGCCGCCCGCTGCGGCGGCCGGGGGCCCGGGTCGGGGAACGCACCGGGGTCCTGGCGGCCGCGGTAGGCGGGGTTGCGGGCCAGCGCGAGCCGGCTGGCGGTTTCCGTCCCGAACTGCCGCGGGAGCGACAGGCCGCGGCTGGCCATGCCATACAGCAGCTGGCCGTAGATGGCGGCGACGGTGAGCAACTCGGGCCCGTCCGGCATTCCGTCGCGCAGGATGCCGATCAGCGTGCCGGTGAGCGCCGTGTACTTCCCGCCGGGCGGGGAGAAGTAGACCAGGCTCGGCGACGTGGAGATGAGGGTGTAGCCGCCTTCGATGGCGGCCTGCCCGGGAACGGCGTCGGTGACGCCGCTCACCGGCGCCGCGCGCTCGCTGACGCAGCAGTCCAGGATGAGGATCCGGTTGGCGGCCGGGCTGCCGGCCACCGCGTCCCGGATGTCGCTGAGAGCGAGCGCGCTGGCATCCGGCTCACCGGCGCCGGCGCCGGCCACGCTGAGCAGCAGCTCATCCCGCGGCCCGCGCGTGCCGTGGCCCGCCCAGTAGACCAGCAGGGTGTCCTCGGCGCGGGCCGCGTACTCGCACAGCGTGCCGCGGGCCGCCTGGGCGCTGGCGGGATCGGCGGTCACGACGCACCGGTCAGCCGGCAGGGTGCCCAGCGCCGGGTCGGTGAGCACCGTGGCCAGCCCGGTCAGGTTGCCCGCCACCGCGGGCAGGCCGGCCAGCCCGCCGGACGCGTAGGCGGCGTTGCCGATCAGCACGGCATAGGAACGCTGCGGGTCAGGCAGGCGCACGGCTGTGGCCATCACCACCTCGACGGCGCGCCCGCCGGGCCAACCGGCATGTGCACGCTCCCTCACCCTAAGCCAACCTTGTGGCCGCGGCCCGTGCTCCCGCTATACCCGGGGGCCGGAGCGCCGGGCGGCCGGCGGTCAGCCTCCCGCCCTCAGCGCCCGCCGCAGGGCAGGCCGTCAGCTACGGCCCCGGAGGGCGCCGTCAGCTCCCCGCCCCGGGGCGCGCGGTCACCTCCGGACCCGGCGCGCCGTCAGCGCCCACCTCAGGGCGTGCCGCCGGCTCTGCCGGCCGGGCGCGCCGCCGGCTCCGGCCTGGCGAACCCGCCCGGCCGGCCGCTCACAGCCGCCTGGCCAGCCAGTCGCTGAGGCGGGCGGCGGCCTGATCGACGTAGGCGGGATTGTCGTAGAGGTCGATGTGGTTGGTGGTGTCGAGCCAGAGGAACTCCTTGTCGGCCGTCTGGGCACGCCGGTAGGTGGCGTCGGCCGCGGTGGGTGAGCAGAAGTCGTCGCGGCGGCCGTGGATGAACAGGGCGGGGGTGCCGGCCAGGAAGTCCGCCCCGATCGCGGCGTCGAAGGTGAGCAGCTCGCGCACGGACAGGCGGGTGACCCGGTTCACCCAGCCGGGCGCCGCCGACCGCTCGGTGCCGTAGTAGTCCCACGGCTCGCGCCCCGGCATGGCCGCTGGCCCGCCGTCGCGGTCGACGGCCGGGAGGTACTCGGTCTCGCCGGTGCCGAACTGCCGCTGCTCGACCTCGGAGAAGGCCCGCATCTGCTCGCGGTACCCGTCGTCGCCCATGCCCTGGCGCATCGCGCGCGGGTCGTTGAAGGCCGCGGCTACAAAGGCGACGGCACGGATACGCGGGTCGAAGGCGCTGTGCCGCAGGGCGTAGCCGCCGCCGAGGCAGACCCCGACGCAGCCGACCCGGCCGGGGTCGACCGAGGGCTGCGCGGCGAGGGCGCTGGTGGCCCCGCGCAGGTCCTCCAGCTTGCCGGCCGCGTCCTCGTGCTGGCGCGGCTCGCCGCCGCTGGCGCCGAAGTTGCGGTGATCGAACACCAGCGTTGCCAGCCCGGCGTCGGCCAGCCGCCGCGCGTACACGGAGACCACCTGCTCTTTCACGCCGGTGAACGGTCCGGTCAGCACCACCCCGGGCGAACCTGCCCGGCCGGGCGCGCCGGGCGCGTCAGCGGGCCGCTGGACCCGGGGGGTGCGGAGGATGGCCGCGACCCGCTGCCCGCGGACGGTGAACTCCAGCGGCACCGTGTCGTGGCCGGCCGCGGCGGCGGTCACCGGATGCCCGCTGGTGGCGGCCCGGGCACTGGCGTCCCAGTTGGTGAGGTCATAGGCACATAGAATCAGCAACCACCCGTCACAGCCAGTACGCACTTTCCGGTGCCTAGGGAGGCCGCGATGCCCAGGCAGCCCGCTTACGGGTGCCCCGTCGACGTGCCGGTCAGCGTCATGGGCGGCAAGTGGAAGCTCGTCATCCTGTTCTACCTGCTGCAGCAGCCGCGCCGGACCGGCGAGCTGCGGCGCCTCATCCCCGCCATCACCCAGAAGATGCTCACCCAGCAGTTGCGCGAGCTCGAAGCCGACGGGCTGGTCAGCCGCACCGTGTACGACCAGGTCCCGCCGAAGGTCGTCTACGACATCCAGCAGGCAGAACGGGCCAGGCTCGGCGAGCTGCTGCAGGCGCTGTGCAGCTGGGGCCTGTACTGGTCCGGCAGGACCGGCGCCAGGATCCTCGCCTTCGAGCACGGCACCGGGGAACCGCGGACCGCATAGGGGGGGCGATGGCCAGGCCGGTGGTGCTGCTCGACGGCCGGACGGTGAGCTGCGGCGAGGTCCGGGACGTCGCGCGGGGCGCGGCGGCGGCACGGGTCACCGCCGGCGGCCGGGAGCGCGCGCAGGCCGCCGCGCGGACCGCGGCGGCGGTGGCGGCCCGGCGCCAGGTGTACGGCCGGACCACCGGGGTGGGCGCCAACCGCGACCTGCGGGTCGCCGCGGCGGACCGGCGGGGGCACGGGCTGCGGCTGCTGCGCAGCCACGCGGGCGGCGGCGGCCCGATCGTCGCCGCCGAGCTGAGCAGGGCGATGCTGGTGGTGCGGGCCAACCAGATCGCGGCCGGCGGCTCCGGTGTGGATCCCGGTGTGCTCGGCCCGCTGCTGGAGGGGGTGAACGCCGGGCTGTCGGTGCCGGTGCCGTGGTACGGGGCGATCGGCACCGGGGACCTCACGGCGCTGGCGGTGACGGCGCTGTGCCTGCTCGGTGAGCGGGACTGGCTCCCCCACGGGGCCCGGCAGCCACGGTTCCCGCTGGCCTCGGCGGACGCGCTGGCCTTCCTGTCCAGCAACGCAGCCACCGTGGGCGAGGCCGCCCTGGCATGCTCCGACCTGGCGGAGCTGATGCGCGCCGCGATCGTGATCGCGGCGCTGTCGCACCGGGCGGTCGCCGCCTCCACCGAGCCCTACGCGGCGGCCGTGCATGAGGCGCGCCGCTATCGGGGGCAGCGGGCGGTGGCGGCCGCCCTGCGGGCGCTGCTCGCGGACCCTGGCCAGCCAGCGGAAAGCGAGCCGGTGGAAGGCCAGCCGGTGGGCGGCCAGCCAGCAGGTGGCCAGCCAGCGGGGCGGATCCAGGATCCCTACGGGTACCGGGCACTGCCCCAGGTGCACGGGCCGGCCATGGACGCCGTGCGGCACGCCGAGCAGACGGTGACCACCGAGCTGAACGCCGCGGCGGAAAACCCGCTGATCGACGTGGCCGGCGCCACGGTCTGGCACAACGGGAACTTCCACACCGCCTATGTCGGGCTGGCGCTGGACGCGGTGCGCGCCGCCCTGTTCCAGACCGCGGCGCTGTCGGCGGCGCGGCTCGGGACGCTGGTCGAGCCGGCCTTCACCGGCCTGGCCCCGTTCCTGGCCACCGACCGGCCGCCGAGCTCCGGGATCATGATCCTGGAATATGTGGCGCAGTCCGCGATCGCCGACATCCGCCGGCTGGCCGCCCCGGCCGCGCTGGGCAGCGCCGTGCTGTCACGGGGCGCGGAGGAGCACGCCGGGTTCTCCACCCAGTCGGCCCGGGCCACCACCGACGTCACTGGCGCCTACCGGATCGTGCTGGGGTGTGAGCTGGTCGCCGCGGTCCGGGCGCTCCGGCTGCGCGGGACCCGGCCGGCCGGGCCGGGCCTGGCGGCCGCGTTCGGCCTGGCGGCCGCCGCGCTGCCGGCCGACACCGCCGACCGGCCGCTGGATGCCGACCTGGCCGCGGCGCAGGATCTGCTGGCGGGCCTCGCCGCCTTCGCCGGCCCGGGCCACCCAGCGGACGGGGACGCGGCGGATCCGGATCCCGCCGCACTCGCTTCCGTAGCCGATGAACCGGGGCCCGATGATAGTGGGGAGCGGTGATGCCGGGGCACGGTGATGGTGGGAGCGGTGATGCCGGGGCCCGATGATGGCGGGAGCGGTGATGCCAGAGCCCGATGTCGGCGACGGCTCCGATGATGGTGGGGCACGATCGCGGGGCCGGCGCGTGCGGCCACCGGATGAGGGGCGTCATGGACTGGAATGAGCTGGCCGACCTGCCGTTCGCCGGCGCGCTGCGCCCCCACGACGGCGACCTGGCGCCGGCCGAGAGCTACGACGGCGCCCACTTCGACCAGCTGGACCTCGACGGTCCTGACGCGTCGGGCAGCGGGTTCCTGGAGTGCGCGTTCACCCGGGTGTCCGTGCAGAACGGGCGGCTGCGCCGGACCCAGTTCACCGACGTGTGGCTGCGCGATGTGCGCCTGATATCGACCACCCTGGCCGAGGCCACCTGGGTGAACTCGGCGGTCATCGGGAGCGTGGCCGCGGGCGTCGAGGCCTTCGGGGCCCGGCTGCGCCAGGTTGTCCTGCGCGGCTGCAAGCTCGACTCGGTGAACTTCCGGGACGCCGTGCTGGTGGACGTGACCTTCGACAACTGCGTGCTGCGCGACGTGGACTTCGCTGGCGCGACGCTGACCAGGACCGCCTTCCCCAGCTGCCGGCTGGTCACCACCAACTTCACCCGCGTCACCCTCGACCAGGCCGACCTGCGCGGCGCCGAGCTCGGCATCACCGTCGACCCGCTGAGCCTGCGGGGCGCGATCGTGACCCCGGCACAGCTCGCCGACATCGCGCCGCTGCTCGCCGACAGCATCGGCCTGATCGTGGCTGATGAATGACCACCCCGCGGGTTATCGTTGTCGTGGTGCGATTCCAGGCGCGGCGGTGACAGCCCGCCGGTTCCGCCGCCAGGCGGAATGACTCCGGTGCGATCCCGGGGCCGTGCGGCGATACCCCGCCAACGGCCGGCCACACCGAGGCCACGGTGGCGCTGTGCACGGTGGCGCTGTGCACGGCGGCGGGCCTGCCGCCGGTCGGGGTGTGCTGTGAGGTGATGAACCCCGACGGCACCATGGCCGGGGCCCGCCGACCTCGAAGCCGCCGCGCTGCGCCGGGCCTGCCGCTGGTGGACGTCGGCGACCTGCGCGCCTGGCTCTGACAGCCCCGGACGCCGGCCGGGCGTACCCCGCCCGGCCGGCGTATCCGCCCTGCGCCCGCCACTCTCCCTCGAGCCTCCAGATCATTTGACATCTCATAGTTCGATAGCTAACTTTCAGGCAGAAGGAAGCGGCACGAGGAGGAGCCATGACTGATCTGCCGTTCCAGGGCCGGGTGGCCCTGATCGCGGGCGGCAGCCGGGGCATCGGGGCGGCCACCGCCGAGGCGTTCGCCGCCGCGGGCGCCGCCGTCGTGCTCGGCGCGCGTGACATCGAGGCGCTGGCGTCGGTCGCCAAGCGCATCGAGGCCAGCGGCGGCCGCGCGCTGGCGGTCCGGTGCGACGTGACCGACGCCGGCTCCCAGCGCGAGCTGGCCGAGGCGGCGGTCGCGGCGTTCGGCAGGCTGGACGCGGCGTTCAACAACGCCACCGCCGGGCCGCTGCCAGCGCCGCTGGCCGACATCGATCCGGCCGAGTTCGACCAGGGCATCGCCACCAACATTGGCGGCACCTTCCTGGGCATGAAGTTCCAGATCCCGGCCATGCTCGCCTCGGGCGGCGGCGCGATCGTGAACATGGCCTCGGTCGCCGGGGTGAACGGCACCGCCAACCTGGCCGCGTACGTGGCCGGCAAGGCCGGGATCATCGGGCTGACCAAGGTCGCCGCGCTCGACTACGCCGACCAGGGCGTGCGGGTCAACGTGGTGGCGCCGGGCCCGATCCTGACCCATCACCTGGAAGCCGCGGGGCCGGAGGCGCAGCGGCTGGCCGGGCTCTCCACCCCGATGCGCCGGACCGGCAGCGCCGCCGAAGTGGCGCGGACGGTGCTGTGGCTCTGCTCGGAGCAGTCGTCGTTCATCACCGGCGCGGTGATCCCTATTGATGGCGGGCAGGCGGCAGGGAACAAACCGCCGCAGATGTACCGCCAGGGCCAGCCGATGGGGGGGACAGGCGATTAGCTCCAACGACAAAATCCGGGGACTGACGGGGGGACGGCACGACTTGGCACGCGCTGAACGCTTGTGCCAAGTGCGCCGTCCCCCCCGTGACCGGCTACAGCCCGGCGGGTCTCGCCCGCACCGCGAAAGGTGACTGGCGGGCTATGGTCGGCGGCAGGGCAGCGGGTTCCTCACCGCGGCGCGGGGAAGTCCGCCGCGGGTCTGAGCCGACGGCCTGCCGTCAGGGAAACCGCTCTCCCGAGGCGTATTCGTCGCCGGGGTCGAGGTCGATCACGAACCGGTCCGGCGGGATCAGCGCCTCTTCCTGCCGGCACCGCCACTTGTCCCCCGGCTCCATCCCCTCGATCGTGTCGCCGTCGTGGATGACATCGCCGTGCTCGAACACGTAAGCCGCGGCGGTGCGCAGGTAGCCGGCGAGGCGCGGCAGCTCCATGCCGTGGCAGTGGCATTGCAGGTCGGGCAGCCCGAACACCTGCAGGCCCAGGGTGTCCATCACCACGTCGCTGGTGCTGCCTTCCACCCGGAACAGCCGCACGTTCAGCAGCCCCATCAGCGGCTGGCTGTCCGGTGACGGCGGCGGCTGCAGCTGGCTGGCGGTGGGCCACCACGCCGCCGCGGGGGCGGTGAGGCGGCACACCGCCAGGGCGGTCGCGCGGAAGGCCTCCAGCCGTTCCGCCGGGGGACGCACCCGGCCGAACATCTCGCCGATGGTCAGGGCCGCCCGGCAGCGCCCCAGCACGGCCCGTGCCTGCGGGAAGTCCCACGTCTGGCTGAGGTCGATCCGGCCCGGGTCCGCCAGCTGATCGGGGCCCACCGGCATGATCACCGACATGACCGGCACCCCCGCGTCGCCGATGTCGGTGGCGCCGTGGCCCTCGTGCGCGAGCAGCACCGGCTGCCTGTCGTCGCCGGTGAGCACGGTCCCGGGCAGGGCCTTGTTCACCTCGGCCAGCAGGCGCCTCTCATCGAGGCGGGGCTGCTGCTGGTAGAGCAGCTCGACCAGCAGCGCGCCGCTGTCTGCCTGCGCCATGGCCTAAGCGGGCCCGGCCGGCCACACCCGGCCGGGTCCCGCGCTCGTGGGCGGCACGGATCGTCAGCGGCATGGCCGGTGAGTCAAGGGCCGGCGCGTCAGCGGCCGCCGTTGCCGCCGCCACCGTTGCCGCCGTTGCCGCCGCCGCGACCGCCGCCGCCATTGCCGCCACCGCCGCCACCGCCGTTACCTCCGCCGCCGGTGCCGCCGCCGGAGCCGGAGGCAGCACTGCTCTTGGCGGGGGCGGCCTTGGCCGGGCTGCTCTTGGCCGGGGCGCTCGGCTGCGGATCGCGGACGAACTCGGCGAAGGGGAAGGCCCGGTGACGCCGCGGCGGGATCAGGAAGTTCTGCCGCCGGGTGGCGGTGATGAACCGCTCCAGCCCGTTGTCACTCGGGTCCACGTGGAACTTCGCCTGGAGGTCCAGCGACGCCTGGTTGATCCGCATGACCCGGAAGAAATCGGCCGTCGGCACGAAGACGGTGAATTCCAGCTTCGGCTGCTTGCTGCCGTCGGGAACGTCGAGGCTGTCGAAACCGGGCCCGTCCATCCGCAGGTGGATTGGCTTGCCGCCGGCGGTCCGGGAGGACCGCTGCAGGCAGGACAGGTGGCCCATCCGGTGCTGGGGCGCCTCGCCTGCCGCCTCGGGCAGCGTGCCGATGCCCGCCGCGCTGCGCGCCGCGTCACCGAAGCCCTTGAACTGGTTGGGCAGGAAGGCGGGGCCGCCGCCGTTGACGAACTGGCTCGCGGCAACGCCTCTCGACGGCGGCGGGTCCGCACGGAACATGTACTGCACACGCTCAAGGAACGTGCCGTCGTCGCCCGGGTCCCCGGCCGCGTTGAGGTCGAAGAACTGCTCCATGTCCAGGATGTCGTGCGACAGGTGCTGCAGCGCCCCGTTGTCGAAGTAGCTGCCTGGCTCGGCCGTGGTGAGGTGGATCCCGTCGGCGCCGGCGAACGTCACATCGGGCGCCGGGGCGCTCGCGTTGACCTGCTGGTCGGCGAAGCCCATCCACATGGGGGAGGCCGGGTTCACGAACGGGGCGAAGACCAGCTTGTTCTTGTCCGCGACCGCGCGCGGCAGCCCCTGCTGGACGAACATCACCCGGGTGCTGGTGAACTGCAGCCCGCTTTGCAGGTGGGGCGAGCGGACATGGTGGCCGGCCAGCTTGTTGCTGCCGCCCAGGAACGCCAGCACATCCCACAGGTTGCCCACGTGGTCGCTGCGCAGCGTGAAGAGCAGGTCGTTCGCCTCGATCATGACCGGGACGTTGAACGTCTCCTTCGTGATGCCCGGGTTGACCGGGCTGACGTCGGTCGGCGACGGCACGGCCTCCTCCAGGGCGAACCGGGACTCGTCGGACAGCAGCCGCGGCGCCTTCGCGTCGAACAGCTTGCTGGGGAACCGGTCGAAGTACGGCAGCCCGTACGCCACGAAGGCGAACACACCCTGCGGCGAGAACTGGTACGCCCGCTCGATCTCGTCGAGGGCGCGGGCCAGCTCGCGCTGGTCCTCCCGGCTGGGCTGGCGCATCAGCGTGGCGGTCGCGAAGAGCGTGAACACCGGCGGGAACGCCACCAGGATGCCGTTGATCGTCACCGCGGGGGCGGTGAAGGCGCTGATGTCGAACTGGATGTCCGGCAGGTTCTTGAGGCCGTGCGCGTTCGCGAGGCTGGCGCTGGCCGGGTCGACGGCGAGCCGGACCGGGGTGGTCGCGAGCTTCCGCACGCCTTCCATGCTGGCGGCGGCCGCCGCCAGCGCGCCGCCGGAGATCAGCAGGTTCCGCCGGGAGACGGCCGGCAGGCCCGGCCGCGAGCCGGCCTTGCGCGACGGGGTTCCCGGTGCCGTGGCCTCATACCGGACGGCCGCGTGCTTGCCGTGGGCAGCGGGCTTCGGGTCGGGCTGGCCCATCTTGCCGGCCTCGTGCTTGCCGCCGGCCTGGCCGGCCTGATGTTTTCCTCTGGCGTGGCTCGCTGCGTCGTTGCGGCGTACGGAGTCGGTCGACTCGTCCATGGGGGTTAGGCCTCCAGTAGCGGGGGACGCCACCGGGGGCCACGATTCAGCCCCGGGGCGAGAGGAGGGAGCGGACAATACCCTGCTGGAACGGTAGGAGAGCAGGTCAGTCCTGGATAGAGACAGACTCCCCTGAGGGGGACGGGAGACCCCTAGGGGCCTCCGCTGACGTGGCCGCGGGCAGCAGGCCGAACGCGTCGGCGACGGTGAGCGCGCCCGATCTGTTGCGCACCCCGAGCTTGCGGAACAGCCGCGTCTGGACGTTCTCGACGGTCTTCGGGGCGATGCCGAGCGCACGCGCGGTCTGCCGGATCGAGTGCCCGGCCGCGAGCGACTGCAGGATGTCGCTTTCCCGCGACGTGAGCTCGGGCAGCCCGCTGGCGCCCGGCGCCGGCTCGTCCCACCGGGCCCGCACCACCCCGATCAGCGGGCGCATCGGCATCGAGTCCACCACCAGGTAGCCCTGGCCCACCATCCGGAGCACGGACAGGAAGTGATCGTCGACCCGGTCGGCGGCGACCAGCGCGCTGGCGCCACTGGCCAGCGCCTCGGCGAGGTCGGGGGAATCGAGCGGCTCGCCGTGCACCAGCACGGCCGGGATGCCCATCTCGGCGACCAGCTCCCAGTCCGGCGGCGCCGGGTCGACGAGCGCGGCCACCACCGGCCCGCGGTGCCACCGGGCCCAGTGCGTGTCGGCGACCGGCCCGGGCTTGCGGATGAGCACAAACGGCAGCCTGCCCTCGAGCAGGACGGTCACGACCCGGTCCAGGTCGGGGCCGGGCCGCCCGGCCACCACCGCCAGCAGGACCGAGCTGCTCTCGGCGAGGTGCCGGCGCGGCGCGGCCGGGGCAGGCTGCTGCTCGAGCATGCCGAGCGAGGCGGCCCGGGCCACGGCGTGCGCGCCGCTGCTCACGTCGAGCTTGGCGTACACGCGGCGCTTGAGGTTCTCCACCGTGAGCGGGCTGATCCCGAGCAGCGCAGCTATCTCGGTGACGCTGTGGCCGGAGCCGGTCAGCACCACGATCTCGTGCTCCCGGTCGGTCAGGCCGCCCCGGTCACGCCTGGCGTCCTGCGCGTGATCGCCCTTTTTCCGGCGCAGCAGCGCGAGCACGGCGGTCAGGCCGCGCGACTCGGGCACGAGGGAGGCAACGCCCGCCCGGCAGGCGGCGGCGATGTCCTGCTCGGACGCGTCACGGTAGGTCACGATCACGTTCAGGTCGGGGAAGCGGCGCACCAGCGCGCTCACCCGCCCGGCGACCTCGCCCAGCTGCCGGCCAGCGTCGAGAATCACGACATCGGGCCGCCGCAGTTCGCACAGAGCGAGGATGCCGTCGGGTTCGGCGACCCGCCCCACCACGGCCACATCCGGCCGGACAGCAAGGCATGCGGCCAGGGTGTCCCGGAGCAACCGCCGCGGCGACTGCACCGCCACCCGGACCGTGACGCGAGTTTGCATCGCTACCATTGCTGCCAGGGATTCCGTTGTCTCCGCTCCCAGCAGTTGCTGTTTGACTCTGGAGTCTACGGCTATCGCGGCACTAACCGCCGGGATATCGCCCTTTACGCTGCTGGCCGCGCCCCCCGGCGCGGGTGCCCGGGACGGCGGCGGCGTCGGCGCGGCCGGTGGGGACACGACGTGCTCAGATGAGGACCCGCCGCGGCCGGCCGGCGCCGGTCACCCCACTGGCGGGTGCGGCTCCAGGGGCCGGCCCAGGGCGGCGGAACGGATTCCGCAGCGGCCCGCTGAATATGCCCGGCATGGGCCATGACAAGCCCGGATAAGCCCTACCGGCGGGTATTAACCGGCGCGGCCGTCCCGGCAAACAGATCAGCTAAACGAATTCCGTCGTCCCATCCCCCGCATGGCGTAACCGTGGCGTGCATGGATTTGCTGTTACGTTGCGTGAGTGAGCACCTGCGGGGCGGCCAGCGGCGAGCAATGCCCGCAATGCGCGCAAGCTGATCTGCGGCCCTACGGGAACGGTTCCAAGTGGGCCTGCCCACGCTGCTACTTCGTGCTCCCCTGCTGCGAGGGAGGCGAACTGGCCGCGCCCGCCGCGGCCAGCGGCACCGCCGCGCCGGCTCCGGGCCAGCGGGCGGCGCTACCGCCTGGCTAACGACTGCTCGGCGCGCCGGGGGTCAGGCATCGGCGGCAGCGCATATCCCCTGCCACACTGATCGGCTATGTCCACGTGGATCTTCAGGGAGACCGCGCCGGGAACGGGGCTCCGGGTGGCGGTCAAGGACCTCATCGATGTAGCTGGGGTGCCCACCACGGCGGGGAGCCTGGCCGTCGCCGACCATGCCGGGCCGGCCGCGGCCGACGCCGCGTGCCTGGCCGGCCTGCGCGCCGCGATCGCCCGCGGCGAGGCGTGCCTGGCGGGCAAGGTCAACCTGCATGAGCTGGCCTACGGCATCAGCGGGATCAACACGGCGTTCGGGACGCCGGTCAACCCGCTCGACCCGGCGCTCGTCCCCGGCGGATCGTCCAGCGGGTCGGCGGTCGCGGTGGCCACCGGGGAGGCCGACGTCGCCTACGGCTCGGACACCGGCGGGTCGATCCGGATCCCCGCCGCGTGCTGCGGGGTGGCCGGCCTGAAGACCACCTGGGGCCGTATCCCGCTCGCCGGGGTGTGGCCGCTCGCGCCGAGCCTGGACACCGTGGGGCCGCTGGCGCGCGACGTGGCCGGCCTGGCCGCCGGGATGGCGCTGCTCGAGCCGGGGTTCACCGTGACCGCCGGCCCGCCGGAGACGGTCGGGCGGGTGGCGATGGAGGCGGACCCCGCGATCGACGAGGCGGTCGACGCGGCGCTGGCGGCCACCGGCTGGCAGGTCTCGCCGGTCACACTGAACGGGCTGCGCGCGGCGTGGACCGCCGCCATGGTGCTGCTCGACACCGAGGCGTGGCAGAGCGACGGCGCGCTGGCCCGGTCCTCACCCGGGCGGATCGGCCCCGATGTGCTGGCCCGGCTGCGCGGGGCCAGTGAGGTCACCCCGGCCGAACTCGGCGCGGCCCGCCAGCAGACGTCACGGTGGCGGGCGGAGCTGTCGCGGCTGTGGGAGCGGGTCGACCTGCTCGCCCTGCCCACGCTGCTGGGCTTCCCGCCCCCCCTCGACGACGCCGCGGGCCTCGCCAGGATCCGGGGCCTCACCTCGCCGGTGAACCTGGCGGGAGTGCCGGCGCTGGCGCTGCCGGTGCCGGCTCGCGGGCACCTGCCCGCGAGCGTTCAGCTGATCGGCCCGGCCGGCAGCGAGGAGCGGCTGCTGGCCGCCGGGGCCGTCCTGGAGCAGGCGGCCCGGGCCTGACCGTGGGCAGGGCGGACACGCAGGTGGGCCAGGCCTGGAGGCCTGGCCCACCGTCGTTGTGCGCGCTGATCAGTTGGTGGTGCGCTGGTCAGCTTGTGCGCTGGTCAGCTGATGTGGTGGACGAACAGCTTGACCGGCGCCGCGGCCGGGCTGTTGTTGGAGATCGATCCGTTGATGCTGCTGTAGCTGACCACCAGCCTGCCGGGGAGGTCAGCGGCGTTCTCATCGGAATAGATCTGGAGGGCGTCGACGCTGGCCGGCCCGATGATGTCGTGGGACGCGGTGGCGTAGGCGCCAGCGGTCTGGCCGTTGTACTGGAGCATCTGCAGCGCGACGTTGCCGCCCCACATCCGGGAGTAATTGAGCTTCGCCGATCCCTGGTCGAGAACGGCGTCCTCGTACCGGTTGTGCACGAGCTTGTCGTGCCCGATCCAGGCGCCGATGTAGCCGGCGGAGGTGGCGGCGAAGTAGACACCCATGTCGTTGCCGAACGCGGTGGACTGGCTGACCACCGACCCCGGTGCGGCGTTGTAGAACAGGTAGCCGGCCGACTGGGACTGGGTGAGGTTGTCCGGGCCGCAGGTCGCGTTGTCACACTCGTTCCCGCTGACCTTGCTGCCGGTGATCGAGCCCCAGGCACCAAAGGCGATCTCGATGCCGTTCTGGGCGATCTGGTCGGTCGGACCAATCCCGGTGACCCTCACGTCACCGATGACCGCGGTGGAGCCGGCGTTCTCGATGCTGATGCCGTTCTTCTGGTAGCCGGACACGGCGTCGTGCCACATCTTCAGGTGGCCGTCCCACACCAGGACGCCGACGCCGCCCTGGCAGCCGTTGAGCGGCACTCCGCCGGCCGCCGTGATCGCCGAATCGGCGAAGTAGAGTGTGGCCCCGCCCGCCACGAACACGGCGTCGATGTCGTCGTTGCAGGTGCCCTGCGCCCAGGCGGAGTGGATGATCAGGTGGCTCAGCGTGACGTGGATGTTCCCGCAGACGTCCACCCCGTACTGCGACGACCCCGGATTCCTGGCGCAGGCGACCGAGTTCGCCGGGCTGGCCGGGAGGGTGAGCGTGACCGGACCGCCGGTCCCGGTGATCGTGAGCGACTTGGTGATCTCCACCTGCTCGGTGTAGGTGCCGGCGCACACCTTGACGGTCGCCCAGTCCGGGGCGGCCGTGACCGCCGCCTGCACGGTGTTGAACCCGGGCTTGGCGCAGCTCGTGCCGTTCCCCCCGGCCACCGGTGCGCCGGAGACCCACAGGGTGGGCTGGGTGCCACCGCCCGCGGTCGCGGCCTGTGCCACCGGCGCGGCCCCGGCGAGCGCCAGGGCGCACAGTCCCGCACCGCTGGCTACCGCCGCGGCAGCGGCCTTCCATGGTCTGTGCAAGTTATTTCCCCTCCCATGACATGCGGGGCATCCCGAGTCGTTCGTTAGATGCGCTGCTGCGTGTCTGGGTGTACACAGAGAGGCATTGCTTAGCTAGAGGTGGGTGAATGATGGCCTGTTCTTTACCTTGACCTCAGTAGCCGGGCGTGAGCAGCCGCGCGGGGTGCCGGCGGGGACGGCCCTCGGCCAGCTGGACGTGGTGCAGGAAGCGCCAGCCCTTGCCCGTGAGCAGGAACTCCCCGGCGCCGGCCATGGCGGCGATCCCGTTCAGCACCGCCTGCGGGTCGCCCCCGTGATGCTCATGGCCCAGGCGGGCGTCGGCGATGTCGGTGACCTCGCCGCTGGCCGGGTCGATCCCGGCCAGGTAGGGCCTGCCGATGACGTTGGCCCAGACCCGGCCGCCGGACCATTCCAGGTCGTTCAGCCCGCCGACCCGCTCGCCCTCGCAGCGGACTCCGACGACCTCCAGCGGCGCCAGGGTGCGCGGGTCCCGCCTGACCAGCTCGCTGCTGCCGTCGCTGGTCAGGACGTGATCGCCGGTGCTGCATATCCCCCAGCCCTCCCGGTTGTAGGGGATGGTCTCCAGCAGCTCCAGGGTGCCCGGATGCCAGCGCAGCGCGGTCCGCTCCTGCCAGGTCAGCTGCCAGATCGCCTCGCCCGCCCAGCAGATGCCCTCCGCGAACAGCTCCGGCGGCAGCGGCGCGCAGGCCTCGCACTGCGCCGCGCCGAGCTGGTACCTGCGCAGCGCCGACTGCTCGTACAGCCCGCTGCTCTCCCACACGGTGCCGCCGGAAAAGAGCAGGCCCTGGGTGAAGCCGCGCGCCGGGTGCGGCAGCCGGCGCAGCACCTTCAGCCGGTGGAACCTCATGCCTGGCGGCGCCGGCGCCGCCCCGCAGGCACCCGGCCGGCCCGCCCTGCCCCTCCGGCCCGCTGAGCCCGCCGGGCCCATCCGGCCCACCGGGCCAGCACCGGGCGCAGCGGGCGGTCGGTGTACCCGCCGTCGGCGAGCCCGGCACGCCGCTCGAACACGTTGCGGGAGCCGAAGTCGCCGGTCAGCACCCAGGACAGCCCCGCCGCCGTGAAGTACAGCGGCAGCATCACCAGGCCCGCGCAGCAGGCGAACTGGGTGGCGTGCCGGGCCTCGTGCGCGAGCAGCGCCTCCTGCCCGAGCAGGACGTCGCGCCCGGCGCGGGTCATGATGACGTTCCCCAGGGTGAACGCGGGCGCGGGCGGCACCGGCAGCCGGTACCGGTCGCCGATCAGCAGCCCGTCCCTGCCGCGCACCAGCCTGGCCCGGCCGGCGGCCGCCACCAGCACGCCGGCCAGGGTCGAGCCGTTGACCAGGTTGGCCACCAGCCGCACCCGGTAGGCGGCGCGCATCGCGAGGCCGTGGCCCGGGTCAGGGGCCGAGCTGGTCCGGCTTCGGCGTGGCCGCCACCCCCTGCGGCACCGGGTCCTGCGGCGCCCAGAGGGGCTTGGGGGCGGCCGGCATGCTCAGCGGCACCGAGCTGTGCTCGCGGTGCGCGGCCGCCGCGCCCGCGTGGTAGTCCTCGAGCTGCCGCACGAAGGACGCGTTCCCGTACGGCCTGCCGTCCACCAGCGGGCCCTGCCGGTGCTCCAGCACGGCGAGCACGTCGTCACCGGTGAGGGTCTTGTGCGTCTCCAGCGCGTGCGCCAGGCACAGGACCTGGTCCCGGCTCTCGGTGAGGAGGGTCTCGACCCGTTCCAGTTGCCTGGTCAGGCTGTCCTCGATCCGGTCCGCCAGCGCCCGCCGCAGCTCCTGCTCGGGGTCCTGGCCCTTCTTCTTCCGCCCGCCGGCCCCGCCGCCGGGCGAGCCGACCTCGAGCCGCTTGGCGGTCGAGTACGACGACACGGTGGACCCCATGCCCCAGAAGCCCTCCATGAACGACGCCACGGTGGTCGCCGACTCCAGGTCTCCGGACACGCCGGAGGAGCTGTCGTTGTCGAAGAACATCCGCTCCCCCGCCAGCGAGGCGAGCGAGACCAGGATGTCGGTCTCGTACTCGCTGCGCCAGCGGGTGAACTGGTCCTCGGGCGGGATGCTCGCGACCATCCCGAGGTAGTCGCTGCCCTTCTCGATCGTCGCGATGTCGATCTCCATGTGCTGGCGGGTCCGGTAGGCGACCAGCGCGTGGCAGGCCTCGTGGACCGCCACCGCGTGCCGCTCACGCTCGATGTACTCCACGTCCTCCGGCGGCCCGAGCTCCTTGAACTGCTTGGCCCGGATGATGTCCTGCCAGTTGATGACCTCCCGCCCGTTGCGGATCGCGGTGATCAGCGCCTCGTTGACCATGTCCTTGATGGTGGCGCCGGTCGCGTACGGCGTGATGATGGCCAGCTTGTCCACCTGCTCGGGGGTCAGCTCGTGCCGCACCTTGGCCAGGTAGCCCTGGTAGGTCTTCACCCGGCCCGCCTTCGTCGGGTAGCCGACCTTGTAGATCCGGTCGATCCGGCCGGGCCGCAGCAGCGCCTCGTCCAGCGCCTCGGGCATGTTGCTGGCCATCATGACGAGGATCCGGTACTTGGGCGGCGGCTTGGGGCGCATGCCGAAGATCCGCCGGATGTGGCGGTTGACGAAGCCGCGCGGCTTCTTCAGCCCGGACAGCTCGGTGAGCAGCGCCTGGAGGGTGCCCATGCCGCCGCCGCCACCGCCGCCGTTCATGCCCGCGCCGATGATCTGCTTGCTGCGGCCGCCCTCCGGCTCGTCCTCGATGCCCGACTGCATGGCCCGCCGCAGCAGCATCCACTGCACGTCCTGCGACAGGTAGGAGAAGCCGTGGCAGCCTGCCCGGTGCGGGGCCGGGGTCATCCCGCGCGGGAAGCCGGGACCGCCCTGGGCCAGCGCGCCACGGTTGCCAAGGGAGTCGGCCTCGTCGAAGAAGACGATCACCCCGCCGTACCGCAGCGCGAGCCGCCGCAGCTTGCGGAACAGGCCCTTCACCTTCAGCACGCCGACGCCGAAGAACATGTTGATGAACGCGCCCGGGTCGACGAACACGTACGGCTTGCCGGTCTCCCCGGCGACCGCCTCGGCCATCAGCGTCTTGCCGGTGCCGGGCGGGCCCCACAGCAGGATGCCGCCGGGCACGTAGCCGCCCTTGTCCTCGATCTCCTCCGGGTGCTCCAGGTAGAGGATGTTCTCCCGCACCTTCGCCAGCACGTGGTCCTGGCCCCAGACATCGGCGAACCGGGTCTTGATGTCGTCGGGGTAGTAGACGTCGACCCCGCCCCTGGACAGGAACCAGAACAGGGCCGCGAACTGGAGGATGAGGAAGAAGAGGAGGAAGGCGTACTGCAGCACGGTCGGGAGCGCGTGCCAGATGTAGCCCGGCAGGTGCAGCAGCGCCAGCCCCGGGTTGGTGTGGGTGATCTTGCCGACGACCACCGCGATGACGGCGATCCAGAACAGCCAGGTGAGCAGCCGCCAGATGCGGAACCTGGTCCAGTCCGACAGCCTGCGGTGGGTGACCCGCTCGAACCCGCCGAAGATCGTGTGGGTCCAGAACCGGTGGTAGCCCGCCCAGTGCTCGCTGACCAGGAAGTGGAGCTGGCGCAGCGCCTCCAGGGCGATCAGGATGAAGACCCACGAGGCGGACCTGGCCTCGAGCCGCATCGCGTCGGTGAACCCGATCAGCGGGTTGTTGGCCATCGCGGACCAGACGAGCACGAACCAGATCAGCACGAGGAGGATCAGGAACTTCACCCGGTCCCAGAACGAGAGCGGCTTGCGGGTGCGCCGGTCCTCATCCCGTTGCCGCTCACCGGGCGGGCGCAGTCCTTCGACCGGGCCCGCGGGGGCTGTCGTCATCAGTTGCTCCTGACCGTGAATGACTTCATGACGGTGTCGATCTCGTTGTGGTCCCGCTGGTAACAGCTTGCCAGGCAGTGCAGCACCAGAAGGTAGATCTCGGTGTCGTCGGCGTTGGTGAAGGCGACCTGGTCGAAGGTGTCGGTGCTGCCGTCCGGGAAGGTGTAGTCGAAGGTGACCCGGACCCCGTGCACGCCCTGGCCCTGGGTCAGCACGTCGTTGCGCAGCAGCTGGAACTTGGTCAGCGGGAAGCCGCTCTTGGCGGCGCTCTGGCGGCTCGCCGAGGTCACCGGCAGGAAGATGTCACGCAGCTGGTTGTAGGACATGGTCGCGCTCGCGCTCGAGTTGAGCGGCTCGACCAGCGCGAAGGCGAACGGCTGCGGGACCACCGAGCCGAACACGTGGTTCGCTGACGGCGCGGAGCTGCCGTCGTACCCGACCGACCACACCCCGGTCGGCTCGGCCGAGCTGCTGCTGCCGCCGTTCAGCGCGGCGGCCAGCGCCGAATCGCTGATCTTGTGCCAGCCGCCCGGGACCTTGAAGTAGGCGTGCTGGTCGGTGTTCGCGACATAGGTGTACTGGGGTGCCCCGCAGGCGGAAACCATGACCACGATCAAGACCAGCCACAGCCCGGCGAGTACCCTGTTCATCCACCCTCTCCTCGCCAAACGGCGTGACCTCCCCTTGCCCTGCGCTCCGCCTGTAACGCGAGTATCGCTCGCAAATCCACTGCGGCGATAGTGCCCAGCCAGAACGTGCGCATGCACTTAACACGTAAGCAATGGTATGGGGGTTCCCGGGATGCCGCTGGCCCCCGCCTCCCGCCCGGCCGGCGGCCGGTCAGAGGCGGCCGGGACCGGGGCCGGGATCGGCCGCGCCGGCCTCCGCAAACGCCGCCGTCTCGCCGGTCAGGCCGCGCCGCCTGCCGCGGGCGCCGATCGCCCAGAACACCACCCCGGCCAGCACCATCACCGCGAACGCGCCGAGCGTGACCGACTCGAAGAACACCCGGGACACCCCCCAGTTGCTCTCCATCGAGTACGACTGCCCGAACACCGCGTTGATGGCGCCCGGCCACAGCAGCGTTATCGCGGTGATGACGACGAACAGCTCGCAGATCACGGCCGCGATCCAGGCTCCGGCCGTGCCGCCGGGCACCCGGTAGGGCCGGTGCGCGTCCGGGTACTTGCGGCGCAGCGCCACCAGGGCGGGGAACACGAAGACGTAGCTCACCGCCGTGGTCGAGATCACCAGCGCGATCATCACCGAGAAGAAGTTCGCCAGGCTCCCCTTGGTGATCAGGAACACGAAGAACACGAAGGCTGAGCCGACGACGCCCGAGGCGATGTTGACCGCGATCGGCGTCCCGAAGCTCGTCCACCGGCCCATCCAGGTGGGGGCGGCGCCGTCCAGCGCGGCGATGGCCTGGGTCCGGTCGGCGCCCTCCAGCCAGACCGATCCGCTGCCGAGGAGGGTGAGGATGATCAGGATCCCGAACACGACGTCCAGCGCGTGGGAGTGCAGGTCGGTGGCGACCGCCTTGTAGGCGTCGGTGAAGCCCGACACGCTCGACAGGTTCGCTTTGGAGATCACCAGGATGATGCCGACGATCGTCAGCCCGTACAGCACGGCGGCGAGCGCGCCCGACCGCACGATCATCTTCGGCACGTCCCGCTGCGGGTTCAGCATCTCCTCGGAGGCCCCGTTGGACAGCTCGAAACCGACCCAGAGGAAGACCAGGACCCCGATCACGGTCAGGAACCCGTTCACCGACGGCTTCAGGTCGGACGCGGTCGACGTCCCGGCCGGGTGGCCGTGCCGGGTCAGGAACACGATGAACAGGATCGTGAAGATGGCCACCACCGCGATCTTGACGAAGGTGCCGATGTTCGGCGCCCACTTCCCGTACCGGAACGCCACGATCGCCGTGCCCACGGTCACCCAGACGAAGATCAGCCCGACCACGATCTCCCCGGTCGTGCCCAGCGGCTTGCCCAGCACGAAGTCGTTCAGTGTGGCGATGACCGTGGCCGCCAGCGTGCCGCCGACCCAGATCGGGTTGGACAGCCAGTAGAGGATGGCGGTGATCGAGCCAGCGAGGCGGCCGAACGACAGCTTCACCCATTCGTACGCGCCGCCCTCGACCGGGAACGCCGAGCCCAGCTCGGCGACCAGCATCCCGTACGGGATCAGGAACAGCACCAGCGAGATCAGCAGCCAGGTGATCGCCTGCGCGCCCGCCTCGGCGGCGAACGCCACGCTGTCCAGGCCGACGATGGCGCACGCGGTGAACAGCACCAGGTCCATGCGGCTGAGCACCTTGCGGAGCTTGGCCTTCTCCGCGGTGACGAGCGTGCCCTGAGCGATATCAACCATGTGCACCACCCATGCCGGCCGGAATCCCGGGGCCACGACGTATACCACGATCAGATCAGGGCGAACCGGCTGTCAACGCCAGCTACCGAAGTGTTATGCGGCCCCGGGCCGGCGGCCGGGGGGCGGCCGGGCGTGGCTAGCGGACGCCGTGGGGGCGGAACTGGACGCTGATCCGCGGGCCGGTGGGCCGGGTGGTCTTGGGGACGGCGTGCTCCCAGGTGCGCTGGCAGCTGCCGCCCATCACCAGCAGGTCGCCGTGGCCGAGGTCGTGGCGGATCGCGGGGCCGCCGCCGCGCGGCCGCAGCAGCAGCGCCCGCGGGGCGCCGAGCGACACGATCGCCACCACCGTGTCCTGCGTGCCGCCACGGCCGGTGGTGTCACCGTGCCAGGCGACGCTGTCCCGGCCGTCCCGGTACAGGCACAGCCCGGCCGTGCACAGCGGCTCGCCGAGCTCGGGCCAGTAGTGCCGGTCGAGCGCGTCCCTGGCCCGCGCCAGCGCCGGGTCGGGCAGCGGCTCGCCCTCGCCGTAGAAGCACAGCAGCCGCGGGACGTCCACCACCCGGTCGTACATCCGGCGCCGCTCCGCCCGCCACGGCACGGCGCTCAGCAGCCGGCCGAACGCCGCGTCGGCGCCGGCCAGCCAGCCGGGCCGGATGTCCACCCAGGCCCCGTGGGCGAGCGGCCGGCGGCGCACCGACTCCCCCAGCGGCCGGGGCCCTTCCTGGCCCGCGAGGTCGAGCAGCGATCCCTGGAACACACCAGCCATGGCCCAAGTATAGGACGCGAAACGAACTGGCGTTCGATAACGCCACACCGGCATCGCAGCGCCGCTGGCGCTGCCCTACATGACCTTGCGCGCGCCGCCGGACAGCCGGGTGGCCAGCTCGTCGTCGATCTGCCGTGCGCAGTCGGCGAGGCGGGGCAGGAACTCCTTCTCCAGCGTCCGCATGGGCACCCGCGCCGCGTGCGCGCTGACGTTGATCGCCGCCACCACGCTGTGCGAGCCGTCGCGGATGGGCACCGCGATCGAGCGGACACCGGCCTCCAGCTCCTGGTCCACCGAGGCCCAGCCCTGGCCGTGCACCTTCGCCAGCACCGCGCGCAGCTCCTGCGGGTCGGTGATGGTCTGCTCGGTCAGCTTCTGCAGGCTGGTCCGGCTCAGGTGGGCGTCGAGCTCGTCCTCGGGCAGATAGGCCAGCAGCACCCGGCCCATGGAGGTGGGATACGGCGGCAGCCGGGTGCCCACCGTGAGCGAGATCGTCATGATCCGGTTGGCGGAGGCGCGGGCCACGTAGACCAGGTCGTCGCCGTCGAGCACACTCACCGAGCACGACTCGTGCAGCTCCTCCGCCAGGTCCTCCAGGTGCGGCTGGGCGATCTGGGAGACGCTGAACGAGGACAGGTAGGCATAGCCGAGGGCCAGCACCCGCGGGCGCAGCGAGAACTGGCGCCCCGTGCTGCCGACATAGCCCAGCTCCTGCAGGGTCAGCAGGAAGCGGCGGGCCGCCGCCCTGGTCAGGCCGGTGCGCTCCGCGACCTCGGACAGGGTCAGCGACGGGTGCTCGGAGGAGAAGCACCGGATCACGGCGAGGCCCCGGTCGAGCGACTGGACGAAGTCGGTGCGGCGCCCCGTGCCCTCACCGGCCCGGCGGGCAGCGCGCTCCCAGGCGGTGTCCGGCTGCCCGCCGTCCCCGCCCGGTCCGTCCGCACCTGGCTTGTTCACAATGCGAACGATAGCGTGACGGGGCCGGGGTTCGCCAGGCGGGGTGCCGGAGCCGGGCGCGGGCGGTTCGCCGGGATCAGCCGCGGGGCGGTCTCCCCGGTGAGCCGCGGGCCGCCGCCGGGATCAGCCGCGGGCCGCCCGGCGGCGCGCGATCTCGTGCAGGGCGATCCCGGCCGCCACCCCGGCGTTGAGCGACTCGGCGGCCGCCGCGATGGGGATCTGGGCCAGCAGGTCGCAGCGCTGCGCCACCAGCCGGGACAGCCCGCGCCCCTCGGATCCGACCACCAGCACCAGCGGCCCGTCCGCGACCTCCAGGCCGTCTATGGGGGTGGTCCCCGCGGCGTCCAGGCCGGCCACGAACAGCCCCTCCCCGGCGTAGGCGGTGAGCGCCCGGGCCAGGTTCGGCGCCTGCGCGACCGGCACCCGGGCAAGCGCGCCGGCCGACGCCTTCCACGCGCCCGCCGTGACCCTCGCCGAGCGCCGGGCCGGGATGAGCACGCCGTGGCCGCCGAACGCGGCCACCGACCGGGCGATCGCGCCCAGGTTGCGCGGGTCCGTCACCCCGTCCAGGGCGACGATCAGCGGCGGCTGGCCCAGCGCCGCCGCCCGCGCCGTCAGGTCGCCGGGGTGGGCGTAGTCATAGGGCCTGACCCGCAGCGCCAGGCCCTGATGCACCGCGCCGCCGGTCAGCCGGTCCAGCTCCGCCCGGCCGGTCTCGATCATCGGGACGCCCGCCTGCGCCGCCAGGGTGATCGCCTCGCGCACCCGCTCGTCGGCGTCCAGCCGCTGGCCCGCGTACATGGCGGTGGCCGGCACGGCCGCGCGCAGCGCCTCCAGCACCGCGTTGCGGCCGGCCACCACCTCGGGCATCTCACCGGCCCCGCGTGCGCGGCCGCCCGCGGGGCTCCCACCGGGGGACGTGCGGGTCCGGCCGGCCCGCGCTGGCCGGCCCGGCTGGGCACGGCGCGGCCGGGCCGCTGGGTCACCGGCGGCCGCCCGGCCGCCGCGATCCTCCGGGCCTGCCCCCTCCGGGTCGCGGGCCGCCGCGTCCCTGGCGGCGCGGCGCTGCGCCGGGTGCCCGGGGCGCAGGTACGCAGGCGGGGTCGGCCCCTTGCCCTCCAGCCGCCGCCTGCCGTGGCCGCCGGTGCCCGGGCGCGGCTTGCCGGACTTGGTGCGCCCGCCCCGTCCCGCGCGGCCGGAGCCCGGCTGTCCCGCGGATCCCCCGCTCACCGCCGCCGGCCCTGGTGCGGGGAGCCGCCGGGCCGCCCGCAGGTCATCGCTTCAGCTCCCAGCGGGGCCCGTCCGGCGTGTCCTCGATGAGCACGCCAGCGGCCTGCAGCCGGTCCCTGATCGCGTCGGCCGCCGCGTAGTCCCTGCGCTCACGGGCCGCCTGGCGCTCGGCGAGCGCCGTCTTGACCAGGGCGTCGACCACCTCGCGCAGGTCGTCGTCGGCGCCGCGGCCGGCCCACGGCTCGGCCAGCGGGTCGAGCCCGAGCACGCCCAGCATGGCCCGCACCGAAGCCAGCGCGGCCGCGGCCGCCTCGGCGTCGCCCGCGGCCAGCGCGTTGTTGCCCTCGTGGACGGTGGCGTGGACGACCGCGAGCGCCTGCGGCACGCCGAGGTCGTCGTCGAGCGCCGCGGCGAACGCCTCCGGCCAGCCCGGCCGGCCGGGGGCGGCGCCGGCCCGGGCCGGCCCGGCGGCCTGGCCCTCGGCGGTGGCCGGGTCCTCACCGGCGGCGCGCGGCGCGCCGGCCAGCTCGTTCGCCCGCACCACGAAGCCCTCGATCCCCCGGTAGGCGGCGACCGCCTCGGCCAGCGCCTCCGGCGAGTACTCCATCGCCGACCGGTAGTGCGCCTGGCCCAGGTAGTACCGCAGCTCCACCGGGCGCACCCGGGTCACCATGACGTCGACGAGCAGCGAGTTGCCCAGCGACTTGCTCATCTTCTCGCCGGCCACCCCGAGCAGGCCGTTGTGCATCCAGTACCGGGCGAACTCGTCCCCGGCCGCCCGGGACTGGGCGAGCTCGTTCTCGTGATGGGGGAACACCAGGTCCAGGCCGCCGCCGTGGATGTCGAAGACCGGGCCCAGGTACTTGGTGGCCATCGCCGAGCATTCCAGGTGCCAGCCCGGGCGGCCCGGCCCCCACGGGGTATCCCAGGCCGGCTCGCCGGGCTTCGCGCCCTTCCAGAGCGTGAAGTCACGGAGGTCCCGTTTGGCATCTGTGGTGTCGGTGTCGTCGGCGGGCCGCATGTGCTCCAGGCGCTGGCCGGACAGTTCGCCGTAGGCCGGCCAGGAGCTGACGTCGAAGTAGACGTCCCCGCCCGCGGCGTACGCGTGGCCGCGGTCGATCAGCCGCTGCATGAGCGCGATCATCTCCGGCACGTGGCCGGTCGCCCGCGGCTCCACGTCCGGCGGCAGGCAGCCGAGCACCTCGTAGGCGCGGGCGAACGCCCGCTCGTTGCGCTGGGCCACTGCCCACCAGGGGATCTCCTCGCCCGCGGCGACCCGCAGGATCTTGTCGTCGATGTCGGTGACGTTCCGGCAGAAGATGACCTGGTAGCCGGTTGCCTTCAGCCACCGGGCGAAGATGTCGAAATTGACACCGGACCGGATGTGCCCGATATGCGGCGGCGCCTGCACCGTGGCGCCACACAGATACAGCGATACGACTCCGGGGCGGACCGGGACGAACTCGCGCACGGCGCGGGCGGCGGTGTCATGGATACGGAGCGTCATGCCGCCAAGGCTACCGGGAGCCGCAGCCCACCCGCTGGCCCATGATCACGGAGACCGTCAGGGACCACCCTCGAGGCTGTAGGCGTGGTACTCATCCGGGCCGGTGCGGAGGTAGACCACCGTCGCGCATACCAGCGGCGGGCCGGCGGCCAGCCGCTGCGCCGGGACGGCGGCGGCGAACAGCTCCCGGTGCGGCCACCCCAGCGGGGGGTACGGGCCTACCGGACGGACCGGAACCGGCTCCTGGGCCGAGATCTGCCGCCAGGTCTGCGGGGAGCCGCCGAAGGACTCATAGTCCCGCCCGCACCAGTGCACGCGGGCGGAGGCCTGCTGGCCCGGCCACACGTTATAGGCCGCGCGGTACCAGACGGCGAAGCCACCCGCGGCGATGACGATCAGCGCCACCGCGCTGGCAGCGGCCCTGCCCGGGAAGCTCCCGCCACGCATCGCCGGTCCGCGGCCCGGCGGGTTCAGCGGCCGGCCTTGGCCCAGGACCAGGCGTACTCGGGATCCTCGGCCCGGCGCGCGGCCGGCCCGAGGTTCAGCGGCCGGAAGGTGTCGATCATCACGGCGGTCTCGTCGGTGGTGGTCTTGCCGTCGGCCAGGCCCGCCACCGCGGCCTCGACCGCGCCCGGCTGCGGGCCGTGGGTGAACCCGGCTGGGTGCAGGGTGATCGAGCCCACGCCGATCCCGGACCCCTTGCGCGCGGCGTAGTCGCCCCCGACGTAGAACATCATCTCGTCGGAGTCCACGTTGTGATGGTTGTAGGGGATCGGCACGGCCTCGGGGTGGAAGTCGAGCGGCCGCGGGCAGAACGAGCAGATCACGAAGTTCGGGCCCTCGAAGGTCTGGTGCACCGGCGGCGGCGCGTGGGTGCGCTTGATCACCGGCTCGAAGTCGGCGATGTTGAACGCGAACGGGTACAGGCACCCGTCCCAGCCCACCACGTCGAACGGGTGCTGGGCGTAGGTCAGGCGGGTCAGGCCGCTCCTGGTGCGGACCGTGACCGGCACGTCCTGCCCGTCCGCGAGCAGGGGGCCCTGCGGCCCGCGCAGGTCGCGCTCGCTGTAGGGGGCATGCTCCAGCAGCTGGCCGAACGCGGACAGGTAGCGCCGCGGCGGCCGGATGTGGCCGCTCGCCTCGACGGTCAGCGCGGTCACGCCGGGCCCGGCTGGCAGCCAGCGGTGAATGGTCCCGCGCGGCACCACGACATAGTCGCCGGCGCCGGCCGTGAGCGTGCCGTACACGGACTCGAATACCGCCGACCCGGTGGCGACATAGACGGCCTCGTCGCCAGCTGAATTCCGGTAAAGGCCGGACGGGCCCGCCGCGGAAACAAACGATATGCGGACGTCGTCATTGGCGAAAAGCAGGCTCCGGCCGAGCACCAGGTCGTCCCCGGCGGGCAGGCCGGAGGTGCGCACGTGCCGCGGCAGCAGCGGATGGTTCGGCACCGTCCCGGCCTGGCCGGCGTCGTCCAGGCCCTCGCTCTTCACGATCGCGGTCGGAGGATGAATGTGGTAAAGCAGGGAGGAATCAGACGAGAAGCCCTCTTCACCCATAAGCTCTTCTGAGTACAGTCCCCCGTCGGGGCGGTGGAAACGGATATGACGCTTGCGGGGAACCTCCCCCGTCACCCGGTAGTACGGCATGTCGTCTCCCTTGACGCCGCGGCCGCGCGGGCGGAGCCCACAGTCCGACTATAGGCGGGCGCCAGCGGCCCGCACCCAGGCGCAGGAAGGACAAGCACCCGTGATGAGCGACTATCCCGTTATGCGCGGGCCCCGGGCTGGCGATCCTCACCTCCGGCTGCGGCTGGCCGCGCTCACCGCGGTCATCGCCGGCGTGATCCTGGTGGCCGTGGCCGCCTTCCTGCTCTCCTATGCCGGCATCCACGAGATCGCGCTCCAGGCCGGGGTCGCGCCGGGACTGGCCCGGCTCTACCCGCTGATGTTCGACGCGATGCTGGTCATCAGCGGCTCCGCCGTGCTGGCCCTGCGCAGCGCGGGCTGGGGCACCAGGTGCTACGTGTGGGCGTGCCTGCTGCTGGTGATCGCCGCGATGGCCGTCGGCGACGCCCTGCACGCCACCGGCGTCTACCTGACCGGCCAGGCCGCCCGGGCGGTCATCGCCGTGATCCCGTGGGTGCTGCTGCTGATGGGCTTCGGGGTATGGCTGGTGATGCTGCGGCAGTGGCGCCGGGTGCGGGCGGCGGCGGCCGCGGCCGCGAGCGCGGCGGAAGCCGGCCAGGCCAGCCAGCCGGCCCAGGCGGGCCAGCCGGGCCGGGACCGGCCGGCCATCGAGGGCCCCGCGCCCGCCGCCCGGGGCGCGGTCACCTGGGCGGGCGGCCGGGGCGCCGCACCGGCCCGCACCGGCCCCCCGCGCACCGGGATCGACGCCCTGCTGGAGCGGCAGGTGGCACGGTTGCCCCCCGCCGCCGAAGGCCCGGCGGCCGAGGCCCCCGCCGCCGCGCCGGGCCAGCAGGAGCAGCGCACGGCCGCCGCGCTGGACGAGCGCCCCCCGGCCGGTGACGGTCCGGCGGGCGGGAACGGGCGCGACGGCGGCCACAAGGACGGCGGCCAGGAGGACGGCCAGGAGGACGGCGAGGACAAGCCCGCCGGTGAGCCGGCCACGGCGGCGGCGCCGCTGCCCGCCTCGATGCCGAACTTCGACCGGCTGCGCAGCACGCCCACCCCGCCCCAGGAAACGGGGGCCAGCGGGGAGTGACCGCGGGCGGGTCGTCCTGGGTCCAGGTGCCCGAGGGCAGCCATTTCCCGGTCCAGAACCTGCCCTACGGCGTGTTCGCCCGGCCGGGGCAGGCGCCCCGGGTGGGGGTGGCGATCGGCGGCCACGTGCTCGACCTGGCCGGACTGGCCGCCGCCGGGCTGCTGGAGCACCCGGGCTGGTTCGCGGCGCCGGCGCTCAACGCGTTCATGGCCGCGGGCCCGGCCGCCTGGCACCCGGCCCGCGCCCGCATCACCGAGCTGCTGACCGACCCGCGCCACCGCGCCCGGGTGGAGCCCCACCTGGTGCCGCGGGCGGCGGTGGAGCTCCGGCTGCCGTTCGAGGTCGCCGACTACGTGGACTTCTACTCCTCCCGCGACCATGCCAGCACCGTGGGCCAGATCTTCCGGCCCGGCTCCCCGCCGCTGCCGCGCAACTGGCTGCACCTGCCGGCCGGCTACCACGGGCGGGCCGGGTCGGTGGTGGTCTCCGGCACCCCGGTGATCCGGCCGCACGGCCAGCTGCTGACCGCTGGCGCGGCGGCACCCGCGTTCGGCCCGACCCAGCGGCTGGACTTCGAGGCAGAGGTCGGCTTCGCCGTCGGGGTGGGCTCCCCCCAGGGTGAGCCGGTGCCGGCCGGCGAGTTCGCGCGGCACGCGTTCGGCTTCATGCTGGTCAACGACTGGAGCGCGCGCGACATCCAGTCCTGGGAGACCCAGCCGCTCGGGCCCTTCCTCGGGAAGTCCTTCGCCACCTCGCTGTCGCCGTGGGTGGTGCCGGTGGCCGCGCTGGCGGCGGCGCGGGTGCCGCCGCCGCGGCAGGACCCGCCGCCGTTGCCGTACCTGGACTGCGCGCAACCGTGGGGGCTGGACCTGTCACTGCAGATCATGCTGAACGGACACGTCGTGGCGAGCCCCCCGTTCCGGACCATGTACTGGACGCCGCCGCAGCAGCTGGCGCACGCGACCGCGGGCGGGGCGCCACTGCGCACCGGGGACCTGTTCGCGTCCGGCACCGTGTCCGGGCCCGGCCCGGCCGAGCGCGGCTGCCTGCTGGAGATGACCTGGGACGGGACCCGGCCGCTCAGGCTGCCGGACGGCGCCACCCGGGCCTACCTCGAGGACGGCGACGTGGTGCGGATCACCGCCACCGCACCGGGCGCCGGCGGAGTGACGATCGGCTTCGGCTCCGTCGAAGGGCGGGTCGCGGCGGCCGGGTAGCGATCCGCTCTCGGGCCCCCCGGGCCCGGACGCTCAGCCCCGGACGCTCAGCCCCGGACGCTCAGGCCCGGGCGACCAGGGCGGTGGCGATCGCGGCGATGCCCTCGCCCCGGCCGGTCAGGCCCAGGCCGTCGGTGGTGGTGCCGGACACGGTGACCGGCGCGCCGCCGAGCGCCGCGGACAGGGCCTTCTCCGCCTCCGCGCGCCGCGGCGCGATCCGCGGGCGGTTGCCGATGACGCAGACCGCCACGTTGCCGACGGTGAAGCCGGCCCCGGCGAGCAGGTCGGCGGTGGCGCGCAGCAGGGCGATCCCGGCGGCGCCCTCCCAGGCCGGGTCGGCGGTGCCGAACACCGAGCCCAGGTCGCCCAGTGCCGCCGCCGACAGCAGCGCATCACAGGCGGCGTGCGCCGCGACATCACCGTCGGAGTGCCCGGCCAGCCCGTCCTCGCCCGGCCAGAAAAGCCCGGCCAGATAGAGCGGCCGGCCGGGCAGCAGCGGATGGACGTCGGTTCCCACGCCTACGCGGGGCAGATCACCGGCCATGACAGGCCACGCAGTGCGGTCAAGCGGGGCGTCAGGACGCCAGGATCTCGTCGAGCAGGGCCTCGGCCTTGTCCTCGTTGGTCTTCTCGGCCAGCGCCAGCTCGCTCACCAGGATCTGCCGCGCCTTGGCCAGCATCCGCTTCTCGCCCGCCGACAGGCCGCGCTCGCGGTCCCGGCGCCACAGGTCGCGGACGACCTCGGCCACCTTGTTCACGTCTCCGGAGGCGAGCTTCTCCAGGTTGGCCTTGTACCGCCGCGACCAGTTGGTCGGCTCTTCGGTGTGCGGGGCGCGCAGCACCTCGAACACCCGTTCCAGCCCTTCCTGCCCCACCACGTCGCGCACACCTACCAGTTCGGCATTGTCCGCGGGCACGCGTACGGTCAGATCACCCTTGTCGACCTTGAGAACCAGATAGGTCCTGTCCTCGCCCTTGATCGAACGGGTCTCGATCTCTTCGATGTGAGCAGCCCCATGGTGGGGGTACACGACGGTGTCGCCGACCTTGAAAGTCATAGTGGCACATACCCCTTCCGCTGCAGCAATCCTACCATGCCGCAGGCGGCCCACTAGCCGCACATGACGGCAAACACGCAGGTCATGGGGCCATTTGGCCGATCTCAAAGTCGCATCGCCAGCGTGTTGCCCGGGCGGGACGGCCATCGGGAACGGCGCGTGAGTGACGCGGGGGCCACCGCTGACCCATACTGGAATGGACGTGGCGGCTCATGCCGGAGAGATACGCGTGAACATTGGCGGCGACCCAGGACGGGACGACTACGGCCTGCCACCGGCCGGTGTCGAGATCCCCGACGACGCGCGGGAACTCGACCGCGATGTGCAGGCGTATTACCGCGAGCTCCGCGCGCTGCGCTGGCGCCGGCGCACCCACCGGCTGGCGGTGCCGCTGATGCGCGACGGCCTGGTGCTGCCGCTGCTGGCCGGCTGCCTGGCGCTGACCCTGCTCGCCGGGACGCTGCTCACCGTGTTCAGCAGCACCGAGATGACCGCGCCGTCGATGGGCCGCCCCGGCCACCAGCTGCCCGAGGCCATCGTCCTGGTCGGCGGCATGGAAGCCCCGCTGAGCAGCCTGAACGGATCGGTGCTGGCGCTGGTCCCGCCCCACTGCGGGTGCGTGCACCTGCGCCAGCTCGCGCTCGAGGCGGCCACCGCCGGGGTGCAGATCTATATCGTCGGGACCCACGGCGTCCAGGTCGCCGACATAGCCAGGCACACCGGGCTGGCCGCCACGCACGCGGTCGAGGACACCGAGAACGCGCTCGGCAGCACCTACCGCCCCGCCACCCTGACGGCCGTGCTGGTCAAGGCGAACGGCTCGGTCGCCAGGATCGTCCGCGACCGGGGGCGGGGCTTCGCGCTGACGAGCGCGCTGCGCTCGCTGGTCCCCGCCGCCAGCCGCACCCAGCGTCCGTCCGGCACCACCGCGGCGAGCGTCACGGCCAGCCCGGCGGCCTCCTAGCCCCGCCCGGCTGGCCGGCCGCGCCTAACCCCACCCTCACGGGCGACCGGCATGGCCGCGCCCGATACGCTGTGCGGCGTCCACTACCCCGCGTCGGACTTCCGGGAGCGCAGGAGAGCACGCCGTGAACCTCAGCAACCGCACCGCAGCGCCGCTGCGGGTTCTGGCCGTGGTGGCGGCGACCGCCCTGGCTCCGGCGATCGCCGGATGTGAAGCCGGATTCAACGCCCCCACCCAGCGCTGGCATCAGCCGAGCGCGGGCGCGTCGGCGGTGGTGGGCAACGTGATCCGGATCAACAACATGTTCGTGCTCGGGGAGCCGCCGGCCTTCTCACTCCAGCGCGGCGATTCGGCCGGCCTGTTCCTCGCCCTGGCCAACAACGGCGGGCCAGACCGGCTGATCGCGATCAGCGCGCCGGGCTCGGCCACCGCGGTCCAGATGCCGGGCGGGGGCGTGCGGCTGGCCAGCCAGCAGTCGGTGTTCCTCACCGGCCCGGCCCCGCAGGTGATCCTGCGCGGCCTCACCCGGCGGCTGAACGGCGGCCAGCACATCCTGATCGTTCTGCACTTCCTGCGGGCCGGCAGCGTGGCGCTGCAGGTCCCGGTGATGCCCCGCGCCCAGTGGTTCGCGACCTACGCGCCAGCGCCACCGCTGGTCACCCCCTCGGCGTCCGCGTCGCCGGGCGGGACGGCGTCCCCGTCCCCAGCCGCATCCGCGAGCCCGTCGGCGACCACCACCGGGTAGCCGGCACCGCGCGGCCGGCGGCACCGCGCGGCCGGCGGCACCGCGCAGCCGGCGGCACCGCGCAGCCGGGACGCTCCCGCTCAGCCCGCGGGCTCGAATTTGTAGCCCAGCCCGCGGACGGTGATGATGTGCCGGGGATTGCCCGGATCGGTCTCGACCTTCGCGCGCAGCCGCTTGATGTGGACGTCGAGAGTCTTGGTGTCGCCCACGTAGTCCGCGCCCCAGACCCGGTCGATCAGCTGCATCCTGGTCAGCACCCGGCCGGCGTTGCGCAGCAGCACCTCCAGCAGCTCGAACTCCTTGAGCGGCAGCTGGGCCTGCTCGCCGCGCACCGTCACCACGTGGCGGTCGACGTCCATCCGCACCGGTCCCGACTCCATGACCGCGGTGCCGGCCTCGTCCGGCTCGCCGCGGCGCCGCAGCACCGCCCGCATCCGGGCCACCAGCTCGCGCGATGAGAACGGCTTGGTGACGTAGTCGTCGGCACCCAGCTCCAGGCCGACGACCTTGTCGATCTCACTGTCCTTGGCCGTGAGCATGATCACCGGCACGTTGGACCGCTCGCGCAGCGTCCGGCACACCTCGCTGCCGGGCAGGCCGGGCAGCATCAGGTCGAGCAGCACCAGATCGGCGCCGTTGCGGTCGAACGTCTCGATCGCGTCCGGCCCGGTCGGGCAGACGGCGACCTCGAAGCCTTCCTTGCGCAGCATGTAGGAGAGCGCGTCGCTGAACGATTCCTCGTCCTCGACCACGAGCACGCGTGTCACTTGACTGCCTCCCTGACAGGTTGGGCAAGGCCAGCGGCGGGTTCGCCGTCGGCGGGCGGCGTATTCCTGATCGCGGGCAGGTGCAGGGTGAAGGTGGACCCCACGCCCTCCTTGCTCCAGACCGTCACCTTGCCGCTGTGGGCGGCCACCACGTGCTTGACGATCGCCAGTCCCAGCCCTGTCCCGCCGGTGGCGCGGGAACGGGCCGGGTCGACCCGGTAGAAGCGCTCGAAGATCCGCTCCAGGTCCCGCTCAGGAATGCCGATGCCCTGATCGGCGATGCTGATCTGGGCGGAGCTGGCACCGTCCCGGGTGGCCGAGACCATCACCCGCGTCTTCTCCGGGCTGTAGGCGACCGCGTTCTCCAGCAGGTTCCGCAACGCCGTGACCAGCAGGTCCTCGTCGCCGAGCACGGCGAGCCCGTCGTCGCAGCTCCACGCCAGCTCGATGCCGCGGGCGCTGGCCTTCATCCGGCACCTGTCCAGGACCTCCGCCAGCACCGCGCTGAGCTCGACCGGGTTCGGGTCGGGCACCGGCTCGGCCGCCTGGATCCTGGACAGCGTGATCAGGTCCTGGACCAGGTAGGTCAGCCGGGACGCCTCCTGCCGCATCCGGCCGGCGAACCGGCGCACCGCCTCCGGGTCCTCGGCCGCTTCCTCCATGGTCTCGGCGAGCAGGGCGAGCGCTCCGACCGGTGTCTTGAGCTCGTGGCTGATGTTGGCGACGAAGTCCCGCCGGACCTCCTCCACCCGGCGGCTTTCCGTCTGGTCCTCGGCGAGCAGCAGGATCAGGCCGCCGCCGCCGACCGAGGAGCCGAGCGGCGCCACCCGCACCGCGAAGCTGGTCCGCCGGCCGCCGAACGCGGACCCGGACACCTCGATCTCGCCTTCGCGGATCTCGCCGTCCCTGCGGACCTGGCGGGCCAGGGCGAGGAGCTCCCCCATCATCAGCTGGTCGCCCTTGACCAGGCCGAAGGAGCGGGCCGCCGCGCTGGCGCTCAGCACACGGTCGTGGTTGTCGAGCACCACGGCCGAGGAGGAGAGCACGGCCAGGACGGACGCGACGCCGGGCGGGAGCCGGGCCGCCTGCTGCCGTTCGGTGCGATCGGGCACCGCAGCAGGCTGTCTGTCGACTTTCACCGGTCAGCCCCCGGCTTCAATCACGGCACGCACGGGCGTGTGGCCGAGGCACCACGCGTCACCTGCATGCTCATACCTCGATGGTAAGCGCACTGGGCGCGGAACGCTCCAGACCCGGGCCACCGCCGCCGGGCTGTTCCTCACGTATTCATACAAGTGTTGGCAAAGGGACATGCGCGATTCCCCCTGCCGAAACCGGTCACCGGCGGCCGGCCAGCCAGCTGACCTGCGGCTGGACCAGGGACGTCACCGCCGGGGCGGGAGCCTCAGCGGCCCTGGGCACGGACGGCCTCCGCGGCGGCGGCGGCCGCCTCGGGGTCGAGATAGCGGCCGCCGGCCAGCTTCGGCCGGAAGTCGGCGTCCAGCTCGTAGACGAGCGGGATACCGGTCGGGATGTTGAGCCCGGCGATCTGCGCGTCCCCGATCCCGTCCAGGTGCTTGACGAGCGCGCGCAGCGAGTTGCCGTGCGCGACGACCAGCGGGGTCCGCCCGGCCGCCAGGCCGGGCACGAGCGCGTCATACCAGTAGGGCAGCATCCGGTGCAGCACGTCCTTGAGGCACTCGCTGCGGGGCCGCAGCTCGTACGGAAGGTCCGCGTACCGGGGATCGTGTGCCTGTGACAGCGGGTCGTCGTCGGCGAGCTCCGGCGGCGGCACATCGTAGGAACGCCGCCACAGCATGAACTGCTCGTCCCCGAACTCCTGCCGGGTCTGGGCCTTGTTCTTGCCCTGGAGCGCGCCGTAGTGGCGCTCGTTCAGCCGCCACGACCTGGTGACCGGGAGCCAGAGCAGGCCCGCCGCCTCCAGCGAGAGGTGGGCGGTCTGGATGGCCCGGGTCAGCACCGAGGTGTGGACGACGTCGGGCCGCAGGCCGGAGTCGCGCAGCAGCGTGCCGCCCGCCGTGGCCTCCGCGGCGCCCTTGGCGGAGAGCCCGACATCCACCCAGCCGGTGAACAGCCCTTCCGCGTTCCAGGTGCTCTCGCCGTGCCGCAGCAGCACCAGAGTCGACGTGCCGCGAGCTTATCCGCCGCGCGCGCCCGGCCCGGTACCGGCCCGGGCAGGGACAGGCCCCCGTGACAGCCCGCGGCGACGGGCCGCGCGGGTGACGGGCCTGGCCGGGAACACGATGCCGGCCAGCGTGGTTTCTCCGTGGGAGGTGCATGCCCGTGCCGCGACGCTACCCCCGGCGGATCGCGACCATCAGCGTTCATACCTCGCCGCTCGAGCAGCCAGGCACCGGCGATGCCGGTGGCCTCAACGTGTACGTGGTCGAAGTCGCCAAGCGGATGGCGGCCCGCGGCGTGGAGATGGACATCTTCACCCGCGCGGTGTCGCGGGATGCCCCCCCGGTCGCCGAGCTGGTGCCCGGCGTGCTGGTCCGGCACGTGCCGGCCGGCCCGTTCGAGGATCTTGACAAGGCCGACCTGCCCGCCCAGCTGTGCCACTTCACCTTCGAGGTGCTGCGGACAGAGGCGGCCTACGCCCCCGGCAGGTACGACCTGGTGCACGGGCATTACTGGCTGTCCGGCCACGTCGGCGCGGTGGCGAAGGAGCGGTGGGGGGTGCCGCTGGTGCAGTCCATGCACACCCTGGGCAAGGTGAAGAACGCGGCGCTGGCGGACGGCGACGCCGCCGAGCCCGCGATGAGGCTGCGCGGCGAGGCGGACGTGGTGGCCGCGGCCGACCGGCTGGTCGCCAACACCGACCAGGAGGCCCGGCAGCTCGCCGGGCTCTACGGCGCGGACCCGGCCAGGATCTGGACCGTCAACCCCGGCGTCGACCTGTCGGTCTTCCGGCCGGGGGCGGCGCAGCAGGCCCGGCAGCGGCTCGGCCTGCCCGCCGACGGGCACGTCATCGTGTTCGCGGGCCGGGTGCAGCCGCTCAAGGCGCCGGACGTGGCGCTGCGCGCCGCCGCCGCGCTGGTCCGTGCCGATCCCGCGCTGGCCGGCTCGCTGACGGTCGCGTTCATCGGCGGGCCGAGCGGCACCGGGCGCGCCGATCCCGACCAGCTGACCGAGCTGGCCGGTGCGCTCGGCATCGCGGGCCTGGTGCGGCTGGAGCCGCCGTGCCCGCAGGCGGAGCTCGCGGACTGGTACCGGGCGGCCACCGTGGTCATGGTGCCGTCCTACTCGGAGTCGTTCGGCCTGGTGGCGGTCGAGGCCCAGGCCTGCGGGACGCCGGTGATCGCCGCGTCCGTCGGCGGCCTGCGCACCGCCGTGCAGGACGGCGTGTCCGGGATCCTGGTGGACGGGCACGACCCGGCCAGCTACGCGCGGGCGCTCGCCGGGCTGTTCGCCTCCCCCGGCCAGCGGGCCCGGCTGGCCCGCGGGGCGGTGGAGCACGCCTCCCGGTTCGGCTGGGGGGCCACCGTCGACCGGCTGCTCACCGTCTACGCCGGGGCGATGAGCACCTCCCTGGCCCACGGGAGCTACACCCGCGCGGGCTGACAGGATGGGGAGTCATGAGCGGCATGGCACCGGTGACGGCGGTGTGCCGGTGACCACGGCCGGGGCGGCGGCCGCCGCGGTCGAGGCGGCGCTGGCCGGGCTCGGGCTGGACGCCGAGCGGCCGCAGCCGGGCAGCTACCTGGTACGGCTGGAAGGCGAGCGCAAGCTGGCCACGATGACCTGGCTGATCGTCGGCACGCACAGCCTGCACGTGGAGGCGTTCTTCTGCCGCCAGCCGGACGAGGACCGCGCCCGCTTCTACCGGTTCCTGCTGGAGCGCAACGGCCGGATGTACGGCGTCCATTTCGCCGTGGACCGCCAGGGCGACGTCTACCTGGTCGGCCGGCTGCCGCTGGCGTCGGTGACCGCCGACGAGATCGACCGGCTGCTGGGCTGCGTGCTGACCTACTCCGACGAGAATTTCAACGCCGCCCTGGCCATCGGCTTCGCCTCCTCGATCCGCAGGGAGTGGGCGTGGCGGGTCAAGCGCGGCGAGAGCCTGGCGAACCTGCGCGCGTTCGCCCGCTTCGCCGACCCCGCCTCCGGCGGGACCGGCCCGGAGTGAGGCCCGCGGCCCGGGCCGGCTGTCAGGACTTGACCAGCCGGGAGATCGCCTCGGCCGCCTCGTGGACCGAGGCCCGCCCCTCTTCCCCGCCCTTGCGGACGGCGTCGGAGACGCACGCGCCGAGGTGATCTTCGAGCAGCCCGAGTGCGACCGCCTGCAGCGCCCGGGTCACCGCGGAGACCTGGGTGAGCACGTCGATGCAGTAGACGTCCTGCTCCACCATCCGCTGCAGCCCCCGGACCTGGCCCTCGATCCTGCGGAGGCGGTTGAGGTAGGCGTCCTTGTCCTGGGTGTAACCGCGCATGCTGTGACAATACGTGCTCGCGGGCCGGGCCGCCTCATGCGCTGCCATGGTCGCCGGCCAGCCACCGCCAGCGGGCCGGGGCGGCCGGGTGCCAAGGACATCGGCTGAGGTCACCGGGTGCGGAGCCGGGCGCGTCTACCATCGTCGCGTAGGCGCCCGGCAGGCGGGCGCCGTTGCCGGAGGGTGCCGGGATGGGGCCGCTGCACGGGGTGCGGGTGATCGAGATCGCGAGCCTGGCGCCCGCGCCGTTCGGCTGCATGATCCTGGCCGACCTGGGCGCCGATGTGCTGCGGGTGGACCGGATCGACCGCTCCGGCAGGCAGGCTCTCCCCCCGGTGGACCCGCTGTGCCGCAGCCGCCGGTCCATCCGGCTGAACCTCAAGGACCCCGCGGGGGTAGATGTCCTGCTCCGCCTCACCGACGGGGCCGATGTGCTGGTGGAGGCGTTCCGTCCCGGGGTGGCGGAGCGGCTCGGGTTCGGGCCGGACGTGTGCGGCGGGCGCAACCCGCGGCTGGTCTACGCCCGGATGACCGGGTGGGGCCAGGACGGCCCGCTCGCCGAGACCGCGGGCCACGACATCGACTACATCGCCGTCTCCGGCAGCCTCGAACCGATCGGCCGGGCGGGCGGCCGCCCCCTCCCGCCGCTGAACCTGGTCGGGGACTTCGGCGGCGGCGGGATGCTGCTCGCCGTCGGCGTGCTCGCCGCCCTGCTGGAGCGGGAGCGCTCCGGGCTGGGGCAGGTGGTGGACGCCGCGATGGTGGACGGCTCGGCGCTGCTCGCCTCGTTCCTGTACGGGCTGCGGGCGGCCGGGGCATGGCAGGACGAGCGGGGCACGAACGTGCTCGACAGCGGCGCCCCGTTCTACGACACCTACGCCACCGCCGACGGCCGGTACATGGCCGTGGGCGCGCTGGAGCCGAAGTTCTACGCCGAGCTGCTGGACCGGCTCGGCCTGGACGGGACCGGCCTGCCCGCCCAGTACGACCGCTCCGGCTGGCCGGAGCTGCGGGCCCGGCTGACCGAGGTGTTCGCCGGGCGCACGCAGGCGGAATGGGCGGAGGTCTTCGCGGGCTCGGACGCGTGCGTGGCGCCGGTGGTCAGCCCGCGGGACGCGCCCGGGCACCCGCACAACGCCGCCCGCAAGACCTTCATCGACGTGGGCGGCGTGACCCAGCCGGCGCCCGCGCCGCGGTTCGGGCGCACCTCGTGCGCCCCGCCTTCACCGCCGGCCCGCCCGGGGGCCGATACCGACGACGTGCTCGCCGGGCTCGGGTTCAGCGCCGCCGAGATCGCCAGCTTGCACGACAACGGCGCCGCCGCATGACCCGCGGCCCTGGGCGCGCGCGGGTCTGGGTTGCGCAGGTCTGGAATCCCCCTTGAGCCGGTAAATCCCGCCAGAAGCACCTGGTGCGGTGGATACCGTGCTGGATCTACCCGCCGGGCAGGCCGCCGCCAGTCTGCGCAAACTGGGCTTCGACGTCATCGGCGTCGGCGACACCGGCCCGGCAGCAACCACCACCGTGAGCTACTCGGGCACCGCGCAGGCCGACAGCGCCTACACGCTGATGGCGGCGCTCAAGGCCACCCCCGCCGCGCAGAACCTGCTGCAGGAGCCCACCCCGCAGACGGGGGCGGCAGGCCCGGTCTCCCTGATCATCGGCTCCGGCTGGGCCGGCGTGAGCCGGCCGGCGCCGCCTGCCGCCAGGGCCGGCCAGCACAGCGCGTCAGGCAAGCCGGGCAAGCCCGCCACCAGCGGCCCGGGCAGTGCCGGGACCATCCAGACCCGCAACGCCGCCGCCAGCATCTGCTCCGGCCTGCCTGCCGCGAACCGCGATCCCGGCAGCCCGCCATGACCGGTCCCGCGGCCGGTGGGCGTGCCGCTACCGTCCGTGCGCGGCTGCAGGATGCGGGCTCAGCCGTGGACGGCGGTATGACAAACTCGTAGGCAGGAGGTTCCCGGCCATGTGCCGGGATTCCTGCGTGCTTTGCGCGATGACCCAGGATTCGCAGCCGACTGAGGGAGGTGTGGCCGTGCTCGGTGATCCCTGCAGTACCACCACGGCGAGCGCGGCCGTCACCACAGGCCGGGCCGCCAGACGTTGCCCGCGCCGATCCCTTCCACGCTTGCCGGCCGCCCCGGGTTAGATCACCCGGCCTGGCCGGCGGACCAGGAGGTTGCTGTGTCCGACCGGCACTTCTTCAACGGCCGGCTGCCCGGCCATCGTCCCCGCAACGGCGACGGCGGCGCCTCGCACCTGTTCGGCGGCGTCTCCCAGCGGCTGATGACATCCCGCCAGGTCCGGCAGAACATCATCTCGCTGGTCGGCCTGATCGGCGTCCCGGTGCTGAACCAGTCGGGTGAGGAGGTCGGCCGGCTCGTCGACCTGGTCGCCCAGGTGCACGGCAACACCGATCCCTACCCGGCGCTGACCGGGATCGTGGTCCGGGTGGGGCGCCGCCATGCCTTCCTCGACGCCTCCGCCATCGACAAGGTGGAGCGCCGCTCGGTCACCCTCCGCACCGCCCGGATGGACCTGCGCGAGTTCCACCGCCGCGAGGGCGAAGTGCTGCTGCACCGCGACATCCTCGATCATCAGCTGGTCGACACCGACGAGGTGCAGGTGATCCGGGCGGCTGACCTCTACCTCGCCCAGGTCGGCGACCAGGTCCGGCTGGTCGGCGTGGATGTGAGCCTGCAGACCCTGCTGCGCAGGCTCGGCCCCAAGCGCTACCGCTGGCACCCGACCCCAGACCGGGTCATCGACTGGGCCGCGATCGAGTCGTTCGGCGAAGACTCGCCGGAGGAGCCCGCCGCCGTGAAGCTGCGGGAACCGCACTCGGCCCTGCGCCGGCTGCGCCCATCCGAGCTCGCGGACGTGCTGGAAGGGCTCGGCCGGCCAGGCCGGAAGGAGCTGCTGGCCAGCCTCGACCACGACCTCGCCGCGGACGTCCTGGAGGAGATGGAGCCGGACGAGCTGAAGGCGCTGCTGCGTGAACTGGCCCCGGCCCAGGCCGCTGACCTGGTCGCGCGGATGGAACCAGACGAGGCGGTCGACGCGCTGCGCGACCTCCCTGAGGACGAGCAGGCCCAGCTGCTGGCCCAGATGCCCGCCGCCACCCAGCGGGAACTCGCCCGGCTGCTCGGCTACCCCGAAGACGAGGCCGGCGGGGTCATGACCACGGTGCTCGCCACGGCGACCCCCGACGAGACCGTCGCCGAAGTGCGGAAACGGCTGCGCAAGCTGGCCAAGCACCAGACCGAGATCGACTCGGTCGCCGTCGTCGACGCAAAGGGCCGGCTCATCGGTGACGTCTCGGCCTTCGACCTGCTGGTCAACGACGGCGACAAGCCGCTGTCCGACCTGATCGACCCGGGCAACCCGCCGATCACGCTGCGCCCAGACGACGACATGGCCATGGTCGCCACCGAGATGGTGGAGTCCCGGCGCTCGTCGCTGCTGGTGGTGGACGACAAACGGCGGCCGATCGGCCGGATCCTGTCCGACGACGTGCTCGACGCGCTGGTGCCGGGCCACGGCCGCCTGCACTTCCCGCGGATCCTGCAGTGAGCACCCGCGAGGAGGACAGCGAGGCGGATCTCCGCCCGCCGGCGCCGGACTCCGGTGCGCTGAGGTCGCTGAACCGGATCCGGGCCGGCGGGCTGCGGCTCATGCGGAGGCGCAAGAGCCGGATCTGGCTCGTTCTGGCCATCGCCGGCCCCGGGATCGTGGCCGCCAACGCGGGCAACGACGCGGCCGGTATCGCCACCTACGCCTCGGCCGGGTCCCAGTTCGTCTACCGGACGCTGTTCTTCATGGTGCTGGTCACCATCGCGCTGGTGCTGGTGCAGGAGATGGCGGTACGGCTGGGCACGCACACCGGCAAGGGCCTGGCCGCGCTGATCCGGGAGCAGTTCACCCTGCGGATGACGGCCGTGGCGCTCGGCTGCGTGCTGCTGGCCAACACCGGGCTGGTCGTGTCGGAGTTCGCCGGCATCGGGGCGGCCTTCGAGCTGCTCGGGGTCAGCCGTTTCATCATCATCCCGATCGCGGCCGTGGCCATCTGGGCGCTCGTCTCGTTCGGCTCCTACCGGTACGCCGAGCGGATCTTCCTGATCATGTCGTTCGCCTTCCTCGCGTACCCGATAGCGGCCATCCTCGGCCACCCGGACTGGGGCGCGGTCGGCTCCAACCTGGTGATCCCGCATTTCGAGTTCAGCAAGCCGTTCCTGCTGCTGGGGGTGGCCCTGATCGGCACCACGGTCAGCCCGTACATGCAGCTGTACGCGGCGGCCGGGGTGGTCGACAAGGGCGCCGACCCGGCCGACTACCCGCGGGCCCGGATCGACGCGATCTCCGGGGCGCTGTTCGCGTGCATCGTGTCGATCACGATCATCATCGCCACGGCCGCCGCCATCGGCGGGACGGGTCCGCTGACCTCGGCATCCGAGGCCGCCCAGGCGCTGAAGCCGGTCGCGGGCGCGGGTGCCGAGCTGCTGTTCGCGCTCGGGCTGATCGGCGCGTCCGCGCTGGCCGGGGCGGTGGTCCCGCTGTCCAGCGCGTACGCCATCAGCGAGGCGGTCGGGGTGGAGCGGTCGGTGTCGCGCAGGTTCACCGAGGCCCGGCTGTTCCTCGGGCTGTTCGGCGTGCAGGTGCTCATCGGCGCGTCGCTGGCCCTCACCCACATCAACCTGATCACGCTGCTGATCGGCACGCAGGTGCTGCAGGGCATCGTCACCCCGGTCATCCTGGTCTTCATCCTGATCCTCACCAACCGCCGCAGCGTGCTGGGCAAGGCCGCGAACGGGACGGCGTTCAAGGTCGTGGCGACCATCTGTGTGGCCGGCATCTCGGCGATGAGCCTGCTGCTGCTCGGCAGCACCGTGCTCGGCTTCTTCGGCATCGGCTGACAAGGCCGCCGCCTGCCAGGCACGCCGCCGGCCCGCCCTGGCGGGGCCGCCCGCTGGCTGGGGCCACGGCGGCCCCGCCGGCGCTCACACCCGCTGGTCAGGAGGCGAAGCGGTAGCCCATCCCGGACTCGGTGAGCAGGTAACGCGGCCGCGACGGTTCCGGCTCGAGCTTGCGCCGGAGCTGGGCAAGGTAGACGCGCAGGTAGTTGCTCTCGGTCTCATAGGCCGGCCCCCAGACCTCCTGCAGGAGCTGGCGCTGGGTGACCAGGCGGCCGTGGTTGCGCACCAGGATCTCCAGCAGCTGCCACTCGGTGGGGGTCAGGCGCACGTCGGTGCCGTCAGCGCGGGTGACCCGCTTGGCGGCGAGGTCGACGGTGAAGTCATCGGTCTTCACCACCGGCTCGTCCGGGGCCGGGGAGGCGCGCCGGATGGCGGCCCGCATCCGGGCGAGCAGCTCGTCCATGCCGAACGGCTTGGTCACATAGTCGTCCGCGCCGGCGTCGAGGGCAGCCACCTTCTGGCTCTCGTGCCCCCAGACCGACAGCACGATGATCGGCGTCGAGGCCCAGCCGCGGACCCCGCGGATGACCTCGGTGCCGTCCATGTCGGGCAGCCCGAGATCGAGGATCATCACGTCGGGGCGCTCGCGGGCCATGGCCGCGAGCCCGGAGGCGCCGTCGCTCGCGGTGCTGACCTGGTAGTTCCGCGCGGCGAGGTTGATCCGCAGCGCCCGCAGGATCGACGGCTCGTCGTCGACGACCAGTACCCGGGTCAAGACTCGGCACCCTGCATCGACTCGGCGCTCCTGGTGGCGACCGGCAGCGTGATCCTGACCGTGAGCCCGCCGCCGGGCGTGTCCGCCGCGACGATGGCACCGCCCATGGCCTCGGTGAAACCCCTGGCCACCGCGAGGCCGAGCCCCACCCCGACCTTGCGGCCGTCGAAGCGCTGGAACGGCTCGAAGATCCTGGTCTTCAGCTCGTCCGGCACACCCGGGCCGTGGTCGATGACGTCCAGCACGATGGTGTCCCCGGCCCGGTGGGCCTGCAGGGCGGGCGGCCGCCCGGGCGGCGAATGGTGCAGGGCGTTGGAGAACAGGTTCGCCAGCACCCGCTCCAGCAGGCCCGGGTCGGCCAGCATCAGCGGCATGCCGTCGGGCACCCCGAGCCGCAGGTCCGCCGGGGCGTCGAGCCCGCGCAGCGCGACCGGCGCCACCTCGTCGACGGCGATGGGGCGCAGGAACGGCTGCAGCGAGCCCGTGTGCAGGCGGCTCATGTCGAGCAGGTTGCCTATCAGCCCGTCGAGCCGGTCCGCGTTCTCCTCGATGGTGGCGAGCAGGGCCTGCTGGTCGGCCTCGGTCCAGGCGACGTCGGTCTGGCGCAGGCTGCTGACGCTGGCCTTGATCGAGGCCAGCGGCGTGCGCAGGTCGTGGCTGACCGCGGCGAGCAGCGCGGTCCGCATCCGGTTGCCCTCGGCCAGCGCCTCGGCCTGGGCGGCCTGGGTGCGCAGCCGCGCCCGGTCGAGCGCGGCTGCGGTCTGCGCCGCGAAGCCGGCCAGCAGGCCCGGCGGGATGGGGCTGGGCTGGCCGCTCACCTCGAGCGCCAGGTCGCTGCGGACGCCGACGCGGGTGACGGGCGTCCCGCCAGCCGCACTGCCGCTCGCCGCGATCGGCACCCACCGGCCGCTGACGTTTTCCAGCAGCTCCGCCTGGCCTCCCAGGGTCTGCACGAGATGGTCCAGGACCACCGCCGGGGTGTCGGCGCCGCCGAGCACCGTCTGCGCCAGCTCCAGCAGCGACCGGGCCTCCTCGCGGCTGCGGGCGGCCTCGCGGGCCCGGCTGGCGGCGAGGTGCACGACGCTGCTGACCGCCACGGCGACCGTGACGAACAGCAGCAGCGCCAGCAGGTTGTCCGGCTTGTCGATGGTGAACGTGTGCAGCGGCGGGGTGAAGTACCAGTTGAGCAGCAGGCTGGCGGAGGCGGCGGCGAGCACGGCCGGCCAGAAGCCGCCGATCACCGCGAGCGTCACCACGGCGACCAGGTAGATCAGCAGGTCGTCGGTCAGGCTCAGGTGCGGCCGGGCCAGCACCAGCAGCGCCGTCAGCAGCGGCAGGCCGATCGCCGCCAGCAGCACCCCCAGCAGTGCCCGGCGGGCGCCGACGGCATAGGCCGCCTTCACCATGAGGGCGCCGTAGCCCGCCGCGGGTTGTCCGCCCGTCAGCTGCTCAGGACCTTTGCCGACCTGCCCGGGACCAGTGGCAGGCTGCCCGGCGTCGCTTCCAGCGCCCACGCTCTCCAGTATGGGCCTGTTCGCAAGCCAGCGCATGAGCAGGCCGAGGGCGCCCCCGGCCAGCGCGCACCCGCCCATGACCACGGCGGCGTTCCCCGCCTGGGGTCCGGTCACCCGCAGCTGTGCGTACGGCGGGTGGGAGAACCCCACCGCGGTGAGCCATCCGACAACGGCGAGGGGGATCACCGCGAGCGGCTCCGCCGCGAATGACCACGCCGTCACCACGGCCGCGGCCGCGATCAGCACCCCCGTCGCCGGGAACCGGCCGTGCAGGGCGGCCGCGACCGTGCCGATGGCCAGCAGCGCAGCGTAGCCCGTCACCAGGGCGTAGGGCGCCGCTAGCCCTCGCCGCGTCGAACCGTTCATCTCATGGACAGTCGAACGCCACAAGAGGCGAAAAATAAGGATCTTGATAAAACCTTAACGTGCAGGTCAGCAGTCTTGACGCGGCCTTAGCGGATGCGCTGCCCGGCCGCGCCTAGCGTCGGTGATAGCGGTCAAAGCACGAGTAAGAGTGCCCAGCGATGGGCAGCGCAGCGGGGCGAGCGGTGCCCCAAGCCCAGCAGTCCTGCTGCCTGGGTGCTCTGAGTCAGGGCCAGGACGCGGCACGACGTGGCCGCGGTGAGAGGGCCGGATCCATGGCCTGGGATGGAAGGAAACAAACCGGTGGCCGTACGCAAGGCGGCTGGTCTGCTCGGCGGAACCCCGGGGAGCGACCTTCCAGAGACCTTCTGGTATTCCGTGAAGCGGCGCCTGCTCGGCCCGCCGCTGGTCAACGAGCAGCTGAGCCAGGAGCGGCTGTCGAAGCCACTGGCCCTTGGCGTGCTGTCGTGTGACGGGATCTCGTCTGCGAACTACGGCTCCGAGCTGATCTTGCACGAACTGCTGCCGTTCTTCGGCCTGGCGGCCTTCTCGCTGCTGCTGCCGATGACCGGGGTGATCCTGCTCGGCATCGCCCTGGTGGTGCTGTCCTACCGCGAGGTGGTGACGGTCTACACCCGGGCGGGCGGCTCGTACGTGGTCGCCCGGGAGAACTTCGGCCCGCGCGTCGCGCAGGTGGCGGCGGTGGCCCTGATGGTCGACTACGTCGTCACGGTCGCGGTGCAGAACGCCGCCGGCAGCGCTGCGATCGTCTCGACGTTCCCGGCGCTGGGCAGGCCCCTGGGCGACGCGGTGACGCTGACACTGATCGCGGTCACCGCCACGCTCATCATGTGCTACGTGAACCTGCGGGGGGTCAGGGAGAACGGCAAGACGTTCGCGCTCCCGACCTACCTGTTCACCGGCTCGGTCGGCTTGATGATCATCGTCGGGCTGTACCGGGAGGCGTTCGGCGGCGGGCTGCCGCACGTGACCTGGCAGCGGGGGACGGTGCCGGTCGGGCACCACCCCAGCGGGCTGCTCACCATCGGGGCCATCTACATCCTGGGGCGGGCGTTCGCCAACGGCGGCTCCTCGCTGACCGGGATCGAGGCCGTCTCCAACGCGGTCAGCGCGCTGCGCCCGCCCGAGGGCCGCAACGCCCGCCAGATCCTGGTGACCCAGGGCAGCATCGTCGCGTTCCTGATCGCCGGGATCTCCTGGGTGGCCCACATCACCCACGCGGTCCCGTACGTCAACGGTGTCCCGACGGTGGTCTCCCAGGAGGCCAACCTCATCTTCGGGCAGTCCTCGGCTGGCCGGGTGCTGTTCTTTCTGGTGCAGGCGGGGGCCATCTCGATCCTGTTCACCGGCGGCAACACCAGCTTCAGCGGCTTCCCGTTCCTGACCAGCTTCGTTGCCGAGGACTCGTTCCTGCCCCGCTGGCTGTCCAAGCGCGGCCACCGGCTGGTCTTCTCCAACGGGATCATCCTGCTGACCGTGCTGGCGCTCACTCTGCTGCTCGTGGTTGGCGCCAACCTCAATGCCCTGGTCCCGTTCTACGCGATCGGCGTGTTCACCGGGTTCTCGATGGCCGGGTTCGGGATGGCCAGGTACCACCGCAGGACCAGGGAGCCCGCCTGGCGCCGCCGGCTGGTCATCAACTTCACGGCCGGGGTGTACACCGCGCTGGTCGTGGTGATCTTCGCGATCGTGAAGTTCACCGAGGGCGCCTGGCTGGTGGTGGTGGTGTTCCCGATCCTGGTCTTCGCCTTCATCCGGCTCAATCACCGGTACCGGATGGAAGCCGAGGTCCTTGAGGACATCGGCGGGCGTAAACCGCCTGACCCGCCGAACTACGCGCGGCGGACGGTGCTGGTTTTCGTGGACGAGTTCAACCTGGCGACGATCGCCGGGCTCCGCTATGCGCGCGGCCTGCGCCCCACCGACCTGCGGGCGGTGCATTTCGTCATCGACCAGGAACGGGCCGACGAACTGCGCCAGGCATGGCTTCGCGCCGACCGCGGCATTCCGCTCGACCTCGTGGAGTGCCCGGACCGGCGCGTGCCGCGGGCCGCCGGCGAGTTCGTTGCCCGGAAGGCCAGCCAGCCGGACACCTATGTGACCGTGGTCCTGCCCCGGCGCAGCTACCCGCCGCTGCTCGGCCGGCTCCTGCATGACCAGACCGCCGATAAGATCGCGCGGGTGGTGAGCCGGATCCCGCGATCCGCGGCCACCATCATTCCCTTCGACGAGCAGGCACGCATCGAAGTCCTGCACGAGCGCCAGGCCGCCGGGAAAGTCAAGGGCCCGCTCCTGGAGGCGAACGGCCACGGGCACGACGAGCCTGCCTGGCGGCCGGGTGTCACGCCGATCGCCGCTGTCACCCACAACGGCAAGGTCACGGTGGAGGGCCGGGTCCACAGCATAGAGATCAGGCCGGTGGAACACAGCTGCGTATTCGCCTGCCTGGTCACCGACGGGACCGGGGAGATCACCGCACTGTTCTATGGGCGCACGCACATACCTGGCGTGGAGACCGGCACCAGGATCCAGCTCCGCGGCCGGGCCGGGATCCGGGACAGCGGCACGGTGATGGTCAACCCCGCCTACGAGCTCCTCACCTGAGAGGCGCCCCCACGGGCCCTGGTCAGCTCTACGCCGGCCCCGGCCGGCGAACGGGCTCCAGCCCGGGCGGCCACCTCATGACTTTGCGCCATAAAGTTCCTGGGCTCAGACCCTTGACTTTATGTCATAAAGCGGAGTCTACTTTATGACATAAAGCAGATCTGGGGAGACACCATGAACCACACACCCGGCACCGCCGGCGACGGCGGCACCTTCGGCCCCGAGCAGGCCGCTGCCCTGCTGGACCAGACCACCCAGCAGGCCCGCCGCAAGTTTCAGCCCTCGCCACCGTGGCTGCTGGCGACCAGGGCGGTGATGGTCTTGGCCGCCCTGGTCGCGATCTGGCTCTCGGTGCGCGGACAGCATCCCTACCGGGGCCCGACCGCCGCGGACATCCCCGTCCTGGTCGCGTTCATCGTCGTCAACTTCGCCGCGACGGTCGCTGTCCGCAGGCGCGCGACCGCCGGGGTCAGCGGGCGATCCCGCTTCAGTCAGGGCGAGATCATCGTGCTGGTGCTGGCCTTTGCCGCCGCGCTCGTGGTCATGGCGGTGCTGGGTGCCGCCGGAGTGAGCTTCGCCTGGTACCCAACCTCGGTGCTGGTCATCCCCGGCCTGGCCTGGGCGGCTATCGCAGCGGCACGGGCAAACTGGCTCTCGTTCGGCACCGGGCTCGCCCTCGTCGTCCTCGGCGTCGTGGGCGCATTCGCCGGGCCGGCCGGGTCCTGGGCGGTCGCCGCCGTGGGCCTGTGTGCCGTGCTCCTCGGCGAGGCCGCCGCCATCGCCTGGCAGCAGCGCGCATGACGGTACGCCATGAATGACGACGCGCTGGACCCGCTGATCCACGTCCCCACCCGGCTGAAGATCGTCGCGACGCTGGCGGCGCTGCCCGACGGCGACACGCTCTCCTTCACCCGGCTGCAGGACATGATCGGGCTCACCCCCGGCAACCTGATCATCCACCTGCGCAAGCTCGAAGAAGCCGACTACATCAGCAGTGAGAAGAGCAGGAACGGGACCGTGTCCATCACCACGGTCGCTCTCACCGGCCACGGCCGCGAGGCGCTCGGCGCCTACACCCAGGCCCTGCGCGACCTGCTCGGCGGTCTGTAACCGAGGGCGCGGCCGGCTCTGAGCGCCGGCGCACGTGACCCGCTTCCTCTCTCAGGACCGGGCCGCAAGGGCTAGCCGCCGGACGGCGGTGGTATGAAGGCCACGACAGGGATATGCGACCGACAGGACGCACGGACGTGGCGATACGCAACGCAGTCGGCTTTCTTGGCAGCGGCGAGCTGGACGAAGAGAGTTTCTGGTACTCGGTGAAGCGCCGCCTGCTCGGGCCGCCCATGGTCAACGAGCAGCTCCGCCATCAGCGTCTGTCCAAGCCGCTCGCGCTGGGCGTGCTGTCCCCGGACGGCATCTCCTCCTCCGCCTATGGCCCGGAGGAGGTCCTGATCGCGCTGCTGCCGATGGCCGGGCTCGCGGCCTTCACCATCATCCTGCCGCTGACGCTGGTCATCCTCGTGGTGATGGTGCTGGTGGTGCTGTCCTACCGCGAGGTGGTGATGGTCTACATCAGGCCCGGCGGCTCCTACGTGGTGGCCAGGGAGAACTTCGGGCCCAGGGTCGCCCAGATCGCCGCCGTGGCCCTGCTCATCGACTACGTGGTCACGGTGGCCATCCAGGTCACCGCCGGCACGGCCGCCGTGGTCTCCGCGTTCCCGGCACTCGGCCCGTACGCCGAGCCGATCATCATCGCCGTGATCCTGCTCATGTGCTACGGCAACCTGCGCGGGATCAAGGAAGCCGGGCGTATCTTCGCGGTGCCCACCTTCCTGTTCTCCGGCGCGGTCATCCTGATGATCGTGGTCGGCCTGATCCGCGAGGTCCTGGGCGACCTGCCCACGTATGACCCGCACACGCTGCACGGCACCTACCCGATCGGCAGCGGCGCAGCGGGCATCATCAGCTTCGCGATGATCCTGACGTTGCTGCGGGCGTTCGCGAACGGCGGGGCCTCGCTGACTGGCATCGAGGCGGTCTCCGACGCGGTGGGCGCTTTCCGGCCCCCGGAGGGGGTCAACGCCCGTCAGGTCCTGGTCGCGGAGGGCTGCATCCTGGGCTTCCTGGTGGCGGGGATCTCCTGGCTCGCCCACGCCACCATGGCCACTCCCAGAGAGAGCGGCTACCCGACCGTGCTGGCCCAGGAGGCCCAGGCGGTCTTCGGTCACTCGTTCGTGGGCCAGGCGCTGTTCCTGCTCGTGCAGGCCGCCACCGCGTTGATCCTGTTCACCGGCGGCAACACGAGCTTCAACGGGTTCCCCTTCCTGGCCAGCTACGTGGCCGGGGACGCCTTCCTCCCCCGCTGGCTGCTCAAGCGCGGGCACCGGCTGGTGTTCTCGAACGCGATCATCGGGCTGACCATCGTGTCGATAGCCCTGATCATCATCAGGGGGCCGAAGGTCAACAACCTGGTCCCGCTGTATGCCATCGGCGTGTTCACTGCCTTTACCATGGCCGGGTTCGGGATGGCCAGGTATCACAAGCGGAACAAGGAGCCCGGCTGGCGGCACAAGCGGGCCATCAACGCCGCGGCCGGCGCCCTGAGCTCGGTCGTGGTCGCGGTCTTCGCGGTGGTGAAGTTCACCGAGGGCGCCTGGCTGGTGGTGGTGCTGTTCCCGATCCTGTGGTTCGCCTTCATCCGGCTGAACCGTGAGTACACGATGGAGGCCGAGGTTCTGGAGCGGGTCGGCGGCCGACCCAAGCTGCCGGAACAGCCGAACTACCCCCGGCGCACGGTGTTCCTGCTGGTGGACAGCTTCGACCTGGCCGCGCTCGCGGCGCTGCGATACGCACGCAGCCTGCGGCCGACGACGCTGCGCGCGGTGCACTTCGTCATCGACACCGACCAGGCCGACCAGCTGCGGGAGGAGTGGATGCGGGGCGACCGGGGGGTGGTGCTCGACTTCGTCGACTGCCCGGACCGCCGCCTGACCAAGGCCGCCGCCGAACTGGTCGGCCGGGAAGCGGCGGTGCCCGGCACGCACGTGACCGCGGTCCTGCCCCGGCGCAGCTATTCGCAGCTGCTCGGCCGGCTACTGCACGACCGCACAGCGGACAAGATCGCCGCCGTGGTGAGCCAGATCCCGCGCGCGGCCGCCACCATTGTCCCGTTCGACGTCCGCAGCCGGATCGAGATCCTGCACGAGCGCCAGGTCGAGCACGACCGGGCGCTGGCCTCGCCAGACGGGAAGACCGCGCCGCCCGCACCCCTGACGGCCGATGGCAGGCCCGCTCCGGCGGCACCCGCCGGCCAGGCCGGTCCAGCCGACTCACCGGCTCCGGCGGGCCCGCCGGCCCCGGCCGTGCCGGGCGCGCCGGAGCAGGCCCACGGCATCGGCGCGACGGACGGGGCCGGGGACCTGCCACACGTGCTGGCCGACCCGCCGCCCTCACCGCTGCGGAACCTGCTGCGCGGCCGCCGCGGCCGCCGCCCCGGCGAGGCGGGGGCGCCGGGCGAGGCCCCGGCCGGGCGGGACCGGGCCGGGGACGGCCGCGCCAGCTACGACCGGCCCGCTCCCCCGCCGGGGGTGAACCCGATCGGCTCGCTGACCAGGCCGGGCCGGGCGACCGTGGAGGGACGGGTCCGCGCGGTCGAGATCCGGCCGGTGGAGCGGAACTCGGTGCTCGCCTGCGAGATCTCCGACGCCACCGGGGACCTGACCGCCCTGTTCTACGGCCGCTCCCACATCCCCGGGGTCATCTGCGGGTCGCGGGTCCGCTTCCGCGGTGCGGTCGGGATCCGCAACGGTCACGCGGTGATGATCAATCCCGCCTACGAGCTGCTCGCGGCCGGCGAGGTGTCCCCGCCCGCCGGGTCAGACTCCTGATGCGGGCGCCGGGCGCCCGGGCGCCCGGCCACCGCCAGCGAAGGGAGGCACAGGTGCCAGCCGGCCATGATCACGCGAGGGGCGTCACCGCCACCGGCGGGCACCGGCGCGCCCTGACGGCGGTCATGGCGATCAGCGCCGGGATCGCCGCCGCGGAGATCGCCGGCGCGCTGATCAGCGGCTCCCTGGTGCTGCTGGCCGACGCCGCGCACATGGCCGCCGACGCGGCCGGCGTGGGCCTGTCGGTGCTGGCCGCCTACGTGGCCACGCGGCCCGCCACCGACCGCCGCACGTTCGGCTACGCCCGCGCCGAGATCCTCGCCGCCACCGTCAACGCCCTGCTGCTGCTCGGCCTCGCCGCGTTCATCATCACCGAGGCGGTGCAGCGGCTCGCCAGCCCGCCACAGGTCGGTTCCGGCCTGATGATCGTTTTCGGCCTGGTGGCGCTGGCCGGGAACGGCGTCTCGCTGCTGCTGCTGCGCCATGGGCAGGCGGAGAGCCTCAACGTGCGCGGGGCGTTCCTGGAGGTCGCCTCGGACACCTTCGGCGCCCTGGCGGTGATCGTCAGCGGTGTGGTGATCGCGGTCACCGGGTTCACCCTGCTGGACCCGATCGCCTCGCTGGCGGTCGCGCTGCTGATCCTGCCGCGGACCTGGCACCTGCTGCGGGACGCGGTGGACGTACTGCTGGAGGCCAGCCCCCGCGGGATCGACCTGACCGAGGTCCGCGCGCACATGACCGCCCTGGAGGGGGTCAAGGACGTGCACGACCTGCACGCGTGGACCATCACCTCCGGGCTCCCGGTGCTGTCCGCGCACGTGGTCGTGGACCCGGCGGTGCTCACCGGGAACCGCAGCGCCGCCATGCTGGACGCGCTGCAGTTCTGCCTGCGCGGGCATTTCGACGTGGTCCACTCCACCTTCCAGCTCGAGCCGGCCGGCCACGCCGAGCACGAGCCCTCCGTCTGCCTCTGACGCAGGGAGCGGCAAGAAAGCGCGCGAACCGCGCGGGCACCGGGCTTCTTGCGCCGGCACCGGGCTTCCTGCGCCGGCACTGGGCTTCCCGGCTCTGGAGCGCGGCGGTACCGGCCAGTAATATGTGGGCATCGCCAGCCTGGAGCCTGCCGTGAGCACATACGAGCATTACGCCACCCCCGTCGCCCCAGGCACCTGGGACGTCCCGGCGGCCGGGGCCGCCCGCTTCAGCTGGGAGTACGGCAGCGGCCGGGGCCGCCTGCTCGACCTGTACCAGCGGGGCAAGGACAAGCAGTGGGACGCCACCAAGCGGATCGACTGGGACCTCCCGGTCGACCCCACCAACGTCATGGGGATCTCCGCGGAGTTCTCCCCCATCTACGGCTCCCGGCAGTGGGAGGCGCTGTCCGGCGCGCAGCGCGACGAGCTGGGCCTGCACCTGTCCTCGTGGCTGTTCAGCCAGTTCCTGCACGGCGAGCAGGGGGCGCTGACCGTGGCCGCCCGGATCGTCGAGTCGGTGCCGGACATGGACTCGAAGTTCTACGCGGCGACCCAGGCCATGGACGAGGCGCGGCACGTGGAGCTGTTCTCCCGGTTCGTCCGCGACAAGATCGGCCTGTTCTACCCGATCAACCCCGACCTGGGGCGGCTGCTGGCCGACGCGCTCGCCGACTCCCGCTGGGACCTGCCCTACCTCGGGATGCAGGTGCTGATCGAAGGGCTCGCGCTGGCCGCGTTCGGCGTGCACCGGGACATGGCCACCAACCCGCTGGCCAAGCAGATCCTCGCCTACGTGATGCAGGACGAGGCGCGGCACGTGGCGTTCGGCCGGCTCGCCCTGCGTGACTACTACGCCGAGCTGACCGAGGCCGAGCGGGCCGACCGGGAGGAGTTCGTGGTCGAGGGCTGCTACCTGATGCGCAACCGGTTCCGCGCCCAGGAGGTGTGGGAGCGGATGGGGTTCGACGTCGCCGAGTGCCTGGAGTTCACCGAGCACTCGCCGCTGCAGCAGGCGTTCCGCACGCTGCTGTTCAGCCGGATCGTGCCGTGCGTGAAGGACATCGGGCTGTGGGGCGCGGGTGTCCAGCGCGCCTTCACCGACCTGGGGGTCCTCGACGCCGCCAGGACCGACCTGGAGGCGCTGATGCGCGACGACGAGCAGATCGCCGAGGACGTCGACCGGCGCAGGTACGAGGCCGAGCTCGCCGCCCGGCGCGCCGAGGTGGACACCGCCATGGCCGACGGCGCCGTGGCCGGCGGGGCCGGCGGGCCCGAGGAGGCCGGCCCGCCCGCCAGCACCGGGTGAACGGCCGGTCCCTGCCGCGTTTCCCCGGCGGCTTCACCTGGGGGGTGGCGACCTCCGCGTTCCAGATCGAGGGCGCGACGGGCGAGGACGGCCGGGGCGAGTCGATCTGGGACGTGTTCTGCCGCAAGCCCGGCGCCATCCGCGACCAGCAGAACGCCGACGTGGCCGACGACCACTACCACCGGTGGCGCGAGGACGTCGAGCTGATGGCCAGGCTCGGCGTCGGCGCGTACCGGTTCTCCATCGCCTGGCCGCGCATCCAGCCCACCGGGAGCGGCCCGGCCAACGCGGCGGGCCTGGACTTCTACGAGCGGCTGACCGACGCGCTGCTGGCCCGCGGCATCACCCCGGTGCCCACGCTCTACCACTGGGACCTGCCGCAGCCGCTGCAGGCCGAGGGCGGCTGGCTGGCGCGGGAGACCGCCGCCAGGTTCGCCGAGTACGCGGGACTGGCCGCGGAAAGGCTGGCCGACCGGATCCCCATGTGGATCACGCTGAACGAACCCTTCGTGGTGACCGCCTACGGATACGCGCTCGGCTTCCACGCGCCCGGCACCTCGCTCATGCTCGGCGCGCTGCCGACCGCCCACCACCAGCTGCTGGGGCACGGCCTGGCCACCGCCGCGCTGCGCGCGGCCGGGGCGCGGCAGGTCGCGATCACCAACAACTACGCCCCGGCCTGGCCCGCCAGCGGCAGCGAGGCCGACACGGCGGCGGCGCAGGCCTACGACATCCTGCACAACCGCCTGTTCACCGACCCGGTGCTGCTCGGCGCCTACCCGGACCTGTCGCCGTTCGGGCTCCCGCGCGGCCTGGACTGCGTCCGTGACGGCGACCTCGCGGTGATCGCCGCCCCGCTGGACGCGCTGGGCGTGAACTACTACATGCCGATGCGGCTGTCGGCGCTGCCGGACTCGCTGCTGCCGTTCCAGATGGAGCCCATCCCCGGGTACCCGGTGACCGCGTTCGGCTGGCCGGTGATCCCGGGCGGGCTGACCGAGCTGCTGGTGCTGCTAAGGGACCGCTACCGCGGCGGGCTGCCGCCGGTGTACATCACCGAGAACGGGTGCTCGGCCGACGACCAGGTGAGCCCGGCCGGGGTGGTCGCCGACGAGGCGAGGATCAGCTACCTGGACGGCCACATCCGGGCGGTGCACGAGGCGATGCGGGTCGGCGTGGACGTGCGGGGTTACTTCGTCTGGTCGCTGATGGACAACTTCGAGTGGACCGAGGGCTTCCACCAGCGCTTCGGGCTCGTCCATGTGGACTTCGCCACCCAGCGGCGCACGCCCAAGGAGTCGTTCGGCTGGTACCGGGACCTGATCGCCGCGCAGCGCGGGGCGGGCCCCGGCGCCCGCTGACGGGGCCCGCCCCGGCCGGTGCTATCCGGCTATCCCGATGGCCTGGCCGATCGTGCCCGGCTCGGCGAGCACCCGGAGCATGAAGTGCGCCACGTCGGCACGGGAGACCAGCCAGCCGCCCCGGACGCTGCGGCCGGCCGCCGTCCGGTAGCTCCCGGAGAGCGGCTTGCTGGTCAGCCGGGGTGGCCGCACGGCCGTCCAGTCCAGGCCGCTGCCGGCCAGCATGTCTTCCATGGCCGCCAGATCGGCGTACACCTTGCCGAACGCGGCCCGCGCGAAGGGGCTGCCCAGATACCGCATGAAGAACCCGTCCCCGGGGTCGTGCCGGGGCGGGCTGGGCCGGCGGGCCGATGCGACGGTGCCAACGGGTGCGGCGCTGACGACCACGATCCGCCGCACCCCCGCTGCCCGCATCGCCGCGATGACCGCCCGGGTGCCCCGCGAGGCGATCCCGGCATCGGAGGCCGACCGTGGGCCCAGCCCGGACAGCACCGCGTCGGCCCCGGCGACCGCCGATTCCAGCGCCGCCGGGTCAGCGGCCGCCAGGTCGGCTACGACGGTCCGCGCCTTCCCGGCCGCGCGCACCTCGGCGGGCAGCTTGCCTGGGTTGCGCACCACCGCGGTGACGTCGTGGCCGGCGGCCAGGGCCTGGCCGAGGAGTTCCCGGCCGACCCCGCCGGTCGCGGCGACGATCGTGAGCTTCATCGTGTCCTCCAGTTGGCCGTGGGGTGCTGGTCACGTGAGCGCGGTCCGGCACGGCGCTCCAGCCGCTGGGCGGCCGCCCGGGCGGCCGCCGCTGGGCCGTCAGGCACGGAGCGCCTCCCTGGTGCCCACATCGGCCGCGCCCGGCTCGCTCCCGGCCTCCGCTGGCCGCCGGGTGTGGCGGCCCGCGCCGCGTGGCAGGGCGAACATGAGCAGGAAGCTGAGCAGGAACACCCCGACCTGGAACCACAGGGTGCGCACCAGCGAGGCCGTGAAGTCGTCGCGCACCGCGCTCGCGCCCGCCCCGGCCAGGACACGCTGCGTAGCGGGCGTGATGACCTGGCCCGCCCTGGGCTTGCAGGACGCGGGGGTGAGGGTCGGGTCCGCGGCGGTCAGCCGGTCGTGCAGGCAGACGCGGAACTGGGCCTCGATCTGCCCGGCGTAGCCGGCCGGGACCCCGGCGGCCACCACACCCGAGCGCAGCGCGGGCGCGACGGCGGTGGCCGCCGGGCCTGACTGGCTGCCGAGCAGGCCGAAGAAGATCACGCCGATCAGCGCGATGCCGATCGAGTTCCCCAGCTGCAGGCCGGTGTTGAACACCCCGGACGCCGCGCCCGCGTCCTGCCCCGGCACCCGGGCCAGCACGATGTCGGCCAGCGGCGCGATCACCGCGCCCAGGCCGAGGCCGATCCCGACCAGGGCCGGCACCAGCTCCCAGGTGGTCACGGCAGGCCCGTAGTGGTGGGTGGTCGCGATGATGCCGGCCATGCCAGCGGCGATGATGAGCGCGCCGGCCATGGTGACCCCGCGCCCGAACCGGGGTGCCAGCCGGGCGGCCGCGCCGGAGGAGATCAGCACGCCGACCGAGAACGGCAGGAAGGTCAGCCCGGCGTGCAGCGGGGTGAAGCCGAGGCCGAGCTGCAGGAACAGGGTCAGCACCAGCCCGAACGAGGCGATCCCCATGAAGAACGTCACCGCGATGGCCATCCCGGCGCTGAACCCACGCTCGCCGAACAGGCGCAACGGCACCAGCGGGGAGCCGTCCCGGCGCTCCTTGATCCGCTCGTACCAGACGAACAGCGCGAACACCGGCGCCGAGGCGGCCATCGCGATGAACGCCCAGGTGGGCCAGCCGAGCTGGCGGCCCTGCACGAGCGGGTAGAGCAGCAGCAGCAGCGCGACCGTGACCAGGCCGGTGCCGACCGGGTCGAGCCTGGGCGGGCTGGGCGCGCGCGACTCGCGGACGAGCACCGCCGATGCGGCCACCGCGATGATCCCGACCGGCACGTTGATCAGGAAGATCGGCCGCCAGCCGAGGCCGAGCAGGTTGTGGCCGATGAGCAGCCCGCCGATGAGCGGCCCGCTGATGGTGCCCAGGCCCGCCGTCACGCCGAACCCGGCCAGCGCCTTGATCCGCTCCGCGGGCGGGAAGATCACCTGGATGACGGCCAGCACCTGCGGGACCATGATCGCGCCCATCGCGCCCTGCACCACCCGGAAGGCGATGAGCTGGCCCGGGCTCTGCGCGGCC
>DATIXO010000250.1:0-2489 GCA_035518495.1 Streptosporangiaceae bacterium
ATGTTGCTGACCCGGTGCAGCAGTTCGGCGAAGGCGGCCACGTCCAGCGGCGGGGTCTGGCGGTAGCCGGTGAGCAGCCGGTAGGAGCGCAGCGAGCGGAGCATCTCATCGACGTCGGTGTTGGACAGCGGGGTGATCCGCACGGCCACGTCGCCGACGACCTCGACCGTGGTGCCGCCGAGGCCGGCTAGGACCAGGGGGCCGAAGGAAGGATCGTGGCTCACGCCGACGATCATTTCCACGCCGTCGCGTATCTGCTCCTGGACGAGGAATTCGGCGGCGTGCTCGGTGATGCCGGCTTCGGCTAGGCCCGGTCTTCGCACATGGGGTTTGATGCTGCGGCTGGATGATGGGCTGGCTGCTGGGTCGTTACGGCCTTGTGTGACGTGCGGGGAATGGCTGGCCTGGCTGCTGGTTGATGTCTGGCGTGAGCGGGATGTCAAGGACTGGCCGGGGCCGCGGGCGGGCCCGGGCGGAGATCGCGGTGGTCCGCCTGCTGGAAAAGCGGCTGGGAGCGCTGCCGGTGGTGGCGGAGTTCGGGCGCCGGCTGCGGATCGCGGAGATCATCGATGAGCTGTGCCCGGTCCGGCCGGTGGCCTGGATCTCCCACGGGGAGGTGATCGAGGCGCTGGTGGCTAACCGGCTGACCGCGCCGGCGCCGATGGTGCGGGTGCAGGAGTGGGCCGCGGCGATGGCCGTGGATGAGGCCTATGGCATCACCCCGGAGCTGCTCAATGACGACCGGATCGCCCGCGCGCTGGACGCGGTCGCGCCGTACCTGGATGAGATCACTGGCAGTGTGGGGGCAGCGGCGATCACTGAGTTCGGGGTGGATGTGTCCCGGCTGCACTGGGACCTCACTTCGATTTCGCTGTATGGGGCCTATCCGGAGGTGGATGAGCAGTACCCGGCGCCGGGGTGGGGGCATCCCAGGGACCGCAGGCCGGATCTGAAGCAGATCCAGACGGGTCTGGCGGTCAGCGGGGACGGCGGCATCCCGGTGTTCCATCACGCTTATGCGGGCGGGGCCGCGGAGGTGGCGCAGGTGGTGGGGGCGATGACCGCGCTGCGGCGGATCGCCGGGCCGCGGCCGTTCCTGCTGGTGGGTGATTCGAAGCTGATCTCTTACACGAACGCGGCGGCGATGGGTGCCCAGAAGGTGGGGTTCATCGCGCCGCTGGCCGCGGCCCGGGTCCCGGCCGGGTTATTCGCCGCGCTCCCGCCGGGGGCGGGCACGCCGGTGGACTACATCGCCGGGCGTGACGCCGGGAAGCCCGCCGCCGCCCGGGGCACCTACCGGGTGCTGGAAGACGGCGGGATGGACCTGGCCGGACCGCGCAAGGCTGACCCGCCGGTGCATCTGCGCCGGATTCTGGTGTATTCCTCTGCCAGCGCCGCGGGCGCGGCCAAAGCCCGCGCGCGTAAGCTCGCCAAGGCCACCGAAGACCTTGACCGGCTGGTGCGCACGGCCGGGACCCGGTTTCACCCCACGACCGGCGCGGTCGCCGCCCGGGTCACCGCGATCGCCGCCCAGCGCCGCGTCAAGGCGTACCTGCGCACCACGATCAGCCGCGGCCCCACCGGCAAACCAGCCCTGTCCTGGCATTTTGACCAGGCCGCGCTCGACTCTGAGGCCGCCACCGACGGCTGGTACGCCCTGCTGACGAACCTGGAGCCAGGCCAGGCCGGCCCGGCGGAGGTTTTCCGCCGTTACAAGGGCCAGCATGTCGTCGAACGCCGTTACGGCGAGTTCAAAGGCCCGCTCGCGGTCGCCCCCCTGTTCCTGAAGACCAACCGCCGGATCGCCGCCCTGATCACCGTGATCTGCCTGGCGCTGCTGATCTTCTGCCTGATCGAACGGCAGGTCCGCAACGCCCTGCGCCCTCACGGCGGGATGATGACCGGCCTGCCGGGCTACCGGACCATCGCCGCCCGGCCCACCGGCCGCACCATCTTCCAGGCCCTCGCCGACCTCCGCCTGATCCCCGCCCACGACGGCAACCCCGCCACGATTCCCAAACCCACCGGCGTCCAGGCCCGGCTGCTGGACCTCCTCGGCATCGACATCAGCCGGCCCCGCTGGCTCACCAAGTGAAATCCAATGTGCGAAGGACCAGGCTAGGACCGCGCGCAGATGCGCCTCGCCGAGGATCAGCACGCGGTCGAGGAGCTCGCGCCGTACGGTGCCTACGAGACGTTCGCAGGTGGCGTTCATCCGTGGAGCCTGCACGGCGGTGCGCAAGATCCTGGTGCCATTTGCCTGGAAGACAGCGTCGAAGGACTGGGTGAAGTTCGATCCGCGGTCGCGGATCACGAACTTGACGCCCTCAAGGCGTTCGCCGAGGCTGAGGGCCAGATTGCGGGCCTGCTGCACCGTCCACTCCGCAGTGGGGTTCGCCGTGACGCCGCCCAGGTGCATCCGGCGGGTGCTGTGCTCGATGAATACCAGGACATGCAGCCGCTTCAGCAGCACGGTATCCACGTGAAGG
>DATIXO010000251.1:0-22884 GCA_035518495.1 Streptosporangiaceae bacterium
TCCCACTCGGCCTCGGTGGGCAGCCGCCGTCCCGCCCAGGCGGCGTAGGCGCGCGCCTCGTACCAGCACACATGCAGCACCGGCTCGGCGGCCGCCACCGGCTCGGTCACCCCGAACCGCGTCCGCACCCAGCCCCCGCCGTCACGCCGCCAGTACAGCGGCGCGGACAGGCCCGCCCGCTGCCGGTGCTCCCACCCCGCGGCGCTCCACCACCGCGGGTCGTCATAGCCGCCGTCGGCGATGAACTGCAGGTAGGCCCCGTTGGTCACCGGCGTGGTGTCGAGGTAGAAGGCAGGCACGTGCACGGTGTGGGCGGGCCGTTCGTTGTCCAGCGCCCACGGCTCGCTGGAGGTGCCCATGGTGAACGGGCCGGCCGGGACGAGCACCTCGGCGGGGAGCCCGGGCGCGTCGGCGGGCGCGGGCGGCGGCTCCGGCGCCGACAGCACCGGGGCCCCCCGCCGCAGCTGGTGGGTGATCAGCATCGTCTCGTCGTGCTGCTGCTCGTGCTGGGCGACCATCCCGAAGGCGAAACCCCCGGTGACCAGCCGCGCCCCGGAGAAGGTGGCGGCCCCGAGCAGGTCGAGCACCCGGCCGCGCACCTCACCGGCGTAGTGGCGCGCCTCGCTGGCCCGCAGCAGCGGCAGGGTGGGGCGCTCGGCGCGGGGATGCTCGAACGCGTCGTAGAGCGGGTCGATCTCCGGGTGTATCGGTTCCCGGCCGCCGACGGCCCGCAGCAGCCACAGCTCTTCCTGGTTGGCGATGTGCGCGAGATCCCACACCAGCGGCGACATCAGCGGCGAGTGCTGGCGGACCAGGTCGCCCTCGTCCACGCAGCCGGTCAGCAGCTGGGTCCGCTCCCGGGCGGCGAGCAGGCAGCCGGCGATCTGCTCCCGCAGCATCTCGGCGGGCATGTCCGCGCTGCCAAGCTCCCCGGTGGCCACTGCCGCCGCGCCAGCGGGGGTGTCATGCCTTGGCGTCCTGGCCATTGAAGTCCTCCAGCAGGATGTGGGTGCGGCCGGGGAGCAGGGGGCGCCCCCGGCCGGTGCGTGCCTGGTCAAGCAGGTCGTCAGCGGGACATCGGTCCCGGTGCACGTAGCGTTCGGCAAAGGCGGCCACCGCCTGCCGGGCCGCCGGATGGCCCCCGGCCCGGGCCAGCGCCGCCTGCGCCGCCGCGAAGCACTGGCGGCTCGCCGCGGCGAGCGGGGGGTGCGCCGGGCCGTGCCGGGCCGCCAGCCACCACGGGCTCGCCGGATGCCAGCCGGCCGGGTGCCAGCCGGCCGGGTGGCCGCCCCGGCCTGGTCCTGGCGTGCGCGGTGCGCCCCGTGCGCCCGGCCTCGGCCGGTGCCAGAGCGCCTCCGCCGCGGCCATCGCCTGCTCCGCGGCCAGCGGGTCATCCAGCAGGGCCGTCGTCACCGCCAGCGGCACGATCCACCCATCGCCCGGCTGGGCGTCGATGCCACGGACCTCCAGATGCCCGCGCGGGCGCACCGGCGGGAACAGCGTCGACAGGTGGTAGCTGAGATCGCTGCTGGTGGGCCGCCGTTCACCGGCCCCCCGCAGCCAGTCGCGGAATGTCAGCCCGGCGGGCGCGGACCAGTCCTGCTGGCCGGGCCGCCGGACGCACATGAGCTCGGCCGCGAGCGCGTAGTCGACCCACGCGGAGCGGGGGTCGGTGTCCGGCGGCCAGGCCCGGCCAGGGCGGTGGCCCGGTGACGGCTCGGCGTGCGCGGGCGGGCGGGTCCGGGTGGGGTCGAGCCGTGCCCAGATGGCCTGGCGGGTCGATTTCCAGCCGGTCGGGCGGCCGCCGCGCAACGGGGAGTTGGCGAAGGCGGCCACGAGCACGGGGCCGATCGCGTGCAGCAGGTGCCATCGCCAGCGGAAGCCGGACCAGCCGGGCCCCTCACCGCCGGCGTCCACGCAGACCTGGACCGAGGCGGTGCTGCACATCATGAGCCGGCCCCACGGGCCGGCCCGGTCGAAGAATTGCTCCATCGCCGCGTAGCGGGGCAGTTCGAGCACGCGCCGCGGCGGGCGGATCGGGTCGAGTCCCTGCCCGCTCAGGCAAAGACTCTCCTGATGGATGGCTTGCCGGAGAGCGGCGAGATCCAGGCCGGCGATGGCGATGCAGTCGCCCAGACCCGCCGCGGGTGCGGAACTGAGCTCGACCTGGCCGCCCGGCTCGGTGGTGATCATGCCCCCGCCGGGAAGCGCCCCGGCGGCGCTGAGCGGGGCTACCGCGGTGGCCGCGCGCTGCTGGTCCACCGGCAGTGCGGGATCCAGGCCGTCGCAGACCAGCCACTCCAGTTCCACCCCGACCCGGCCGGGTGGGCCGGTCTTGAAGCAGATCCCGTGTACCTGCGCTTCCGCGTCCCGCTCGGTGAGCGGTTTCGTGGCGTCCTCGCTGCCCAGGCAGGTTCCGCCCGGCCCGCCGGCCGCAGGCCCGGCCGGTGGGCCGGGCCGGGCACGAAGCGGGTCGTCACTCTCCGTAATCGGAGGCGAATCGGTTCCCGGTGGCCCCGCGGGCGGGCGTGCCGCACCGCTGCGGCTACTCCTCATGGGACTCCCCGTAAGTGTCGGTGGGGAACGCCGGGCACATCACCACCAACCCGCCTGCCGCGGCTGGCATTCCCCCCTGCATGCCCTGGCGCCGCGGCCGGGTGCCGCGGGCACGGCGCGGAATCGCCATCGCCGGGCGGGTGCACGGCTCGCTGGTGGTGCCCGGCGGCGGGGCGATCGGGGTGCACACCGGCAAGCATGCCAGCGGGGTCCGACACAACGCGGGGCCGCACGCTCAGGGTGTGCGACAGATTTGCAGGTACCAAGATCATTGCAAACCCGGGTTGTTCACACACGGGCGGAAACAGTCAGCCAGTTGGCCGATGGCCGGGATCGACTGGGTCTGTGATGTCTCGGCGTCCAGGCTGAACGGCCAGCAGGTTATGACAGGCTAGGGCAGGTCAGGAGGGGCGAATCACGGTCAGCGTGAACGGCTTGTCGCCCGCTCAGGGCGCTGCCGCGCCGAAGACCAGGACGCCCGGCTCAGCCGCGGTCGTGGAGGGTCACCTGATAGCCGTCGGGGTCCGCGAACGTGAAAGTGCGGCCGAACGGCCCGTCGACGGGCGCTGAGACGATCGTCGTGCCGGCGGCGGCGAGGGCGTCGTGGATGTCCTGTGCGTCGGGGGCGTGCAGCCACAGCGCCATTCCCTGGCCCGGCTGCGCGATCGCGTCCAGGTCGACGCCCGCGACGACGTCGCGGACGGCGAACGCGATCGGCTTGGTGCCGAACACGACGGCGTGCGGCGGTCCTGCGTCGGAGCGCTTCAGCCCCAGGTACCGCTCGTAGAAAGCGGCGGAACGCTCCAGATCGCGCACCTGCAGTGAAATGAAGTCGGGTCCGGTAACGGCCACGATCCTCGCCTCCTCATGGTATGTCAGTCTTCTGACACACCACAATGTATGTCAGACTACTGACATGAGTCAAGGTGAGCCCGGAATCGAGCTGGACACATCCCTGGGGTACATGCTGAAGGCGGCCGCCAGCGCCCTGCACTCTGCCCTGGAGGCCGTGCTGAGGCCGCTTGGCATGACGATCACCCACTACGCCTGCCTGGAGCTGCTCGCCCAGCGACCGGGACTGTCGAACTCCGAGCTTGCCCGCGGCGCCTTCGTCACCCGGCAGTCGATGAACGTGCTCCTGCAGGCCCTCGAACGCCAGGGACTCGTTCTCCGCCCAGCACGGGCACCCGTCGGCAGGGCCCTGCCGACCGAGCTGACCGCCCGCGGGCGCCGCCAGCTCAAGGTGGCCAGCGCCGCGGTTCGCCGCGTCGAGCAAGACATGCTGGCCAAGCTGGATGCCAGCGAACAAGATCAGATGCGGCACCTGCTCGCTGCGTGCATCGCCTCACTGACCGAACCGCCCGCATCGGCGACTCCCCCGGACCGGCCGCCTGGACCAGGGCACGTGGCGCAGGCAGCAACGGCCTGGTGACGCGCGGGTGCTACCTGTAGGCGCCAGGCTTGCGTCTTCGCCGCTTTCACCTGGTTGCCCGTGAGGCTAGCGTATCGCCGCTGGGAGGAGGGGCCCGGCCGTTCTCGCAGCCCAGCGCCGCGACCGGCCGCCGGGCCGATCAGGCGGCGGTCAGCCCCAGACGTCGCTGGCGACCGCGACGATGAGCTCGAGCTTGGCGCGCTGCTGGTCGCGGGTGAGGGTGTTGCCTTCGACGGTGGAGGAGAAGCCGCACTGCCCGGACAGGCAGAGCTGGTCCAGCGGGACATGCTTGGCGGCGGCGGCGATGCGGCGCTTGATGTCGCCCGGGTCTTCGAGCTGGCCGCTCTTGGTGGTGACCAGGCCCAGCACGACCATCTTGCCGGGGGGCATGAACCGCAGCGGCTCGAAGCCGCCGGAGCGCTCGTCGTCGTATTCGAGGAAGAAGCCGTCCACGTTCAGGTCGTTGAACAGGGCCTCGGCCACGAAGTCGTAGCTGCCGGAGGCGGCCCAGGAGGAGCGGAAGTTTCCGCGGCACAGGTGGGTGGTGACGGTCAGGCCGGCGGGCTTGCCCGCGAGCGCGGCGTTGACCTGGCGGATGTAGCGCAGATGCAGGTGATCGGCGTCCTCGCCACGGGCGGCGATCTCCGCCCGCTGGGCGGGGTCGTTGAGGTAGGCCAGTGAGGTGTCGTCGAACTGCAGGTAGGTGCAGCCCAGGGCGGCCAGCCGGGCCACCTCGTCGGCGTAGGCGGCGGCCAGGTCGGACCAGAACTGCTCCAGGTCGGGATAGACCGTGGGATCGATCATGGCCGGGCCGCCCCGGTAGTGCACCATGTTCGGCGACGGGATGGTCTGCTTGGGCGTCACGCCAGGCCCCACCAGCGACCGCAGGTAGCCGAAGTCATCCCCGAAGATCGTCTTGTCCATCCGCAGCGGGCTGCCCACGTGCAGGGCGGCCGGGGTCCACTCGATGTCACCGCCGGGGTTGTGGAACTTCACCGCGATGTTGCCCGGCGCCTTGCTGATGCCGCCGATCTGGTAGATGAAGTCCATGTGCCAGGACGCGCGCCGGAACTCGCCGTCGGTCGCGCTCTGCAGGCCCACGTCCGCCTGCATCGCCACTGCCTCGGCGATCGCCTGATCCTCGGTCTCCCGCAGCTGGCCCGCGGTGATCTTCCCGGCGGCGAAATCATCCCGCGCCGCCAGCAGCCCGGCGGGACGCAGCAAACTGCCGACATGGTCGGCACGGAAGGGAGGCGTGGTTCGCATGGGCAACATCGTTGCGGCATTCGCACGGCCTGGTCAACCGGCCGGGGATTCCAACCGGGCGGCACGTCAGCCAGGGAGAGATAAGTTGGGCGTGCCACATCGGTGAGCAGGAAGGCGGGTCATGGGCGGTGGGGTCGGGCACCTGGTCCTCTCCGGGCCGCTGATCCTGGCTGTCCCGGTGGCGGCCGCCGCGGGTGCGCTCACGTTCCTATCGCCGTGCGTCCTGCCGCTGGTCCCCGGCTATCTCTCCTATGTCACCGGGATGACCGGAGTGGACGCGCAGGAAGCCCAGGCCGCCGCCGGCGGTCCCGGTGCGGGCCGGATCAGCGGCGGGACGGACCAGGGCCGGGACGACGGCGGGACCGATGACGGCCGGGGCGGTGGCGCGACGGCGGTGAAGGTGACGGCCACCGCGAAAGCGGCGAGCCCGGGCCGGCCCAGGGCGGTGGTGGGCACCGCCCTGTTCGTGCTCGGCTTCTCGGTCGTGTTCGCCAGCGAGGGCGTGGCGTTCGGCGGGCTCGGCGGGGTGCTGCGGGCCCACGCCGCCGGGCTGACCCAGATCCTCGGCGGCATCACCATCCTGCTGGGGCTGCTGTTCGCCGGGGTGTTCGACCGGTTCCCCATCGCCGGCCGGATCGCCCGGCCCTCGGTGCGCCCGCGGGCCGGGCTGGCTGGCGCGCCGCTGCTGGGGGCGCTGTTCGGGGTGAGCTGGACGCCCTGCATCGGCCCGACCCTCAGTGTGGTCATGGGCCTGGCGCTGGCCTCGGGCACGGCCGCGCGCGGCGCGGTGCTCATGTTCGTCTACGGGCTGGGCCTGGGCATCCCGTTCATGATCGTCGCGCTGCTGTTCCAGCGCGGCATGACGGCCTTCGGCTTCGCCCGCCGGCATGCCCGGCTGATCACCCGGATCGGCGGGGCGATGCTGGTCGGTGTCGGGGTGCTGGAGCTGACCGGAGCCTGGACGGCCGCCCTGCAGTGGATCCAGACCCACTGGGTCGCCAGCTACCAGGCGCCCCTGTAGGCGTGAGCACGCACCCCGGGCGGCGCCTGGCCGGCCGGCGGCAGCGCGGTCGGGTGCACAAGCGGCCGGTAGCCTGCCGCGATCACGGCGACGGCCGGCCGGGGTGTCAGCACCTCGACCGCGCTGGGCGCCAGCGCCTCCGCCGGGCCGCCGTACCCGCCGAATGACCACGGCCGCAGCCGCCCGGCGAGCAGCAGCCCGGTACGGCCGCCAGCGCGGATCATGACGCCGTCGGGCAGCTCACCGGCTGCCGCGTGGTAGGTGACCTGCCGCCGCAGGCGGTCGACGCGCTCGCGGTGCAGGACCGCGTCCATCTCATCGGCCCGCGGCCGCTGCGCCAGCCGCCGTGCCACCCGCCATGCCTCGGCGAAATCCCGGAAGTCCTGGCGGCGGCAGTAGGCACAGGGCCGGTGCCCCGCGGCGAGCGCGGTCGCCTCATCGAGGAAGAACAGTGCCGTCCACCGCCCGGGCGGCATCGGGTCGCGGCGCACGCCCTTCCAGTCCAGGACGCAGCAGATCCACAGCCGCGACCGCCAGCGACTGGTGCCCAGCGCGCGGCCCTGCCCGTGCAGGCAGCCACGGTTGCCCATCATCAGGCCGCGGCCCGGGTCCGCGACGATCTCGCCGGTGGGCGTGACCCGGTTCTGCAGCGGCACGATCCCATCCTCCGCTACCGTCACGACAATCCAGGTGCCGAACCGGGCTGGGCGGTGCACAATCGCGGCCATGGTTTCCCCCCGATGGCCGATGGCCGGCCTCTGGCTGCAGACCCCGGCGCTGGAGCTGCGCTGGCCCAGCCCGGACGACCTCGCCGCGCTGGCCGAGCTGGCGGCCATCGGCGTGCACGACCCGGACGTGCAGCCGTTCACGGTCCCCTGGACCGACGCATCCCCGGACGAGCGCGCCCGCGGCACGCTGCAGTACCACTGGTCCTGCTGGGGCTCCTGGCGGCCCTCGGGCTGGCGGCTGGAGCTCGCCGTGATCCGCGACGGTGTGGTGGTCGGCACCCAGGGCATCGGCGCCCGCGACTTCGCGGTGCTGCGCGAGGTGAGCACCGGCTCGTGGCTCGGCCGCCGCTACCAGGGGCAGGGGATCGGGACCCAGATGCGGGCGGCCGTGCTGCAGCTGGCCTTCGAAGGGCTCCAGGCCCGGCAGGCCATGTCCATGGCGTTCGCGGACAACGCGGCCTCGCTCGGCGTATCACGCAGGCTCGGGTACCGCGACGACGGCGTCGAGCAGCACGCCGTGCGCGGCCGGCCGGCCCTGGCCCGCCGGCTGCGCCTGACCCGCGCCGACTGGCAGGCCGCCCGGACGGTGCCGGTGCGGATCCACGGCCTGGAGCCCTGCCTGCCCCATTTCGGGCTGCCGGCCACCGGCTGACGCCGTCAATCCCCCGCGAGCTCCAGCAGGCACCGGGCCACGCCACCGGGGCAGCAGCCCGTCCCCACCGCCAGCAGCGAAGGGACGACCGCGGCGCAGCCCGCGGCCGTCAGCCTCCCGGCCACCGGTGACCAGGTACCCGGGCCCGCCGATGGGCTGTGCACCAGCACGAACAGCGTCATGCTGCCACTGTCGCACCGTGACCGGCCGCGGCAGCGGGTTCAACCACCAGCGAACACGATCAGCCGGCCGTACGCGGCCGCGCCGTGGCCCACTACCGTCAGCGGGGTGAGAAGCATCTGTGTGTTCAGCGGCTCGCATCCCGGCGCCCGCCCGGAGTACGCCGCCGCCGCCCGGGCCCTCGGCCGCGACCTGGCCAGGCGCGGGCTGCGCGTCGTCTACGGCGGTGGCGGCACCGGGCTGATGGCGTACGTGGCAGACGCGGCGCTCGCCGCTGGCGGTGAGGTGATCGGCGTCATCCCCCAGCATCTGGTGGATGACGAGGTCGCCCATCGCGGGCTGCCTGAGCTCCGGGTCACCGGCACGATGCACGAGCGCAAGGCGGCCATGGCCGAGCTGTCCGACGGCTTCGTCGCCTTGCCCGGTGGCTTCGGGACGCTGGAGGAGTTCGCCGAGGTGGTGACCTGGGCGCAGCTGGGCCTGCACGCCAAGCCGTGCGGGCTGCTGGATGTCGCCGGCTATTACCGCCCGCTGCTGGCGTTCTTCGACCACGCTGTCGCCGAGCGGTTCGTCCGGGCCGAGTACCGGGCGATGGTGCTGGCCGGCACCGACCCGGGGCGGCTGCTGGACGCGATGGAGCGGTGGACGCCGCCCATCGCCGGCACGTTCGGCAGCGGGCAGGAGCGGCCCTCCCCGTGAGTATGGAGCCGTGCCCCGCTGGCGGATGGGAGCATGGGGCGGTGGCGCAGTTCACGGTCAGACAGGCGTCGGCGGCCGACGGGTGGGCGATGGCGGAGATTTTCGCCGCCGTGGCCGAGGAGCGTGACGGGATCGCGACCGAGCCGCCGGTCGATGTGGAGGAGCGCGCCGCGCTCTTCGCGGGCAGCGCCGCCGGGTCGCTGGTGGCCGTGGCCGGCGGCCAGCTCATCGGGATGATCCACATCGAGGTCAGCCGGGCCGGCTTCGGCGATATCGGGATGCTGGTCAGCCGCGAATGGCGGGGCCGCGGTGTCGGCTCGGCGCTGGTCCAGGCGGCGGCCGGCTGGGCGCGTGACCACGGGCTGCACAAGCTCTCGCTCGAGGTCTTCGCGCACAATGCGGCCGCGATCGCCCTGTACCGCAAGTGCGGCTTTGCCGAAGAGGGGCGGCGCGTCAAGCAGTACCGGCGCGCCAGCGGCGAGCTGTGGGACTCGATCGTGATGGGCCTGCTGCTGTAGGCGGGCGGGCCGCCCACGGCGCCACCCGGCTCCAGCTACTGTCGCCGTGTGGGACCACACCGCATGCCCGCCGCCGAGATGCACGTCTCCCTGGGCCTGGTGCGGCGGCTGCTGGCCGCCCAGCATCCGGACCTGGCCCGGCTACCGGTCGAGGTGCTGGCGAACGGGTGGGACAACCTCATGTGCCGGCTCGGCGGCGAGCTGGCCGTCCGGCTGCCGAGGCGGGCCGTGGCCGCCGAGCTCATGGTGCACGAGCAGCGGTGGCTGCCGGTTCTCGCTCCCCGGCTGCCGCTGCCGGTCCCGGCACCGGTGCGGACGGGGGAGCCGGCCGCTGGCTACCCGTGGCCGTGGAGCATCGTGCCGTATCTGCCCGGGCAGATCGCTGCCGTCCGCCCGCCGGCCGACCCGCGGGACGCCGCGGCCAGCCTGGCCGGCTTCCTGGGCGCCCTGCACGCCCCCGCTGCGCCTGGCGCGCCGCCCAACCCTTACCGCGGCATCCCGCTCGCGGAGCGCAGCCCGGCGGTCGCCGAGAACATCGCCATCCTGGGTGACCTGATCGACCGCGGGGCGGTGACGCGGGTGTGGCACGCCGCTGTGGCGGCGCCGCTGTGGGACGGGCCGCCGGTCTGGCTGCACGGCGACCTCCACCCCGCCAACATCCTGGTCGACCGCGGGCGCATCAGCGGCGTGATCGACTTCGGCGACATCACCGCCGGCGACCCCGCCGCCGACCTGTCGGTGGCGTGGATGCTCCTGCCCGCGGACTGCCACGACGGCTTCCTGGGCGTCTACCGCGCGGCCAGCGGGCACGGGGCCGGCGACGGCGGCTGGGCACGGGCGCGCGGCTGGGCGCTCGCGCTGTCACTGGCGTTCCTGGCCCACTCGGCCGACAACCCGCTGATAGCGGGGATAGGCCGCCGCACCCTGGGGACGGTGCTGGCCTAGGTCACCGTGGCGGCAGCGGCGGCCGGCGCCGGGAGGGCCGCGCCGAGGTGTCCGGCGGCCGCGCCGCGGGCCTGGTGGCCAGCGCCTCCATCGCCAGCCGGACAGCGGTCTCCAGCTGCGGATCGTGTCCCTCCGCCCAGTCCGCGGGCGAGATCACGACCTCGACGTCGGGGTCGACGCCGTGGTTTTCCACCCCCCAGCCGTAGGTGTCCAGCCAGATCGCGTACTTCGGCGTGGTCATCTGGGTGCCGTCAACGAGCTGGAACCAGCCGTCGATGCCGATCACCCCGCCCCAGGTGCGGGTGCCCACCACCGGCCCCAGCCCGAGGATGCGCAGCGCGGCCGTGATCATGTCGCCGTCCGAGCCGGCGAACTCGTCCGTGAGAGCCACGACCGGCCCGCGCGGGACGTCCTGCGGGTAGGTGCCCGGCCGCAGGCCGCGTCCCAGGTCCCAGCCCATGATCCGCCGGGCGAGCTTCTCCACCACCAGCTCGGACACGTGGCCGCCGCGGTTCTGCCGCACGTCCAAGATGAGCATGTCCAGGGCCATCTCGGCCCGCAGGTCGCGGTGGAAGTGCGCCCAGCCCTCGCCCATCATGTCCGGGACGTGCAGGTACCCCGCCTGCCCGTGGGACAGCTCGCGCACCTGCCGCCGGTTGCTGCCCACCCAGTCCTGGTACCGCAGCCGCCGCTCGCTGGCGAGCGGGATCACCGCCACCCGGCGCCGCTTCCCCCCGTCGGACACGGTGAGCTCCACCGGCTTGCGCGCGGCGCCCACCAGCAGCGGGCCCGGCCCGGCCGCCGGGTCGACCGGCTGCCCGTCCACCTCCAGCAGCGTCGCCCCGGGCGGGACGGCCGCGCCAGGGGCGGTCAGGGGCGAACGGGCGCGCGGGTCGGAGGACTCACCGGGCAGGACCCGCGCCACCCGCCAGCTGCCGTCCGCGGCCTGGGCGAGATCGGCGCCGAGGTAGCCAGCCGCCGGGGGGGCGGGCCCGGGCGGCCCGGCGGCGCGAACATAGGCGTGCGAGGCGCCCAGCTCACCGAAGACCTCCCAGAGCAGATCGGCGAAGTCGTCGGCGGTGCGGATCCGCGCCAGTAGCGGCCGGTAGGTGCCGAGCACCCCGTCCCAGTCCACATCGGCCATGTCCGGCACCCAGAACTCGTGCCGCACCACCCGGCCCGCCTGATCGAAGGCGTGCGCACGCCGCGCCTGCGGGTCGGCGAGGAACCGGGCCCGGGACAGGTCGACCTGCACCGGATCCGGCCCGTCACGTCCTTCCGGGTGCTCGGCGGGGATCACCCGCAGCGTGGCGCCGTCCCGGATCACCAGCCGGTTCCCGTCCCCGCTGACCGCGAACCAGTCGAGGGCCCCCACCAGCCCGGACAGCGTGCGCTTGCCGAGATCGAACCGCTCCAGGGCCGGCCGGGGCGGGTCGTCGTCCGGGTCGGCGGCGCCTTCGCCCAGCACGCCGGTCACCTGGCTCCTCAGCCACACCAGGCCGCCGGCCACGGCGCTCATGCTGGAGTACAGCGATTCCTCTACCGGCACCCCGACCACCCGGCCGGGCAGGCCTTCGATGTCCACCGTGACCGGTGGCCGGCCCCCGCGCGGTGGGGCCGCTGCCGCCCCGTCCCCGTCGCCGGCGGCCCGCTCCCCAGCCTGCGCTGTGCCGGCCTGCGCTGTGCCGGCCTGCCCCGTGCCGGCCTGCGCTGTGCCGGCCTGCGCCGCGGCCGCCAGGTCCGCGGCGGCCTGCTCCTCAGCTGCCTGACCGCCGCCTGCCGCCTGCTTGCCGCCGTTGTCCGCCACCGGCCGCCCGCCCGGCTGGGGGGCGAAGGGCGAGGGGGTCGGCGCGGCGAGGGTCACCAGGTACGGCCGGCACCCGTACGGGAAGGACAGGTCGAAGAAGTGGGCGTCGTAGACAGGGTCGAAGCTGCGCCGCGACAAGAACGCGAGGTACAGCCCGTCCTTGCTGAACACCGGCTCGGAGTCACTGAACCGGCCGTCGGTGACATCCACGATCATCGCATCAGCCAGCCGGGCGAGACGGATCCAGCGCAGCGGCGGCCGGCCCGGGTGCGACCAGGCGAGCCAGGCCGAGTCGGGCGAGAAGGCAAGCCCGGTCACCGGGCCGTCCTGCGACTGCGCCAGCACGGTCACGCCACCGGTGGCCACGTCCACCACTGACAGCCGCCCGTCCCTGGACGCCACCGCCACCGTCGCCCCGTCCGGTGCGGCGCCCACCGTCTCCACCAGGCCCAGCTGCCCGGCAGCCAGCCGCCGGGGCGCGGGCGGCCCGCCGTCGGGCCCGGCCGCTGGCGCGATCTCCAGCGCCTCCTCGCCCCCGGCGTCGCTCACCCACAGGACCTGGCCAGTCGTCCCGAGGACCGTGGGCAGCCGGGCCCGGGCACCCGGCGCCACGCTCAACGCCCGGGCGGGGCCGTCCTGATGGGTCAGCCAGTGCACGGTCCCGGCGACCTCGACCGCGCTGGCGCGGCCCGATTCGTCGCAGGACAGCCCGTCCAGCTGGTCCTCCGCCGACATCAGCCTCGGCGCGGCGGCGGGGGCGGCGGCGCCGAAGGAGATCTCCACCGGCCGGGCCTCGCTGTCCAGGCCGTCCAGCAGCCAGATCTCGCCTGCGCACTGGTAGACGACCCGGTGGCCGTCGGTGCTCGCGTTGCGGGCGTAGAAGCCGTCGTGGTCGGTGTGGCGGCGCAGCCCGCTGCCGTCAAGCTGGCACGAGTACAGGTTGCCGGTGCCCTCATGGTCGGACAGGAACACCAGCATCTCCCCGACCAGCATCGGGCTGGCCAGCTGGCTGCCCAGGCCGGCCAGCACCCGGCTGAACTCCCCCGCCGCGCCCGGCCCGCCCGGGCGGACCCACAGCCGCCCCGCCGTCCCGCCCCGGTAGCGTTTCCAGTACGCGGGGTCGCGCCCGTAGGTCCCGTTGAGCAGGACGGTCCCGGCCGGCTCGATCGCGACATCAGAAGCCGGGCCGAACGCCTGATGGCGCGGTGCGCCACCGTCCGCGCTCAGCAGGTAGGCGTGGGCGAACCGGTCGAACGGCTGCCAGGCCGCGGTGATCGCGATGATCTCCCCGCTGGGGGCCCAGCCCGCGACCCTGGTGGCGCCGTCGCCCCAGTAGGTGAGCCGCCTGGCGGGCCCGCCGTCCAGCCCGCACACCCAGATCTCGGGCGCGCCGTCGCGGGCGCTGGCCCAGGCGAGCAGTGAGCCGTCACGCGACAGCCGCGGGTAGCTCAACGGTGCCCGGTCCGACGACACCCGCCAGGCCTGGCCGCCCGTGAGCGGCGCCAGCCACACGTCATCGTCGGCGGCGAACGTCAGCAGGTCGCCGTGCAAGTGGGGAAACCGCAGGTATCCGGCTGAGGTCACCGCCACATCCTAGTGGCCGATGACGGGAACCCCGGTGCGCTCACAAGAGCCCTGACCGGCGGCTAACGGCAGGCCAGGCCTTCCGGCCGGGCCTGCCGCGTGGCATCCGCGCGTCGCTCCGCTCCGGCCGGGACGCCCGCTATGATCGGGCCGGTGAACAGGTGGTTGCGGGGTGCACCGGTGAGCGAACGGGCACCGGAGCTGCGGCCTGACGTGCCGCCCGGCACGCTGGCGCTGGTCAACAGCGGCCTGTTCGCCGACGCCTCGAACTTCGAGCTGCGGTTCGTGCCGGACTATGAGCGGATCACCGCCATCGTGCAGGCGCTGCGGACGCTCGGGCTCAAGGTCGTCCTGACCAGCGGCTCCTTCGACATCATCCACGAAGGCCACTCCATGTACCTGGAGGCCGCCCGGCGGTTCGGTGACTTCCTCATCGTGGGCCTCGACAGCGACGCGAAGATCCGGGCACGCAAGGGGCCGCACCGGCCCGCCGTCCCGGAGATGGAGCGGCTCCGGATGGTGACCCACCAGCGGGGAGTGGGCCTGGTCACCCTCAAAGAGCTCCAGCACGGGCACTGGGCCCTGATCAAGGCGACCCACCCCGACGTGCTGGTGGCGACCGAGGACACCTACACCCCAGCCGAGATCGCCGAGCTGGAGGAGCACTGCTGCGGGCGGGTGGAGGTGCTGGAGCGGATGGCGACGGTCAGCACATCGGCCCGGCTCCGCCGGATCCAGCTCGGCCTGCCCGAGCCCGGCGAAGCGCCTGGTCCGCCCGGGCCGGCCGGGGCCGGCCAGGCACCCGGGTGAAGCAGGTCCTGCTCTACCTGCCGGTGCTGCACGCCGGATATGAGGACTTCCTCAGCCGCCACCGCGACGCGGACGAGATCCTGCTGCTCGGCCGCGGCTTCCGGCAGGCCTATCCCAGCCTGGCCAAGGACATCCGGGCGCTGGCGCCCGAGCGGGCCGCGGGCTACCTGCGGCTCACCGCGCCGCGGGCCACGATCCGGGTGGTCGAGCCGCCGGATCTGCCCGGCGCCCTCACCGGCGACCAGATCGTCATGCCGGACGAGGAGATCACCCGCGACCTGGCCCGGCAGCTGGACCCCGGCGCGGGCCGGTCGGTGGTCTTCGACCGCACGTTCCTGCGCTGGGACCGCGAGTGGGCGGCGGCCCAGGCCCCGGTCAGCTTCGACGGCGAGATCAGCGCCGCGGAACTCCCCCGCGAGCTGATCGGCACCGCCAGCGCGATCGCCCAGCGCAGCTCGGACTGGTGGCGCCAGGTGGGAGCGGTCGCCGCCCGGGACGGCCAGCTGATCGGCTGCGCCTGGAACCGGCACGGCCCGTCGGAGTACGCGCCCTATTTCAACGGCGACCCGCGGGACGGTTTCGCGCGCGGCGTGCGGGCCGACCTGTCCACCGCGATCCACGCGGAGGCGGCGCTGATCGCGCGGGCGGCGCGGGACGGGCTGGGCCTGGCCGGCGCCGACCTGTACACCACCACGTTCCCCTGCCCGGCGTGCGCGCGGCTGGTGGCGGAGGCCGGGTTCGGGCGGTGCTACTTCGCCGGGCAGTACTCCGTACTCGACGGCGAGCAGGTGCTGCGGGCGGCGGGGGTCAGCCTGATCTGGGTCGATACCCGTCCGGCTGGCCGTCAGCCGGGCCGTCCGGCCGGGAGCTGAACCGCATCCGGACCGGCGGGGCATCGGCGGCCGCGGCGTCCCCGACGAGCACGTGGGCGTGCACATGCTCGATGGTGGCGCCGGTGTAGCGGCAGTCGCCGTTGCGGACGCCCAGGCCGTAGTGGCTCAGCTGGTGCTCGCGCGCCACCGCGGCCAGCGCCTCCCAGAAGTCCTGCCGGACGTCCTCGGACAGGCCCAGCAGGTCGCCCGCGTGCTGGTCCGGGACCAGCAGCAGGTGCAGGCTGGTGCCCTGGTAGGGAAACTCGTTCGGGATGACCACCCAGTGCCGGGTCCGCAGCAGGATCCGCTGCCGGCCCTGGCGGGCGAGCCCGTCCGGGCAGAACAGGCAGATGCCCGCGGCGTCGAGGCGGCGCATCTCAGCGAGCTGGTCGTCGGTCCGGGCGTTGCCGAAGCAGTAGAGCGTCACGGCCGGGGCCGCCGCCCGCCCGCCGGCGCGGTCATGGGGCGACCGGGATCGAGGAGATGGCCGGGTGCGGCTCGTAGTCGCTCAGCTCGAAATGCTCGGCCCGGAAGTCGTGGATGTCGCTCACCTTCGCGCCCGCCTCGGTCAGCGCGACGGTCGGCAGCGTGCGGGCGGGCCGGCCCAGCATCACCTTCACGCTGTCCACCTGGTCGGCGTAGATGTGGGCGTCGGAGATGGTGTGGTAATAGGTGGCCGCCGTGATCCCGGTGAGCTGCTCGAGCATCAGCAGCAGCGCGGCGTACTGGATCATGTTGGCCGGCACGCCGACCGGCACGTCCCCCGACCGCTGGAACATGTGCAGGTGCAGGCCGCCGCCGATGACCCGGACATGGACCCAGCCATGGCAGGGCGCGATCGTCGTGCGCGGGGTCTTGCCGTGGCCGCGGACCTGGTACTGCGGGATCCACGGGGAAACGAAGTGGGTGCGGTCGCCCGGCAGCTCCCTGATCTGCTCCACCAGGTGGGTGAACTGGTCGAACTCACCGCCGTCGGCCGGGAAGTGCGCGAACGCCCCGCCGTAGGAGCCGGGGCCGAGGTGGCCGGGCGGCAGGCCGCGGGACGACGTCTTCTGCTCGGTGGCCCACGCCCCCCACCAGTCGCAGCCGAACTCGGCGAGCTCGTCCAGGGTGGTGGCGCCGTTGATGAAGGCGCACAGCTCACCGATCGGCTTGCGCCAGAACGACCGCACGCTCCGCTCGGTGATCACCGGGAAGCCGTTGGCCAGGTCGAAGCTCATCGTCTGCTGCATGAGGGTGAGGGCGGCGGGCCCCTGGCGGGTGGGCACCGGCACGCCGGAGGCGAGGATGCGCTCGAGCAGCTGCCGGTACTGCGGGTCCGGCTCGCGCGCCCCGGGCGGAAGGTACCGCACTGTGGGATCTCCTCCTCGGGCTGGACGTTCCCCTGGCACGGCACCATACCCGCCGCCGGGGACACCGCTCCTCAGGTCACCAGCTGCCGGGCGGCGCGGGCGCGGCACAGCCGCAGCACGTTGGCGACGATCTGGTGGCCGGTCCGGCCCCCCGCGGTCAGGATCGATTCCGGGTGGAACTGCACCGCCCACCGGCCGGCCGCCGCGTCCTCGATCGCCATCACCACCTGGTCCGCGGTCACCGCCGTAACCTCGAACCCGCCTTTGACCTGCTCCGGCACCGCGTACAGCGAGTGGTAGCGGGCGGCGGTGAACTCGGCGGGCAGGCCCGCCAGCAGGCCGGCGCCGGGGCCGTCCCGCCGGGTCCGCAGCACGGTGCCGGGCTTGCCGTGCACGGGCTCGCTGAGCAGCGCCAGCTCGCCCCCGGCGTGCTCCACCATCGCCTGCAGGCCCAGGCACACCCCGAACGCGGGCAGCCCGCGCAGGTCCAGCTGGGCCAGCAGCTCCGCGCAGCCGAAGCCGGCGGGGCGGCCCGGCCCCGGCGACAGCACCACCAGGTCCGGGCCGAACCCGTCCAGGGCCGCCATCGGCAGGCCGGCGCGCAGGGTCAGCACCGCCGCTCCCTGCTCCCGGAAGTAGCCGGCCAGGGTGTGCACGAACGAGTCCTGGTGGTCCACCAGCAGCACCCGCATGCCCTCGCCCGGCAGCGGGCCCGCGCCGGGGCCAGGGCCCGGGGAGGCCGCCAGGCGTTTGGCATCGCCGGTGGTGCCGGTGGCGCCGTCGGCCAGCGTTTCGAGCAGGGCGCGCGCCTTCAGCTCGGTCTCCCGCTCCTCAGCCAGCGGGTCGGAGTCGAACAGCAGCGTCGCGCCCGCCCGCACGGTGGCGATCCCGTTCCTGATGTGCGCCGTGCGCAGGGTCAGGCCGGTGTTCATGCCGCCGTCGAAGCCGATCACGCCGACCGCGCCGCCGTACCAGCGGCGCGGCGCCCGCTCGTGGTCCTCGATGAACTGCATCGCCCACGTCTTGGGCGCGCCGGTGACCGTCACCGCCCACATGTGGGTGAGGAACGCGTCCAGGGCGTCCAGCCCGGGCCGCAGCCGGCCCTCGATGTGGTCGACGGTGTGGATCAGGCGGCTGTACATCTCGATCTGCCGCCGGCCGATCACCCGCACGCTGCCGGGCACGCAGACCCGCGACTTGTCGTTGCGGTCCACGTCGGTGCACATGGTCAGCTCCGACTCATCCTTGGCCGAGTCGAGCAGGATGCGGATGTTGGCGGCGTCCTCCAGCGGGTCATCACCCCGCCGGATCGTGCCGGAGATCGGGCAGGTCTCCACCCGGTCGCCAGCGACCCGCACGTACATCTCGGGCGACGCGCCGACCAGGCACTCCCCCTCCCCGAGGTTGAAGAAGAACTCGTAGGGGGCCGGGTTGCGCTGCCGCAGCCGCTGGTAGAAGGAGGCCGGGGAGGCGCACGGCGCGTGGAAGGCGTGGCTGGGCACGACCTCGAACAGGTCGCCGCGGGCGAAGCGCTCCCTGGCCTGCTCGACGATGCGGGCGTAGGAGCCGGGCTCCGGGCCGGCCGGGACGGGCCCGGCAGCGGCGTGGTCACCGGCAGCGGCGGTGGGCGCGGGCGGGGTGTGGCGGGGCAGGCCGCGGGTGGACGCGCCCGCCACCGCGAAGTCGTACCGGTACCGGATGGCCGTCTCGCGCTTGCGGTCGAGCACGTACAGCTCATCGGGCAGGTGCAGGACCAGGTCACGCTGGTCGCCGGGCCGCTCGCGGCGCAGCTGGACGGGCTCGAACTGGAACGCCAGGTCGTAGCCGAACGCGCCGTACAGCCCCAGGTGCGGGTCCTCGCCCGCCATGGCCGCGACCACCTCGCGCAGGGCGGAGAAGACGGTGGGCCGGCGGCTCCGGTCCTCCTCCGCCAGCACGCCGGCGGGTTCGGGTATCAGCACCTCCACCTGTCCCGCCGGCCCGCTGTCCGCGCCGGGAGCGGCCCGCACCGCCTCACCCACCCGCAGCAGGGCCGCGCCGAGCACCGGGAGCAGGACCGCGCCCCGTGCGTTGAGCGCCCGCGCGCGGATCCGGCGGCCGTGGGTGACGATCTCGGCGCACGGGTTCACGTAGGCCAGATGCCAGCGGCTGTAGCGGCCCGGGTACTCCATGCCCGAGCTGAGCACGCCGCCGCGCACCGTCTCCACCTGCGCGCAGACGGTCTCCAGCGCCTGCTCGCCGAACGGCTCGGCGGTCCTGGTGACACGCACCCCGCCCGCGGTCACCGTCTCTGTCACGGCGGCGCCCGCCGGGCCCGCCTGATCAGCCTCTGCTGCCGGATCCACCTGATGCTCCCTGGGTGAGGCCCGGCCCGGGAAAGTCAGAAGCGACCGCCGCTGCCGGGCGGTCGCTCCTTGCTGTGCGCTGCACGCGAGCCAGTCACCGCCTACCGGCGGCGCCACCACTGCAGGAGGGCGCTAGCTCGCATGGCGCGAGCCTACCGGTGCGTCGGCCCGGGCGCCACCCAGGGTCACCACGGTGGCCCGGGCCTCAGGCCTGGGGGGCCGGCTCGGGCGCCGTGCGGGTCTCCGCCTCCACGATCGTGGAGCGGGAGAGCATCGCGATCCCGGCCACCGCCGCGGCCCCCCCGGCCAGCTGGAAGCCGAGCTGCAGCGGTGAGGAGGCGAGCTGCTCACCGAACACGCCGGCGCCGATCACCACCGCGGCGGCCGGCTCCAGGGTGTCGATGACCGGCAGGCTCAGCGACAGCGCGCCGGCCCCGAAGGCGCTCTGGCCGAACAGGGCGCCCAGCACGCCGGTGGCCATCAGCGCGTACGGCTCCCACTGCCCGAGGGTCTCCAGGCCGATGCTGGACAGCAGGTCGACGGTGCTCTTGGTGAGCGCGTCCAGCAGCCCGTACAGGGCGCCGGCGGCGGCGGCCAGCCAGATGACCCGCAGCTTGCCCCGCACCCGCAGCGCGATCACGCCCGCCAGCGCGGCCAGGCCGCCCACGGCCAGGAACACCGGGAACCAGGCGCTGATCGCCGGGGCGCTCACCCCGCTGGTCGGCGGCGACACGGCGAGGAAGACGACGATCCCGGCAGTGACCGTCAGTGCCCCGGCGATGTCCTGCCTGGTGAGCCGGCGCCCGGACCTGCGCGCGATCAGCGGGAGCGCGAACAGCACGTCGGTGGCGGCGATCGGCTGCACCAGCGCCAGCGGGCCGAAGGCGAGCGCCAGGCCCTGGAGGGCGAACGAGAACGCCTCCAGCGCGACGCCCGCGACCCAGCGCGGCTGCCGGACCAGGTGCCACAGCAGGGCGAACCGCAGCGCCTGCTCGCCGGACTGCCGGGCGACCCCCTGCTGGACAATGGAGCCGACCGCGAAGCAGAAACCGGCGCTGAGCGCCGCCACGACGGCAATCGCGGTCGCCACGTGACCACACCTTCCCCGGCGGGCCGGCCTTTACCCCATCATGGGCTGCGATGAGCCGCCGGTGATCACCGGGACCGTCAGAAGTCCACCGCGGTGCCGGCGCCGGCCGCGCGGGCCCGGCGGTAGGCGTGCGCGGCCGCGGCGAGATCCTCGACCCCCAGGCCCAGTGACTCGAACACGGTGATCTGCTGGCCGTCCTCCCGTCCCGCCACCGCGCCGGTGATCACTTCGCCCAGTTCGCCGCGGATGTCCGCCGCCCCGATCGCGCCCTCCGCCATGGCGAGCAGGATGTCACCGGCCTCGTGGGCCGCTGACTCCCGGCTGTCGACGAACAGCGCGGCGGCGGCCATGGTCGCGGTGTCGAGCTCACGCGCCTGCGGCAGGCACGCGCCGACCGCGTTGACGTGGGCGCCCGGTGCCAGCCAGCCACGCTGGAGCACCGGCACCGCCGAGGTGGTCGCGGTCACCACGATGCCCGCGCCCGCCAGCGCACCGGCCACGCTGTCGTGCGCGGCAACCGGCACCGCCACCAGCCCGGCGACGTCGGCGGCGAACCGCCGGGCCCGGCCGGGCTCGCGGCCCGCCACCCGGATGCCCGTCAGCTCACGGCACGCCGCCAGAGCCTGGATGTGGGCGCGCGCCTGCACCCCGGTCCCGATGACGGCCAGTTCCGTCGCGTCCGGCCGGGCGAGCAGCGACGTCGCGAGCGCGGACACGGCGGCGGTGCGGATCTCGGTGAGCGTGGACGCGTTCACCAGCGCCAGCGGCTCGCCGGTCCCCGCGCTGGAGATCAGGACCACGCCCTGGTGGGAATCCTTGCCCAGCGCCGGGTTGCCGGGGCTGATGCAGATCGCCTTGACTCCGTACCCGGGTTCCGCTGGCTGGCCGGGCGGCGGCGGCAGGTAGGACGGCATCAGCGCCATCAGGCCGTCCGCGCCGGCCGGCCGGATCACGCTGCGCAGCGGCTGATAGGCCTCGCCGCGGGCGTGGGCCGCCAGCGCCTGCCGCATCACCGCCACGGCCTCGGGGTAGGGCAGCAGGCCGGGCAGCTCGCGCGCGCTCAGGACGAGCAGTGTCATAGGGGCATTGTGACGGCCCCGGGCTCAGATGTGCATGCCGCCGTCCACCGCCAGGGTCGCCCCGGTCATGAACGAGCTGTCGGCGCTCGCCAGGTACAGCACCGAGCGGGCGATCTCCTCGGGGCAGGCGTGGCGCGCCAGCGGGATCCGGGCGTCGAAGATGCGCGCGGCCACGTCCGGCGGCGCGCCGGTCGCCGTGGTCTCGATGTCGCGCTGGAACTCGGTGTCGGTCGGCCCCGGGTGCACGGTGTTGACCCGGATGCCGCGGGCGGCCGCCTCCTTCGCCGCCGTCCGCATCAGCCCGACCTGGGCGTGCTTGGCGGTGGCGTAGCCGCTGATCCCCGCGTCCGAGGTGAGGCCGACCACGCTGGAGTTGATGATCACGCTGGCGCCGTCGCGCAGGTGCGGCCACGCGTGCTTGAGCAGGTGGAAGGCGCCGAGCACGTGCACGTCCAGCACCCGCCGGAACACGTCGGTCGGGTACTCGGTGATGGGGGCGATGGACCCGCTGATCCCCGCGTTGCTGAACAGCACGTCCAGCCCGCCGAAGCGGTCCACGGCCTGGTCCACGGCCGCGATGACCTGGCCCTCGTCCGTCACGTCGGTGACGCTGCAGGCGGCCACGTCCGGGCCCAGCTCGGTGACCGCGTCGGCCAGCGGCCCGGCGCGGAGCCCGGCCAGATGGACCCGGGCCCCCTCGGCCGCGAACAGCCGGGCGGTGGCCAGGCCGATGCCGCTCTCGCCGCCGGTGATGAAGGCGACCTTGTTGTCTAGCCGGGCCATGGGGAGTCCCCTTTCTGCCCGGGATCGACCGGGGCCGGGTGGTGAGGTCCGGGCGGCGGCGGGGCGGCCGGTGGTACATGAACGCTGATCACGGCGGACCGGCCGCGGCGGACCTCGGCGAGCGCCAGGCCGAGGGCGACCGGGAGCTTGCCCGCCTCCGACACGGTGGCCGCGTAGGCGCCGCCCGCCGCGGCGGCGACCCCCGGCAGGTCCACCTCGGGGGCGAAGCCGGTCCCGCCGCCCACGGCCGCGGTCGCGCCGGACGGGTGGACCATGAGCGCCGACATCACCGGCGCGGCCCAGCCCTGGTTGTCGAAGATCACGGTCAGCGAGGGGGCGCCGTACCGGCGCGCCATCCACTGCGCCGAGGCCGGCACGCCGAACAGGAACGAGCCGTCCCCCACCAGGCTCACCACGGTGCGGTCGGGGGCGGCCAGCTTGGCGCCGACCGCCGCGCCGCCGGACCAGCCCAGTGAGCTGCCGCCGCTGCCGATGAGCGATCCGGGCCGGCTGGGCAGCAGGTGCTCGCAGACGACGGGATAGTTGGTGATCGCCTCCGTGAGCACGATGGCGTCTTGACCGATCGCCTCCCGCACGCAGGCGACCAGGTACTCGGCGGTGACCGTGCCGTCGCCGGCCGGCCGTTCCGTGGCCGCCCACTGCTCGCGCTGCTTCCGGTGGACCGCCGCCAGCCGCCCGGCCCGCGCGGCCACCCTGGCCGCGTCCAGCCCACCCCGCTCCCGCAGCCTGGCCGTCACCTGCCGCAGCGCGGTGGCCAGGTCGGCCCGGGCATAGCGGGCGGCGGGGACGTGCCACAGGGTCATGTGCTCCTTGATCGGGTCGATGTCCAGCACGTAGATCCGGGCGCCGGGCGAGGGGCGGTTGGCGGCCGGGATCCACGGCACATCGCTGCCGGCCACCAGCACCACGTCCGCGTCCGCAAGCAGCGGATTCTGGGTGGTGCTGCTCCACTGGTAGCCCAGGTGCAGCGGATGATCGGCCGGGAAGTTCATCCACATCGGCACCGACTCGATCACGCCGATGCCCGCGAGCTCGCACAGCTCGGTCAGGGCGGCCACCGCCGCCGGGTCCCGTCCCAGGTAGGACGTGACGACCAGGGGTGCGTCGGCACCGGCCAGCGCGGCGGCGATCTCGTCGGTCACCT
>DATIXO010000252.1:0-3024 GCA_035518495.1 Streptosporangiaceae bacterium
CCGAGGTCATGGGGTCGATGTCCGCTTACCAGGTTGGCGGCACGCACCGGCACACCCCGGAGATCGAGCAGAACATTGATCCCGAACGGGCCGGGGTGCCTGCCCCGGCGCCGGTATCAGTGTCCTTCACGCCGACGCTCGCCCCGATGCCGCGCGGGATCCTGGCCACCTGCACCGCCAGGTCGGCCGCCACCGTCGGCCAGCTACGCGGCGCGCTCCGCGCCGCCTATGACGCCGAACCTTTCGTGCACGTGCTGCCCGAGGGCCGGTGGCCGGTCACCGGTGCCACCCTCGGCTCCAACGCCGCGCACCTGCAGGTGGCGGCCGACTCGCACGCCGACCGCGCCGTCGTCGTCTGCGCCCTGGACAACCTGGTCAAGGGCGCGGCCGGGCAGGCCATCCAGATCGCCAACCTCATGCTCGGCCTGCCGGAGATGGCCGGCCTGACCGCACACGGAGTGTCCCCTTGAGTGTCACCGCCCCCTTGGGTTTCCGGGCCGCCGGAGTGGCGGCCGGGCTGAAGAAGTCCGGCCAGCCGGACGTGGCCGTGGTCCTGAACGACGGGCCGTCGCGGTCCGCCGCCGCCGTCTTCACCACCAACCGGGTGCAGGCCGCCCCGGTGACCTGGACCCGCCAGGTGGTCAAGGGCGGCCGGGTCCGGGCCGTGGTGCTCAACTCGGGTGGGGCCAACGCCTGCACCGGGCCGGCCGGGTTCCAGGACACGCACGCCACCGCCGAGCACCTGGCCGCCGCGATCGAAGACTCGGCGGGCGAGATCGCGGTCTGCTCGACCGGGCTCATCGGCGAGCGGCTGCCGATGGACAAGCTGCTCCCCGGCGTCGACACCGCCGTCGCCGAAGCCTCCCGGGCCGGCGGCCTGGCCGCCGCCGACGCGATCAGGACCACGGACACCGTGGTGAAGATCGCCTTCCGCCGCGTCGACGGGTACTCCATCGGCGGGATGGCCAAGGGGGCCGGGATGCTCGCGCCCGGCCTGGCCACCATGCTGTGCGTGCTCACCACCGACGCCGACCTCGAGCCGTCCCGGCTGGACGCCGCGCTCCGGACGGCCACCGCGACGACCTTCGACCGGCTCGACACCGATGGCTGCATGTCCACCAACGACACGGTGCTGGTCATGGCCAGCGGGGCGGCCGGGGTGAAGCCGGATCGGACCGAGTTCACCCTGGCGCTCACCGAGGTGTGCGCGGACCTGGCCCGGCAGCTCCAGCTGGACGCCGAGGGCGCGAACAAGATGATCAGCATCGAGGTGGTCGGAGCCGCCTCGGAGGCCGACGCGGTGACCGCCGGGCGCGCCGTGGCCCGTAACAACCTGCTCAAGTGCGCCATCGGTGGGGAGGACCCCAACTGGGGCCGGGTGCTCAGCGCCGTCGGCACCACCGACGCGGTCTTCCAGCCAGACCGGCTCAACGTCGCGATCAACGGAGTCTGGGTCTGCCGGCACGGCGCTCCGGGCGACGAGCGCTCGAAGGTCGACCTGACGCCGAAGGACGTGACGATCACCGTGGACCTGTCCGCGGGCCCGCACTCGGCGATCATCCTGACCACCGATCTGACTACCGCCTACGTGCACGAGAACAGTGCTTACTCGACATGAGGGCTTACTCGACATGAGGGCTTACTCCACATGACCGTGACCGAGAGCAGGATCGGGGACGCGTCGGCCAAGGCGGCCACCCTGATCGAGGCGCTGCCCTGGCTGAACAGGTTTCACGGCCAGACCGTGGTGATCAAGTACGGCGGGCACGCCATGGCGGAGGAGGAGCTCCGCCTGGCCTTCGCTCAGGACCTGGTGTTCCTGCGCTACGCCGGGCTGCGCCCGGTCGTGGTGCACGGCGGCGGGCCGCAGATCAGCGCGCAGCTCGACCGGCTCGGGGTGGAGTCCGCGTTCACCGCGGGGCTCCGGGTCACCACGCCGGAGGCGATGGAGGTCGTCAGGATGGTGCTCTCCGGCACGGTGAACAAGGACATCGTCGGCCTGATCAACCGGCACGGCCCGTTCGCGGTGGGCCTGTCCGGGGAGGACGCGCGCACGTTCACCGCGGTCCGCAAGCTGGCGGTCGTGGACGGTGAACCGGTGGACATCGGCCTGGTCGGCGACATCGTCGCCACCGACCCGGGCGCGATCGGGGCGCTGCTGGCCGACGGCCGGATCCCGGTCGTCTCCAGCGTGGCCGCGGGCCGGGACGGCGAGGTCTACAACGTGAACGCGGACACCGCGGCGGCCGCGCTCGCGGTGGCCCTGGGCGCGGCCAAGCTGGTGGTGCTCACCGACGTGGCCGGCCTGTACCGGGACTGGCCGTCCTCGGCCGACGTCATCAGCGAGCTCACCGCGGCCGAGCTCGAGCGGCTGCTGCCCGGCCTGTCCGCCGGGATGATTCCCAAGATGGAGGCGTGCCTGGCCGCCGTGCGCGGCGGCGTCCCGCAGGCGCACGTCCTGGACGGCCGGCTCAGCCACGCCGTCCTGCTCGAGATCTTCACCGACTCCGGCATCGGCACGATGGTCCTTCCGGGAGATGACACATGAGCGAGACCGAAGCCCTCCAGAAACGGTTCGAGGCGGCGCTCATGCCGAATTACGGCGTGCCCCCGCTGGCCATCAGCCGCGGGCAGGGCTGCCGGGTATGGGACGCCGACGGGCGGGAGTACCTGGACCTGATCGCCGGGATCGCGGTGAGCTCGCTCGGGCACGCCCACCCGGCCATCGTCGAGGCGGTCAGCCGCCAGGTGGCCCAGGTGGCGCACACCTCCAACCTGTTCCTGCACGAGCGCGAGATCGAGCTGGCCGAGCGGATCCTGTATCTTCTCGGGGGGACGACCCCCCCAGACCCCCCCGCTCTTTCTTCCGGGGGGACCCATCCCCCCGGACCCCCCTTGGGAGAGACCCATCCCCCCAGACCCCCCTTGGGAGGGGCTGCCCGCCCCCCCATACCCCCCCGGGGAGGCCGCGTCTTCTTCGCCAGCTCGGGCGCCGAGGCCAACGAGGCAGCGATCAAGCTGGTG
>DATIXO010000253.1:0-13976 GCA_035518495.1 Streptosporangiaceae bacterium
GCCCGCTACGCCGCTGGAAATCATCCGGTAACCCGGGCCGGGACACCACAGCGCCACCGGCAGCCGCACTCCGTCCTGGTGATGCCAGCGCATCTCCACGTGCATGGCTACAGGACACTACTACCGGCCCCTTGCCCACCCAGGACGGCGGAGCGTAGTCAGCAGACGTCAGGTACTGCTTGACGTATTCGTCGAGCCAGGGTGAGCTCTCCCCCGTCCGGACCAGCCCCAGGTGTGCCGCCGTCACGGACAGGTCCGGCACGAGCAGTCCCTCATCGGTCCAGGTGCCCGCGGGCACTGGCCCCACGGCCGCGTGCAGCAGCCCGGACAAGGGTGAGACCTCAAAGTTCACAGCTGAACCGTACGCCCAGGTGCCAGCCTCGGCGCGACAAATTCTTTGCAGGCGTTACTGCTCACGGCACCGTTCTGAGGAGCGTTCGGCTGTCCAGACCGGCGCCGCCGACAGCCAGCCGTGGTCGCCTGCTTGCCGTTTCTTCTGGTGCTGCTCAAGCCTGTAAATGATCTTGCAATCTGCATGGTTCCGTCGCCTCTGCCATCCTCGGTTCTGCTTGGCCTTCGACTACACACCGATGCATCAAGATGATCATGGGCGGTTCAGCTCGGTGGACCTGGGCAGATCCACGCCCCCAAGAAGGTCTCCGGCGGACGAGATCCGCCACGCCCAGGCCCTCCTGGCGACATCACTCCTGGCACAGCGGCCACCCGCTTGGGTCGCACAGGGTGACGTCTAACAGCCTGGCCGGCCACCAGAACGCCCGGGTCGGCTCCCACCGGTCATCGTCAGCCGGGTCGAGCCCGAGCCGCGCCCTGGCGTGCTCGCGGAATCCGGGCGGGTCCTCGCCCTCGTAGTGAGCAGCCGCCCGTCCGGATACACCTCGGCCACGATGGCCCGCGTGATCGCGAACGACTCCCCGCCCGCTAGCACCGCGTCCCGCAGCGCGATCGCCTGCTTGTGCGTACCCACCGCGCTCCATCCCTGCCGACCCGCCTGGACCGACGTCCACCCGCAATGTCGGGGCTGCGGCCGGTGGTTGAGGATGAGCAGCTGGCGGTGCTGCGGGTCCTGGCTGACCGGCGCCGCTCGCTGGGCGAGGACCCACACCCGGATGATCTCCCAGCTGCACGGGCTGCGCTGGAGCTCGTTCCGGGCGGGGCGATGAAAGCCCTGTTCGCGGCGCAGGCCAGACAGCTGCTGACCGCCGTCCGGCCGCCTGATGCCGCGGGGAGGCGCGGCGGCGGGCGGCCGAGTTGGTAAGCGACCTGGAGCGCATCTAGCAGCGCACGAAGGCCGCGGACACCCAGCTGCGGGAGCTGCTCCAGGCCACCGGCACCACCTTGACCAGCTTAAACGGGATTGGCCCGTCGGGGGCGGCGCGGCTGCTGATCGAGGCGCGGGATGTGGCGCGCTTCCCCTCTAAGGCGCACTTCGCGTCCTGGAACGGCACCGCCCCAATCGACGCGTCCTCCGGGGACCAGGTCCGCCACCGGCTCTCCCGCGCGGGCAACCGGCAGATCAACCCGGTCCTGCACATCATGGCCGTCGTCCAGCTCCGCCACGGCGGCGCTTACTACGACCGCAAGGTCGCGGCCGGAAAGACGCCCAGGGAAGCGATGAGATGTCTCAAGCGTCGGCTGTCTGACGTCGTCTACCACCAGATGGTCCTGGACGCCCGGGCCAGGTCAGCGGGCCCGGGAGGACACCTGGCGGCGGCTACTGGCTCCGCCGCGGCCGGCGGTGAGAAGACCGGCGGCGGCTACTACATGAACGCAGCCCAGCAGAACGAGCCGGACGGCCGCTGGTTCGGCAAGGGCGCCGAGGCCCTGGGCCTGCGTGACGACCAGGTAGTAACGAGGGAGCCCTACATGGCGGCCTACAACATGATCGACCCGCAGACGGGGGAACGGCTGCCAGGCCGGGCAGCGGGCAGTTAGCCAAGGTCGCGCAGATCCTGGCCCGGAAGCTGGCGGCCGAGCCGCACGCCACCCACCAGCGGTACCTGCGGTGAGCGGAGCGAGCCGCCCTTGAAGACGTAGAGGAAGGTTCTCGCTGGTCTTATAGCACGCAATTCGAAGATGTGTTCGAAGATGAGCCGAATTAACTAAATGGCCCTGATAGGAGCCCTCTCGCCCTTGCTGGGTCTGCGCAAACTGCGTTTTCGACTCCGTGCCGATCTCTTAAGGATCTTGTGCTGGTGATCTCGCGTATTCGTCTTGCGCTGCCCCCGCCTAAATGATCTTTATCGTCATGATCTTGGTCGCCCCTCTCGTTATGCTTTCCTCGTGATCCATTCAACCCGCGACCATTGCAGTTAAATCACTGATCTTGGTCCGGTGGCTGGCCGCCGATAGGGGAGCTGCGGAAGTCGTGGGCGTGGTGGTGACCGCTGCGAGTGGGTTCGACCTGGAGTACGCCTGGCGGGGCCAGGCGGCGGGGGCCGAGCGGACCGCGGGCGGCTACTACTTGAGCGCCGCGCAGGCAGGCGAAGCCCCGGGACGCTGGGCAGGCGCCGCGGCGGCGGCGCTGGGCCTGGCCGAGGGCCAGCAGGTCAAGCGGGCCACCTACGACGCGGTCTTCGACTGAAAGGTTCCGGTGATCTTGGAGGCTCCTGAACTGGGGAAGGTAGGGAGTCATGACCGAGTCCACGAGCAGGAGCAAGTCGTCCCCGCACCGGTACCCGCCGGAGCTGCGGGAGCGGGCGGCCCTCATGGCATCGCGCGCCTGCGCATGGTGGTCTTCGCCTTGCAGCGGCAGTCCGGAGCGCAGCAGCCGTCCCGGAGGCTAAACCCTGGCTCGCGGGCTGGGTGGGTGGCGGTCACGTTTCGTCCGCGCCGCGGCAGCCAGACGAAATCGCGCGGAAGTCCCGGCACGGGCATCCACGCGATCGCCGACGACACGGCCACCCGCTGAGCCGGTGAGGCCGTCCCATTGACCGGCCACGGCTACATCGCTGGTCAGCCCCGTGTAATGCGATCCAGCTGGCGGCGGATGCGAGCAGGCCGGGGCCATAGGTCAGGCGGGCTTGACCGCGTGGATGCGTTCTACGGTGCCGGCCTTCAGCCGTTCGGTTTCGACGACCTGGAATCCGGCAGCCTGGACGAGGGGCAGCTGGCGGCGGGTGAAGTGCTCGCCGGCTGCCCGGATCGTGATCCGTTCGAGGAGCCACTGGGCGGCGTAGACCGGCGGCCAGGTGCTGCCGATGTGGTCGAGCAGCAGCAGCCGACCGCCCGGGACCAGGACGCGTTTCATCTCGCTGATCGCCGTGGCGGGGCTGGGGATGGTGCACAGCGAGAGCGCGCAGACGACGGTGTCGAACGACGCGTCGCCGGAGGGCAGGTGCTCGGCGTCGCCCTCCAGGAGATCGGCGTCACGGCCGAGACCGTCGGCGCGCTGGCGGGCGATGGCGAGCATCGCGGGGCTCAGCTCAATCCCGGTGATGGTCACGTCAATCCCGGTGATGGTCACGCGGGCCGGGTAGTGGGGCAGGTTCCGGCCGGTGCCGACGGCGACCTCCAGGACCCGGCCGTGCGCGCGCTCGCCGAGCCATTCCCGGCCGCGGCCGAACTGGATCTTCTCGAAGAAGGCGATCTGCTTGTCGTAGCCAGGGGCGGACTTGTCCCACACCCGCTTTTGCCTGGCGGTCGGGGTCTCGCAGGCTGGTGCGTTGGATGTGCTCACGATGGTGGTCCTTCTGGGTGCGCGGGGCTGGGGAGGGAGCAGTCAGCGTCGGGGGCGGTGACCGCGCCGATGGCGCCCATGATTGCCTGCCGCACCCGCCCTGCGGCCCGGGCGGGCTCGGGCTCGTCGGCGTCGAGCCACGCGGTGATCGCCTCGATCGCCACTGCCGGGGCGAGCTGCGCCGCCCAGCGGGCGAGGGCCTCGTCCGGGATGAACGCGGAGATCTGCAGGTACGCGGCGGCGGTGATGTCGGCGCGGAACTTCTCGATGCGTTCGGAGAACTCCGGCTCGCGCAGGGCGTGGTGGAACAGCAGCCGGAATCCGGCCGGGGACTCGGCCGCCGCTTGCAGGAGCCCGTCGATGCTGGCGTCGGTGAACCCACCGACGGGCTCTTCGACGTGGGCGTCCAGGCGGGCGCACATACGGTCTAGGACCGCCTGGTACAGGTCGGTCTTGGAGTCGAAGTGCCGGTAGAGGATCACCCGGGTGATGCCGGCCTGCGCGGCGATGTCATCCAGGCTGGTTGCCGCGAACCCGCTGCGCGCGAACGCTTCGGTCGCGGCGGCGAGGATCTGCTCCCGGCGCTGCGCACGGCGCAGGCGAGGTTGCGGCTCTAGTCTCTCCTCAGCCATCGGGTCCTCCATAACCTTACTTACACGTGAGTGTACTTTCACTTATATACACCTTCAAGTAAACAAAACGCCCAAGGTCCTGTGTTCAGTCAACGAGCCGGTCGGCAGGGGATGCGTCCTCGAGGTAAGCCACTGGTGAAGTGCCAGGACGTGATGGCTGGTCCACCCGCCGGCAGGCTGCTGGTCAGTGTGCCTGTTGTGCGTGCGCGGTTAGTTCAGGTGGGGCGCCAGGGAGAAGCCGGGTCGGTAGTGACGGGGGCGGAGGTGGTGCGCAGCGCGTATGTCGGCATGGCGGCGGGAACGGCGCCGAGGTAGGCGTGGCCGGTCAGGTGGCACCAGGCGGGCAGGCCGGCCGGCGCGGCGGGGTCCGAGGCGGTCAGGTGGATGAGCGTTCCGGCGGGCAGGCGCGAGATGCGGTCCCGCAGCTCCAGCAGCAGCCGTACGCAGGCGAGGTCGCCGCCGTCGATTACCACGGGTTCCCCCGGCGACGGGGTCATGCGCTGGCGGCGGCGGTGACCGGCAGCCCGGCCATCCGCCAGCCGGGCAGCCCTCCCTCAAGCGGGCGGGCGGGAAAGCCATGCGCGCGCAGCAGCCGGACCGCGTCAGGCGCGAACACGCAGTAGCGACCGCGGCAGTAGGCGACGATGTCGGTGCCGTCGGGGAGCTCGGCGAGCCGGGCGGCGAGCTGGTCGTGGGGCACGCTGACCGCGCCGGGGATGTGGCCGGCGGCGTACTCGGCCTCGGGCCGCACGTCCAGGACCAGGACCTGCCCCTCGCCCAGGCGGCGGAACAGCTCGTCCTGCGCGACCGGCTCCAGCGCGGCGACGTCCCCGAGGTAGCTCCGGGCGGCCTGCTCGGCCTCGGCGAGGCGGGCTGCCGCGAAGTCCTGCACCTGGCCGGCCAGCGCGGTGACCTCGGGACCGGCGAGCCGGTAGTAGATCCTGACGCCGTCCCGGCGGGAGGCGACCAGCCCGGCAGCGGCCAGCGCGTGCAGCTGGGCGGAGGTGTTGGAGGTCTTCATCCGCGCAGCCGCGGCCAGGTCCTCGACACTGCGCTCGCCCTGGGCGAGCAGGTCCAGCAGCTCCAGCCGGGCCGGGTTGGCCAGGGCCTTGCCGACCCGGGCGAACTGCTCGTACAGGGCCATCTTGCGCGCGTGCTCATCCACCAAGTCTTCTCCAATATCCTTTGGAATATTGTAGCATCATCGCAGAGCCGATCTTGCCCGCTGCGGAGGACCCGTGAACTATGCCCGTGACCACCTCATCCCGCTGACCGACGAGGGCCTGGGGAATACCGCCTACCTAGCCGGCCTGGGCGACGGCCGGGCGCTGGCGGTCGATGCCTCCCGTGACCTGCGCGCGCTGCGCGAAGCGGCGGCCAAGCGGGGCCTGACGGTGGCGTTCGCCGCCGACACGCACCTGCACGCCGACTTCCTGACCGGGGCCGTGCAGCTGGCCGCCGACGAGGGCGCCACGGTGCTGGCCGCCGCGGCCGGACACCGCGCCTTCCCGCATATCGCGCTCGCCGACGGGGACGAGACGGACCTGGGCGGGCTGACGCTGCGCGCCCTGGCCACCCCGGGCCATACCGGGGAGCACCTGTCCTACCTGCTGCTGGACGGGAACCGGGAGCTGGGGGTGTTCACCGGCGGGTCGCTGATCGTCGGGTCGGCCGCCCGCACCGACCTGCTCGGCGCCGACCACACCGAGGAGCTGGCCCGCGCCCAGTACCGGTCCTTGCGCCGGCTGGCCACGCTGCCGGACGCGACCGCGGTGTGGCCGACGCACGGGGCCGGGTCGTTCTGCTCCGCCCCGCCCGGCGCGGCCCGCACCAGCACCATCGGCGCGGAGAAGGCGACCAACGCGCTGCTGGCCGCGCCGGACGAGGACACCTTCGCCCGCCGGCTGCTGGCCAGCCTGGGCTCCTACCCGGCGTACTTCGACCGCCTCGCCGAGGTCAACCGCTCCGGCCCCGCCCCGGTCACCGGCACCCCGGGCCTGGCCCCGCTCACCCCGGCCGGCCTCCGCTCCCTGATGAGCGGTGGCGGCCAGGTGGTCGACGTGCGGCCCGTCGCGGACTTCGCCGCCGGGCACGTCCCCGGCGCGGTCTCCATCCCGCTGCGGGACCAGTTCGCCACCTGGCTCGGCTGGGTCGTGCCTGCCGGCGTGCCGCTGGGCTTCGTGCTCGCCGGCGGCCAGGACCCGGCCGAGGTCGCCTGGCAGGCGCTCAAGATCGGCTACGAGAACCTGGCCGGGCAACTGGACGGCGGCATGGCCGCCTGGCACGCCGACGGCGGCCCGTCCGAGACAACCGGGCTTGTCACCGCCGGCCGCACCGGCGGCCGCCCGGTGCTGGACGTCCGGCAGGCCGCCGAGTACGCCGCCGGTCACGTCCCCGGCGCGGTCCACGTCGAGCTCGGCAGCCTGCCCGCCCATGCCCAGGACGCCCCTGCCGGGGCGGTGGTGATGTGCGGCCACGGCGAGCGGGCCATGACCGCCGCCAGCCTGCTCCAGCGGGCCGGGCACCGCGGCCTGGCGGTGCTGGCCGGCGGCCCCCGGGACTGGGCCGACGCCACCGGGCAGCCGCTTCAGGAGGGCGCGTGACCCAGCAGGGACCCGGCGCCCTGACCGCCGCCGGCGGGCCGGACGTACGGCTGGGACTGCGGGCCAACCTGGGCCAGTTCCTCCTGCTGGCGGTGGTGAACTTCTTCGTCGGCGGCATGGTCGGCACCGAGCGCACCGTCACCCCGCTGGTCGGCGCCGAGCAGTTCCACCTCGGCGAGATCGCCATCGCCGCGTTCGTCGTGGTCTTCGGGCTCACCAAGGCGATCACCAACGCCGTCGGCGGCGCGCTCACCGCACGCCACACCCGCAAGGCCATCCTGGTCGCGGGCTGGGTCATCGGGCTGCCCGTGCCGTTCATGCTCGCCTGGGGGCCCAGCTGGGCCTGGGTGATCGCCGCCAACGTCCTGCTCGGCGTCAACCAGGGCCTGACCTGGTCGATGACGGTCAACATGAAGATCGACCTGATCGGCCCCGCCCGCCGCGGCATGGCGCTGGGCATCAACGAGACCGCCGGCTACCTCGGCGTCGCCGTCACCGCGCTCGCCACCGGCTACCTGGCCACCGGGTTCGGACTGCGCCCCGCCCCGGAACTGCTCGGCGCCGGCTACGCCATCGCCGGGCTGGCCCTGTCGGTGCTCGCGGTCCGCGACACCGCCCCCTGGGCCGCCGCCGAGGCCCGCCAGCACCCCCGCCCGGTCGGGCCGCACCCGCCGTTCCGCGAGATCTTCCTGCGGGTCTCCTGGACCGACCGGACCCTGGCCGCGGTCAGCCAGGCCGGGCTGGTCAACAACCTCAACGACGGCCTGGTCTGGGTGATCCTCCCGGTCCTGCTGGTCGACCACGGCGTGTCGGTCACCGGGGTCGGCTACATCAAGGCCCTGTACCCGTTCATGTGGGCCGCCGGGATGATCGCCACCGGCCACCTCGCCGACCGCATCGGCCGCAAGCCTCCCATCGTGGCCGGGATGCTCATCCAGGCGGCCGGCCTGGCCGTCATCACCGCCGGCATCTCCCGCGCCCTGGCCGCCGGGCTGACAGGCGCCTTCCTCCTCGGCGCCGGGACTTCCCTGGTCTACCCCACGCTGCTCGCCGCGGTCAGCGACGCCGCCCACCCCGCCTGGCGGGCATCAGCACTGGGCGTCTACCGGCTGTGGCGCGACTCCGGGTACGCCATCGGCGCCCTGATCGGCGGCATCACCGCCGCCATCGCCAGCCTGGACGCGGCGATCGGGGTCGCGGCTATCCTGACCGCCGCCTCCGGGCTGCTCGCCTGGGCGTTCATGACCGAGACCCACCCGAGGCCGGCGGCGGACAGCGGGTAGCCGGCGAGCCGCCCCGGCGGGCCCGTGCGGCGGCTTAGCATCGGCTGGGAGAAGAGTTGCGCGAGAAGGTGACGGTGAGGTCTTGCCAGTGCCCCCGGCCGGCCCGGTGCCGTGTCCTGGGACGAGAGGCAGGCGGGTATGGCTGAGTCCGGCCCGGGTGCCCGGCAGGACCGCGGGCGAGGCGGCGCCCGCCTGGCGCCGGCCGCCTATGACCGGTGGTTTGACACCCGGTGGGGCCGCTATGCATCCACGATCGAGCTGGCGGCCATCGAGCGGGCCGCCGGCCGGCTTGACGGCCTGCGGGTCCTGGACGCCGGCTGCGGCACCGGCCGGTTCACCGCCGCCCTTGAGCGCCGCGCCGCCCGGCTCGCAGGCGTGGACCTCGACCCGGCCATGCTCACCGTCGCCGGGCGCCGCGTCCGGGCGCCGCTGCTGGGGGCCGACGCCGGCGAGCTCCCTTTCCGGGACGAGGCCTTCGACGTGACCATCGCGGTCACCGTCTGCGAGTTCGCCGCCAGCCCCGCTGCCCTGGTGGCCGAGCTGGCGCGGGTGACCCGGCCCGGGGGCCGGGTCGTGATCGGCGCGCTGAACCGCCGCAGCCCCTGGGGACTGGCCCGGCGCCGCCAGCTGCGCCGGCCGCCCTGGCAGGCCGCCCGGTTCCTCACCCGCCGCCAGCTGCGCGCCCTCGGCGCGCCCCACGGCCAGGTGAAGCTGCACGGCACGCTGATCCTGCCCGGGACGTTCCCTGGCAGCCGGCACGCCGGCCGCTTCCTTGAGGCCATCGGACGGCGGGCCTGTCCCGCAACCGGAGCGTTCCAGGTCCTCACCGTCGAGAGGGCACCGTGAAGGTGGGCCGCCAGGCGCACGGCGACCTCGCCGGGCCTGCGGCGGCACGAGAACCGCTGACAAGCAGCGTCATGAACGGAGGCACGGCCTGATGGAACACCGATCCCTGTCCCCGCAGACCCTGGCGGCGCAGGGCCTAGGCGAGGCGGACCCGGCCACGGGCGCCATAGCGCCGGCGATCAGCCTGTCTACGAATTACGAGCAGCGGCCGGACGGCAGCTACCCGCAGGGCCGGGTCTACACCCGGGCCGACAACCCGACCTCCGAGCACGCGGAGCGGCTGCTGGGCGCGCTGGAGGGCGGTGAGTGCGCGCTGTTCAGTTCGGGGATGGCGGCCGTCACGGCGGTGTTCCAGTCGCTGCTGCCCGGTGATCACGTGCTTGTCTCCCGGGTGCTGTACTGGGGAGTGCGCAAGTGGCTGGCCGAGTTCGCGCTGACCTGGGGCCTGGACGTGGAGTTCACCGATACCGCGGACCTGGGCGCGGTGGCCGCCGCGATCCGGCCGGGCCGCACCCGGCTGCTGTGGCTGGAGACCCCGGCGAACCCGATGTGGGAGGTCACCGACCTGGCCGCCGTCTGCGAGCTGGCGCACGCGGCCGGGGTCCGGGTGGCGGTGGACAACACGGTGGCGACGCCGGTGCTGACCCGGCCGTTCGAGCATGGCGCTGACCTGGTGGTGCACTCGGCCAGCAAGTACCTCAACGGGCACGGCGACGTGCTGGCCGGCGCGGTGCTGGCCGCCCGCCGGGACCCGCTGTGGGAGCGGATCCGGTCCTGGCGCCGCAACGCCGGCGCGATGCCCGGCCCGTTCGAGGCCTGGCTGCTGCAGCGCGGCATGCGCACCCTGTTCCTGCGCGTGCAGCGCGCCTCGGAGACCGCGCTGGCCGTCGCCACCCGCTTCGCCGGGCACCCCGCGCTGGCCGAAGTGCTCTACCCCGGACTGCCGGACCACCCCGGGCATCAGGTCGCGGCCCGGCAGATGGACGGCGGGTTCGGCGGCATGCTGTCCATCCGGCTGGCCGGAGGGGCACCGCAGGCGCACGCGGTGCTCCGCGAGGTGGAGGTGTTCAAGCGGGCCACCTCGCTGGGCGGGGTGGAGAGCCTGATCGAGCACCGGCGCAGCAGCGAGGGCCCGTCGTCGCCGGTCCCGGACGACCTGCTGCGCCTGTCCATCGGCATCGAGGCGCCCGCGGACCTGATCGCCGACCTCGAAGCCGCGCTCGACGCCGCGGCCAGCGGCCCGGCCCCGGAGGCGGCCAGCAGGGAGGCTGGCCGGTGATCGACCTGGCCACGCGGGTGACGGCCGCGCTGGAACGCAGCGTCCTGCCATCGGTCATCGCACGCGGCGGCGCCATCCGGGTCGCCGCCGCCGACGCCCACGGCGTGGTGACCCTGGAGGTGACCGGGTCACCGGGAGCGGCGCTCCCGCTGGCCTCCCGCATCGAGGCCGCGGTCCGCGCCGCCGTGCCCCAGGTCACCGCCGTCCGGGTGGTCACCCCAGGCACCAGCCCGCCCGGATCCCCGCCCGGGGCCGCCGACGGACTTGCCGAGGCTGCCCGCCAGGTGCTGGACGCGGAGGTCAATCCGGCGATCGCCGCCCACCGCGGCCACGTGACCGTCACCGGTGCGGACCAGGGCTGGATCCGGATCCGGCTCGACGGCGGCTGCCAGGGCTGCAGCCTGGCCGAGGTAACCATCCGGCAGGGCATCGAGCCGCTGCTGCGCGCCCGCCTGCCCGCCATGACCGGGCTGACCGACACCACCGACCACGAGGCGGGCACCGACCCGTTCTTCTCCCCGGAGAAACGATGACGGCCACCACCCCGGAACTGTCGGCACCGGCGAGACCGCGGGTACTGCTGCTGGTGCCCGCCCGCACCTACCGCGCGGCCGACTTCCTGCTCGCGGCGGCCCGGATGGGCCTGGACCTGGTCATCGGCAGCGACGGCGCGCTGCCACTGGGCGGCCACCCGGTCATCCCCGTCAACCCCGGCGACCCCGACGCCAGCGCCAGCCTGGTCACGGCCCGCTGCGGCCCGGTCGCCGCGGTGATCGCCGCGGGCACCCCGATGCTTGAGCTGGCAGCGGCGGTGGCGGCGCGGCTCGGGCTGCCGCACAACCCGGCCGAGGCGGTACGGAACGCCGCCGACAAGGCCCGGCAGCGACAGCGCTGGGCAGCCGCGGGGGTCCCCCAGCCGAGGTTCGAGATCGTGGCCGCCGCCGGCGACGACGCCGTCCAGCGGGCGGCCGAGGCGGTCGGGTTCCCGTGCGTGGTCAAGGCGGTCTCGCTCAGCGCCAGCCAGGGAGTCCTGCGCGCCGACGATCCGGCCGCCGCCGTAACCGCGGCCCGCCGGATCCGGCACGTCCTGGCCGCCGCCCGGCGGCCAGGCACCGAGCCCCTGCTCGTCGAGGAGTACCTGCCCGGACCGGAACTGAGCATCGACGCCCTGCTGGACGACGGTCACCTGACTGTCACCGCCGTCTTCGACAAGCCCCGCACCCCGGACGGGCCGACCTTCGAGGAAACGCTGCTCGTCACCCCTTCCCAGTTGCCCGGCCCGGTCCTCGACGCGGCAATCCACACCGCCGGGCGGGCGGCACGCGCGCTCGGCCTGACCCGCGGCCCGGTGCACGCCGAATTGCGTATCGATCAGCGCGGCGGCCGGGCCAGGCCCGCCATGCTCGAGCTGGCGGCACGTTCCATCGGCGGCCTGTGTTCCCGCGTACTGCGCTTCCCCGGCGGCACGACCCTGGAAGAACTCATCCTCGCCAGCGCCCTCGGCCAGCCCTTCCCCGCCGTCAGCCGCGACCCGGCCCCGGCCGCCGGGGTGTATATGTTGCCCGTGCCGCACCCGGGCGTGCTGCGCGCCGTCCACGGCCGCCACACTGCTACGGCCGTACCCGGGATCACCGGCCTGACCATCACCATTCCCGCCGGGCGGCGGGTCCGCCCGCTCCCGGACGGAGACCAGTACCTCGGCTTCATATTCGCCCAGGCCGGCACCAGGCGCGAAGTCGAGCAGGCACTCACCGCCGCACGCGACCAGCTCCGCGTCATCATCGACTGAGCCCTGTCAGCCCGCTACCCCTCCTCCTCGATCAGCCGCTTGAGAGCGGCGATGTTTTCCGGCATCTCCTTGCGCGCCTCGCGGCGGACCACGAGCGGCACCAGGACCTTGCCGATGCCGTGTCCCGTGAAGTCAACGCTGATGGTCAGCCGGGAGCGGGAGTCCGTGACCGGCTCGACCACGACGCCGACGGTCGCCCGGATCGGGCCGTCGGTGCCGCGTACGCCCCAGGTCCTGGGCGGGTCGACATGGGTCAGCACGGAGGTGACCGGGCGGCTGGCGCCGCCGATGCGGCGCGTGGTCACGCACCTCGTGCCCACGGCCGGTACCCCGGTGCCGTCCGCCGGGCCTTTCCAGGTGATTTGCTAACGAGACCGCGCGTGACGGGGGAGACGCAGCGCAGCACAGGAGACGGCGGCCGACCCCGTGCCCTGGTCAGCGAGCCGTACCGGCCCGCCGGAGACGAGGGAGACGCGCGTCGTATGGCCCATAACCCAGCGACGGCCGATCGTAACGCCCACGCCGGGCGCTCTGACTCTGGGATGATCAGCAAGGAGTGTACGGGTGCCGGGCGCCGGTAAGGGGTGGGGTAAGGCCTGATGATCCGGTTCGCCATCGACCCAGGGCAAGCCCAGCAGGCCAAGCCCCACGGGTCAAGATCGTTCGTCCAGTTGGGCGCTACATCTTGACCCGTGGGGCTTGGCCTGCTCCCTGGCGGGCGGGTCGACGGCGGACAGGATGATCAGGCAGGGCAGGCGTGCGCAGGTGCGCAATTCAGGATCACGCGCTGCGTGCCGCCGTGCCCGTGGCGTGCCGGACGCTGATCAGCGGTGAATCACGGTCGTTCACGGGCACGCCATATCTGCACTGACCTGCGGCGGGCATGGTCAGGAGGACATTGCCTATGAACTTCTAAGCAGCCGGTCGCGGGTTCGAGTCCTGCCAGGCGCGCCAAGAGGTATTCACACTTCGCCAGCATCCATGTTCACATTTGGGTCTGACAGTCTGTTGCCAGCCTCGATGAGGATATTGTTGTGCGGGCTGCGGTGCTGCCGCGGGCCAGTCTGCAGGCATTATCGGTGCCGGTTGGCAGGTGTGAGCACGCACGGGCGGTGCTGGCTGGCGGGCGGGCTTGCTGGAGGTGCTGCGTGCGGCGACGGCGCTGGCGGTGCCGGGTGGTTATGGCGCGCTGGCGAGCTGAGCGAGGCTGGTGCGGCGCCGTTTGCGGGTGCGGGGCGGCAGGCCTGCGGCGGCGCGCCGGGCGTTGTCGTCCTGGCGGGCGTCCCATGCGTCCAGGATGCGCTGGTTGCGGACTGCCAGCAGGCAGGCGATCCACAGGGTGAGCGGGGCCAGGCCGGTGAGGCGGCACCAGCCGCGGGCGATGCTGGTGGTGGCGGTGTCTTTGATGGTGGCGTTGACGCGCTCGGCGGCGGTGCGCCGCCGGTAGGACCGCCGCCATTGCGGCGAGGGGTAGTCGTGTTTCTGCCGGGTCCTGGCCGCCACCTGGGGTGGCACGGTGATGGTCTGCTGGGTGCAGCAGGCGGGCGGATGTTCTGGCGGGGTGAGGATTTCGGGCCGGTCCCGGCTGAGCAGCATTGAGTCCGGGCGGAGCGGGCAGCGGATCTTGCCGGCGGTGGCGGGGCAGGTGACGCGGTGGTAGCCGTCGGCGTCGCCGGCGGTGTGCCGGCCGAGTTTGTGCCGGGCCAGCTCGGCGGCCTGCTCGCCGGAGGCTGCGGGCGGCAGGGGCACGAGTTCCAGCAGTGTGCGGGGTGTCTGCGGGCAGTACAGGTTTCCGTTGGCGATGACCGCTCCGTGATGGGTGCCCTTGGGGCCGCGGTCGTGCGGGT
>DATIXO010000254.1:0-21729 GCA_035518495.1 Streptosporangiaceae bacterium
GCGGGATAGGCCAGCAGGACGCCGAACAGCTCCCCGTCCGGCTGGGCGGTCACCAGTTCGGGGGTGACGGGCGCGACGACCAGGTCAATGCCGAGCGGCTCGGCGCGGGTGGCCAGGACCGCGAGCGTCTGCGGCAGGCAGTCCGCGTCGGCCAGGAAGATGCTGCCCTTGCCCGCCTGCCTGCGCGCCAAGGTCATCGCCTCGGCCGCGGCGCTCGCCTCGTCCAGCAGGGACGCACCCGCCACCGGCAGCCCGGTCAGGTCCTCGACCATCGTCTGGAAGTTCAGCAGGGCCTCCAGCCGCCCCTGCGAGATCTCCGGCTGGTAGGGCGTGTAGGCGGTGTACCAGGCGGGGTTCTCCAGCACGTTGCGGCGGATCACGGCCGGGGTGATGGCCGGGTAGTAGCCGAGCCCGATCATGGACGTCGCCACCGTGTTCTCGCCCGCCAGCCGGCGCAGCTCGGCCTGCGCCTCCGCTTCCGACAGCGGGGCGGGCAGGCTGAGATGGTCGGCGCCGGTGCTGGCGAACGAGGGCGGCAGCGCGGCCGTTGTCAGGTCATCCAGGCAGGAGTAGCCGACGGCGGCGAGCATGTGCTGCTGCTCGGCCGGGGACGGCCCGATGTGGCGTGCGGAGAAGTCCATGGAGCCTCCAGAGGGGAGCCACCGGGTGCCGGGCACCCGGGTCAGGGTCCTCCCCCTCTGTCATCGCCCCCGCCGTTGGGGCACCACGACTCCAGAGATGCCTGTCCCGTCCGGTCCCTGATGCCTGAGAGGTTCCGGGGAGGTTGCCCCTTCGGCGCCCCGCGCTGGCGGTGCGGGATCTCTCCCGGACGGTGTCGTCGGCGTTCCCGAGCTTACCGGAAGGACAGGGTCATATCTCGTCCCACCGGAACACCCGGACCGCGATCACGGTGAGCACCGTGGCGAACGCGAGCAGGATGCCCATGGCCGGCAGCGCGGAGGCGGGGCCGTCGCCCCGGGCCATCACGTTCTGCATGCCGACCACCAGGTAGCGCAGCGGCATCACGTAGGAGACCTTGACGATCCACTGCGGCGCGAAGGCGAGCGGGATGAACGCCCCGCCCAGGAACGCCATCGGCAAGACGATCAGGTTGACCAGGGCGGTGGCGGCCTCCTGGGACTTGGCGAGCGCCCCGACCAGCAGCCCGATGGACATGAAGGCGAGCGTGCCGCAGATGACCACCGGGATCGCCATCCACCAGTAGGCGGTGAGCTTGAGCCCGAAATAGGGGGTGGTGGCGATGGCGATGAACACGAACATCTCGACGATCGCGACCGCGACGCTCACCGCGATCCGGGCGGTGACGATGGACGCGGTGCCCACCGGGGCGAGCCGGAGCCGGCGCAGCAGCTTGTTCTTGCGCCATCCGACCAGGGTGAGGGCGGCCGCGAACGCGCCACCGGAGGCGATCGCCCAGCCGAGCAGTCCCGGCGTCAGGTACTGGATCGGCTTGAGCGACTTGTCCTCCACCTGCTGGGCGGTCAGCTGGTAGGCCGGTGGCCGGGACGAGGCGGCCTGGTTCGCCGCCTGCACGATCCCGGAGAACACGCTGGTGATCCCCGCGGCCAGGGTGGGATCGGCGATCGAGTAGTGGACGATGAGCCGGCCGCCCTGCTGCTGCACGGCGGCGTCGACGTTGGCCTGCCGGACCTCGTTCAGGGCGTGGGCCAGGCTGGTGCTGTGGGTGACGGTGAGCAGCTTGTCCAGCTGGCCGTGGCTGCCTGCCCGCGCCTGGTCGAGCACGCTCACCCGGCCCACCTCGACCACGCTGATCTTGGGGGTGGTGCTGCTCTTGTAGATGGAGCCGAACAGCAGCAGGAACAGCACCGGGAACAGGATCGTGAAGAACAGGGCAGCCCGGTCCCGGACGAAGCCGCGGAACATGGCACGGGACAGGCTGCGGAAGCCCTGCCAGTTCGCTCCCCGGCTGCGGGTGTCCGGCCCGGTGGCCTGCTCCGGTGGCGCCGGGATCTTGCTCGTCGTCATGCCCGGTACTCCCGCCCGGTGAGCTGGAGGAAGACATCCTCCAGTGAGGCGCCCGCCACCTGCAGCCCGGTGAGGGCGTCGTGCTCGGCGAGCCGGGCGAGGACGGGGGCGGGCTCGGTGGTGGTGAAGGTGAGGGACACGCCGTCGTCGGTGACAGCGGCGCCGTCGGCGAGCGCCCGCGCCTGGCCGGCGTTGAGCAGGCCCGACTCGATGCTGATCCGGACCGGGTGCGCCAGGTCCCGGACCAGCGCGGCGGGCGCCCCGATCTGCAGGATCCTGCCATGGTCCATGATCGCCACCCGCTGGCAGAGCGTCTCCGCCTCGTCCATGTGGTGGGTGGTGAGCACGATGGTGTGGCCCTCGGCGGCGATGGCCCGCAGCACGTCCCACAGGTTCCGGCGGGCCGCCGGGTCCAGCGCCCCGGTCGGCTCGTCGAGGAACAGCACGTCGGGGCTGTGCACCAGCGCGCAGGCGATCGACAGCCGCTGCGCCTGGCCGCCCGACAGCTTCTCGGTGCGGGTCGCGGCCACGCTGGTCAGGCCGACCATCTCCAGCATCTCGTCGGCGCGCCGGACCGGGACCCGGTAGAGGTCGGCGAAGGTGCGCAGCTGCTCACGGGCGGTGAGCCGCTCGAAGAACGACGTCGCCTGCAGCTGGACGCCGATCCGGGGCAGCAGCGCGGAGTTCCGCGGCCACGGCCGCAGGCCCAGCACGGTCACCTCGCCGCCGTCCGGCTCGCGCAGGCCCTCGACGATCTCAAGGGTGGTGGTCTTCCCTGCCCCGTTCGGGCCGAGGATGCCGAAGAACTCGCCGTGGCCGACCTCGAACGTCACGCCGTCCACCGCGCGCAGCTCACCGTAGGACTTGCGCAGGTCCCGCACGCTGATGGCCGCCGTCACGCCGGAATCCTCCATCACAGACAACCCCGCGACCCGGTACCGGGACGCACCCCGCTCACCGGGAACCTGAGCCGGTCAGCTGGCCCCCGCCCAGCCGCCCCCTGCCCCGGCCGGTAGCGGCCAAACGCGCTGCGCCGGTCAGCCTGTTCGCTTGGCGCGGCGCCGGGCGAGCTCGTCGCGGCCGGTGCCGCCGTCCACGCTGGCCGGCTGCTCCCCGGCCCCGTCGGCGGGCTCGGCCGGGAGCTCGGCGAGCGTCCCGTCGACCTCCTGCCAGATCCGCCCGAGCGCGATCCCGAACACCCCCTGCCCGCCTGCCAGCAGGTCCACCACCTCATCGGGCGAGGTGCACTCATAGACGGTGACCCCGTCGCTCATGAGCGTGAGCCGGGCCAGGTCCGCGGTGCCGCGGTCACCCAGATGGCTGACGGCGGCGCGGATCTGCTGCAGCGAGATGCCGGTGTCGAGCAGGCGCTTGACGACCTTGAGCACCAGGATGTCGCGGAAGCTGTAGAGCCGCTGCGACCCCGAGCCGTGCGCGGCGCGGACGCTGGGCTCCACCAGTGCGGTGCGCGCCCAGTAGTCGAGCTGGCGGTAGGTGATCCCGGCGGCGGCGCACGCGGTCGGCCCGCGGTACCCGACGTTCTGCGGGTGGGCGCTGAGGTCCTCCCCGAACAGCAGGCCCTGTTCGCCGGCACGCTCGATCGCCGCGCTCTGGTCGCGCGGCTCGCCACCGTCCTTCTCGGTTACCGCCACACCCGCCTCCGCCCCGGAGCTGGCCACCCTGGGTACTCGTCTCGCACGCTAGGCCGACCTGGCCGGGCCCGTCAACGACCTTCCCGGCGCGTCGCTCTCAGGTCGCGCGGCCGAAGTCCTCGGGACTGATGGTGTCCAGGAACTCGCGGAACTTCTCGACCTCGTCCTCCTGGCCCGCCTCCGCCTCATCCGGGATCGCCACCCCGGCCTCATCGAGGATCTCCTCGCTGGCGAAGATCGACGCGCCGGTCCGGAGCGCCAGCGCGATCGAGTCCGACGGCCGGGCGCTCACTTCCTTTCCATTGGAGAAAACGAGGTCGGCGAAGAAGATGCCGTCCCGGAGCGCGGTGATGTTGACCGTTTTCAGCTGTATCCCGAGCGCTTCGAGGACGTCACGGAACAGGTCATGGGTCAGCGGCCGGGCCGGCACCATGCCCTGCTGCGCGAACGCGATCGCGGTGGCTTCCACCGGCCCGATCCAGATCGGCAGATACCTCTCCCCCTGCACCTCCTTGAGCAGGACGATGGGCTGGTTCGTGGGCATCTCGACCCGGACGCCAACGACCTCCATCTTCCTCACGGCGGCTCCGTCCTCACCCGCGCCGGACGTGGCCAGCGCCGGCGAATCCAATGAAGGCCTCTCTGTCAACGTACACCCGTGCACGCGGGCACGAGGCCCGCGCCCTGCGCTCAGCCATCGGCACGGCCCGGGCGCGGATCACCGAATCCGGCCTCGGCCAGCGCCGCCTCAATGAGCGCGGCGTGCAGCTGCCCGGCGATGGCGGCGATCTCCCGCGCGGTCCGGCCGGCCTCGTCCCGGGCGCCGGGGCTGCGCTGACGCAGGACCGGGGCGACCACCTGCTCGATCAGCGCGGTCTCCCGTTCCGCCGATGCGCGCAGCACCCGCAGGTGCCGGGCCTGGACCCCGTAGCGGCCGAGCGCCACGATGGCGCTGGCGGCCGCCAGCGCATCCGGGCCGTACTGCCTGCCGTTGCGCCGCACCAGCCCGAAGTCCTCCAGCTCGGCCAGCCGGGCCTCATCCAGGCCGGTCGCATCCAGCAGGTCCCGCCGGGTGAGCGGGGCGGGCCGCCCGGCGAGCGCCGGGTGCTGGCTCACCGAGCCGCTGGCGTGATCCTGCCCGGCGGCGTCGAGCTGGTCCTTGATCACCCGCAGCGGCAGGTACCGGTCGCGCTGGGCGGTGAGGATGTAGCGCAGCCGCTCCACGTCGGCGGTGGCGAATCTCCGGTAGCCGGACGGCGACCGGGCAGGCTGGATCAGCCCCTCGGTCTCCAGAAAGCGGATCTTCGACACGCTCACATCGGGAAACTCGGCGCGCAGCTGGGCCAGCACCTCTCCGATCCCGAAATACGCGCGGGCAGGCTCAGCACTCATGCCCCTACCTGCGCACCTCCGCCACGGTCGGCAGGAGAGCGCCGCCCGGCGAGAAACATCAGGCGGAACTTGCCCACCTGGACCTCGTCACCGTCGCTCAGATCGGCCTCCTCGATCCGCTCGCGGTTCACGTAGGTCCCGTTCAGGCTCCCCACATCGCGGACGGTGAACCCGCGCGGGTGCCGGTAGAACTCCGCGTGGCGGCGGGACACCGTCACGTCGTCGAGGAAGATGTCGCTCTCCGGATGCCGGCCGACCGTGGTGAGATCGCTGTCGAGCAGGAACCGGCTGCCCGCGTTGGGGCCGCGCTTGACCACCAGCAGCGCGCTGCCCAGGGGCAGCGCCTCCATCCCGCCGGCATCGGCGAGTGGCTCATCCGGCTCTGCCTCGGCCAGCTCCGAGCCGCCGAGCGAGATCGTCGACGTGCTCTCCCCCGCCCGCTCGGCTGTGCTGCGCGCCAGCGCCATCCCGCAGTGGGAACAGAACCGGGCATCCTCGGGATTCTCCTGCCCGCAGCGGGTGCAGTAGACGCGCGGCATGTCGTAGCTCAGCCTCTCGTCCGCCGGCAGTGGGCTCGGGCCGGGAACCATGCTCGGGTGGGCGGCTCTCGGCGTCAGCTCTGGTACGTTCGCCCACGCTACCTGCGAAGCGGGCGCCCGGTCCATGCGCCACGCATGCCGGCGGCCGCGCCCCAGCAGTCCCCGCCAGGACCGGTGCCGCGTGGTACCGGTCCCGGCGGCCGGAACCGCTCCCTGGTAGCTCTCGGGGGCATGGTCACGACGCCTCCGCCACATCAGGTCTAACCTCCGGCACATTCACGGCTGCGGGCAGATGAACTGGAATTCTCTCATGTGCAGGCTATCCGCGCTGGCCGGTCGGCAGGCCCGGCCAGCGGCCGGCCCAGGCGCCGCGACCGGCGGGTCAGGCGCCGGCCCGCTCCGCGACCGCGGCCCACTCGTCGAGCAGCGCATGGGCGGCGTCGGCGTCGGCTCCTTCCGCCCACAGGTGCGTGACCGCCTCGGCGGGGTCGGGCAGCACGAGCACCCAGCCGCCGTCGGGCTCGACCACCCGCACCCCGTCGGTGGTGTCCATCACCCGGCTGCCGGCGGCCTCCACCACGGTCCGCATGACGCTGCCCTTGGCCGCCCACGGGGTGGGCATCGAGCGCTTGAGCAGATGCGCCCTGGGGATCCGGGCGTCGATCTGGCTGAGCGTGAGCCTGGCCCGCGCGACCAGCCCGAGCAGGCGGGCGAACGCCGCGATGCCGTCCACGGTGCGGCTGAACTCCGGCACCACGAACCCGCCCCGGCCGTCCGCCCCGAAGATCATGTCGTCGGCCGCGGCCGCCTCCGTGAGGCCGTGCTGCGAGGTCGGCGTCCACACCACCTTCACCCCGTGGAAGCGGCTCACCCGCTCGGCGACGCGGGTGGTGGTGACCGGCAGGGCGACCTGGCCCGACTGGCGCTCGGCGGCGATGAGGTCGAGCACCACCAGCAGCGCCCGGTCATCGCTGACCATGGCACCCTTGTCGTCCACCAGCTGGATCCGCTCGCCGACCTGGTCGAACCGGACGCCGAACGCGGCGCGGGAGGAGGCGACGAGCTCGGACAGGCGCTGCATGCCGGCTCGCAGCTGCGCCAGGCTCTGGGTGGGTGAGCCCTCGTCCAGGCGGTTGTTGACGGTGAGCACCTCGACCCCGATCGGCCCCAGCAGTTCCGGCAGCACCAGCGACGCGGTGCCGCCGGCGCAGTCCACCACCACCTTGAGGTCCGCCTCCCGCACGCCGGTCATGTCGACCGACCGCAGCAGCTCGGCCACGTAGGACTCCACCACCCGCGAGGGGTACCGCAGCTCGGCGATCTCGCCGGGGAAGGCGCGCCGGTACTCCTGCCGGGAGAACACGCGCTCCAGCTTGCGGGCCGCCGCCTGGGACAGCTCCGCCCCGCGCTCGTCGAGGAAGACGATGTCGATCGACTGCGGGTCGCCGCTGGTGGTGCGCAGAGCGATGCCGCCGCTGCACTCGCTGCGCGAGGTCTGGAACCTGGCCACCGGGAGCGGCTGCGCCTCCAGGTCCACCACGTCGATGGCGCTGGCGTTCAGCGCGCTCTGGACCGCGCGCTTGAACGCGCGGGCGGCCCGGGACACGTCGCGGGAGGTGCTGACCACCGCGCCCTTCCTCAGGGTGGTCGCGTACGCGCTGGCCAGCCGGACGCACAGCTCCGGGGTGATCTCCACGTTGATCAGGCCGGAGACCCCGCGCGCGCCGAACAGCGTGCGCTGCCCGCGCGACTCCCAGATGACGCTGGTGTTGACCACCGCACCCGCCTCGATGGTCTTGAACGGGTAGACCTTCACCCCGGCGGACACGTACGCCTCCGGCTCGATCACGCACTCGTCCCCGACGACCGCACCCTCCTCGATCCGGGCCGAGCCCATGACGTCGGTGTTCTTGCCGATGACACAGCCGCGCAGGGTCGTCCCCTGGCCGACGTAGACGTTGTTGTGCACCACCGCCCGGTGCAGGAACGCCCCCTCCTTCACCACCACGTTGCTGCCGACCACGGTGAACTCGCGGAGCTGGGCGCCGGCCTCGATCTTGGCGTAGTCGCCGATGCACAGCGGCCCGGACAGCAGCGCCTCCGGGTCGACCTCGGCCCCCTCGCTGATCCACACCCCGGGCGACACCTCGAACCCGTCGATCTCCGTCTCGACCCGGCCGGACAGCACGTCCGCCTGCGCCTTGAGGTAGCTCTCGTGACTGCCGACGTCCTCCCAGTACCCGTCGGCGATCCAGCCGTACAGTGGCGCGCCCGACTTCAGCAGCTGCGGGAACACGTCGCCGGACCAGTCGACCGAGACACCGGCCGGCACCTCGGCGAGCACCTCGGGCTCCATCACGTAGATGCCGGTGTTGACCGTGTCGGAGAACACCTGCCCCCAGGTCGGCTTCTCCAGGAACCGCTGGATGCGGCCGTCCTCCCCCACGATGATGATCCCGAACTCGAGCGGGTTGGGCACCCGGGACAGCGCGACGGTGACCAGGGCGCCGTTGTCCTTGTGGTACCGGACCATGGCAGACAGGTCGATGTCGGTGAGGGCGTCGCCCGAGATCACCAGGAACGGGCTGGCCCGCAGCTCGTCCTCGGCGTTCTTCACGCTGCCCGCGGTCCCCAGCGGCATCTCCTCGGTGGCGTACTGCAGGCTCATGCCGACGTCCTCGCCGTCACCGAAGTAATTGCGCACCAGTGAGGCCAGGAACTGGACCGTCACCACCGTTTCGGCGAAGCCGTGCCGCTTGAGCAGCCGCAGCACGTGCTCCATGATCGGCTTGTTCACCACCGGCAGCAGCGGCTTGGGCTGGTTGGCGGTCATCGGGCGCAGCCGGGTGCCCTCCCCGCCCGCCATCACCACTGCCTTCACCTGCGACCTGTCTCCCTCCCGCTCAGAGGTGGTGCAATTCCCATCATTTCACCGTGGGCGCCCCCGCCTGGCCGGGCCCGGCCGCCACCAGGCGGCGCGTCTGCTCCAGGTAGAGCACCGCGGCCCACCAGTACAGGGCAGTTCCCCAGATCGCGAAGGCCCAACCGATGACCCGCGCCACCAGGGCCGGCGTTCCCGGGTGGTCACCGAGGAAGAGCAGCGGGAACGCGTACAGCAGGCACAAGGTGGCCGTCTTGCCCACCAGGCTCACCTGCAGCGGGCCGTACCCGTGGCGGCGCAGCACGAGCAGCGCCACCCCCAGCACGAGCTCCCTGGCCACCAGCACGGCCACCAGCCACCAGGGGATGATGGCGCGGACGGCCAGCCCCACCAGCGTGGCGGCGATGTAAAGCCGGTCGGCCGTCGGGTCGAGCACCTGCCCCAGCCGGCTCTGCTGGTTCCATGCGCGGGCGATCACGCCGTCCAGCCAGTCGGACAGCCCGGCCACGATGAGCAGGGCGACCGCCCAGCCGTCGGCGTGCGGGCCGAGCACCAGCCAGAGGAAGACCGGGACGCCCGCCAGCCGGGCCACGCTGATCGCGTTCGGCACCGTGAGGATGCGCCCCTGCTGGTCGCTTCCGGCTCGCGTCACCTCGTGCGCCCCTCGATCGCGGTCGGTGCCGACCCTACCGGCTCGGTGTGGCTGCGCTGGCAGGGCCGCTACGCCGAGCCTGGCGGCACCCACCGCCCGGCGGTTACCGCTGCCCCGCGCACGGGCCGGTTATTCATTGATTATTCATCGGTGTATCCGATTATTTACGGAACGTTTATGCGGGCCGGCGTACCTTCCAGGGTGGGGCGACTACCGGCCGGAATGGCCGGGTGATTTACCGTCACCAGCGGGAGGATGAGATGAAACTGATTCCGGTTCTCAGCCGGCGGCCAGGCGGGCGGCGCGCCCGCCGGCTGCCGCCAGTCGTCACCGTCACCGCATCCTTAGCGCTGTTATTGCCGCTGTCGCTCGCCGCCGTGGGCAGCCCGGCGGCCGCCAGCACGGCACGGGCCACCAGCACGGCACGGGCCACCAGCACGGCAACCGCGGCTGCGCCCAGCTGCCCGTGGCTGAACCAGTCGCTCCCGGTCGCGCAGCGCGTCCGCCTGCTGCTGTCGCAGATGACGCTCGCCAACGAGATCACCATGGTCGAGGGCCAGGGCACGGGCCAGCCGTATGTGTTCTACATGGCGGCGCAGCCGTCGCTGTGCATCCCGGCGCTGGGCCTGGAAGACGGCCCGCTCGGGGTCGGCGACGGGCTGACCGGCGTCACCCAGATGCCGGCCGGGGTGGCGCTGGCCGCGACCTTCGACCCCTCGCTGGCCCGCCAGTGGGGGGCGGTCATCGGGCAGGAGGAATGGGGCAAGGGCGCCGCGGTCAACCTCGGCCCCACCGTCAACATCCTGCGCGACCCGCGCTGGGGCCGGTCGTTCGAGGCGTTCACCGAGGACCCGTTCCTCAACGCGGCCATCGCCGTCGGCGAGATCGGCGGTGTGCAGGCCCAGGGCGAGATGTCGCAGGTCAAGCACTTCGCCGCGTACAACCAGGAGACGAACCGCAACACCCCGGCCGACGACGTCATCGTGAGCAAGCGGACCCTGCACGAGATCTACCTGCCCGCCTTCGAGCAGGCCGTGACCCGGGCCAAGGTGGCCTCGGTGATGTGCGCCTACTCGGTGATCAACGGCAACTTCGCGTGCCAGAACCCCTACCTGGAGACCCAGGTGCTCAAGCAGCGCTGGGGCTTCCCGGGCTTCGTCACCTCCGACTACGCCGCCCTGCACTCCACGCAGGGGGCGGTTGACGGCACCGACATGGAGCAGCCGTTCAGCACCTACTTCGGCCAGGCGCTCCAGACCGACGTGGAGAACGGGACGATCGCCAGGTCGGTGGTGGACGGCATGGTCAGCCGGATCGCCACCGAGATGTTCCGGTTCGGCATCTTCAACCACCCACCCACCGGCACCACCAGCGCGGTCGTCACCACCCCGGCTCACCAGGCCGTGTCGGAGCGGGTCGCCGAGGACGGCACCGTGCTGCTGAAGAACGGCCGCGGGGTGCTGCCACTGCCCGCCGCGCACGCGGGCACGGTGGCGGTGATCGGCCCGGCCGCGTCGGCCGACCCGACGCCCACCGGCGGCGGCAGCGCCTACGTCACGGCCCCGTTCAGCGTCACCCCGCTGCAGGGGCTCGAGGCGGCGGCGGGCCCGGGCACGAACGTCGTGTACCAGCAGGGCCTGCCCACCGACACCAGCCTGCCGGCGATCCCGCCGTCCGCGCTGTCGCCCGCCTACGCGCCGACCCCGGTCGGCGGCAGCTACACCGGCACCCTGACGGCCCCGGAGACCGGGACCTACGTGCTCGCGATCACCAACTCGTGCGGCTGCTACAACGCCACCACCCTGTCGGTAGACGGCACCGAGATCCTGGCCGACCCGAGCACGCCGCCGGTGCACACCTACTCGGCGGCCGTCCGGCTGCAGGCCGGGCACACCTACCAGCTCCAGATCAGCGGTGACTCCTCGGCCCTCACCTGGGCGACGCCGTCGGCGCTGGCGCCGGGGATCGCCCAGGCGGTGGCGGCGGCCAGGTCGGCCTCCACCGCGGTGGTCGTGGTCTCGGACGACACCGAGACCGAGGCCGCCGACCGGCCGGACCTCAGCCTGCCGTCCGCGCAGGACGAGCTCATCGCGGCGGTGGCCGCGGCCAACCCGCGCACGGTGGTGGTCATCGACGCGGGCGCGCCGGTGGCGATGCCGTGGCTGGGCCAGGTTTCCGCGGTGGTGGATGCCTGGTACCCGGGCGAGAGCAACGGCACCGCCCTGGCCAGCGTGCTCTACGGCGCCACCGACCCGTCCGGGCACCTGCCGGTGACCTTCCCGCGCAGCCTGTCCCAGGTGCCGGCCGCCACCCCGGCCCAGTTCCCCGGGGTGGGCGGGAAGGTGCTGTACTCGGAGGGCATCGACGTCGGCTACCGCTGGTACGACGCCCGCAACCTCACCCCGCTGTTCCCGTTCGGGTACGGGCTGTCCTACACGCGGTTCGCCTTCAGCGGCCTGCGCATCAGCCCGGCGCGGCAGGCTGGCCATGGTGGGCAGGTCCGGGTGACCGCCCGGGTCACCAACACCGGCCGGGTGACCGGCTCCGAGGTGGCCCAGCTCTACCTGGGCGACCCGGCAGCGGCGGGCGAGCCGCCCCGCCAGCTCAAGGGATTCCAGCGGGTCACCCTGCGGCCCGGCCAGTCCGCCGTGGTGAGCTTCACCCTCGGCGGCCACGACCTGTCGTACTGGAGTGACGCGGCGAACGGCTGGGTGGTCCCGCCCGGCGGGTTCCGGGTGTACGTGGGTGACTCCTCGGCCCTGTCCGGCCTGCCGCTGCGCGGCGGCTTCACGGTCAGCGGCACCGGCTGACCAGGGCCGTTCCGCCCGGACGGCTGCCGCGTGGTGAGTCCGGTTGCCACGCGGCAGCCGTTCCGCATGTGTGCTGCCCCTGCCTGCGGGGTAGGGGCCACGACTCACGATCAGCCAGCTACCGACGTGGAGGAGCAGATCATGCTCACGCTCACCGAGAACGCTGTCACCGCCATCCGGGCCCTGACCTCACAGCCCGAGCAGGCACCCGACACCGGGCTGCGCATCATGGGCGAGGGCCAGGGGTCCCCGCCGTTCCAGCTGGCGCTGGCGGAGACGCCGTCCGAAGGCGACCAGGTGATCGAGGCCGGCGGCGCGCGGGTGTTCGTGTCCGGCGACGCCGCCGAGGTGCTCGCCGACAAGGCGCTCGACGCCCAGGTCGACGACCAGGGCGGGGTCGCGTTCAGCGTCTCACCGCAGCCGGCCTAGCCAGCGGCTGACCCGGTCAGGCGGACTCCCACAGGGTGGCGATGCCCTGCCCGACGCCGATGCACATGCAGGCCGCCGCCCGGGCGGCGGCGCGGCGGCGGAACTCGTGCAGCAGGGTGGTGGTGATCCGCGCACCCGAGCAGCCGAGGGGGTGGCCGATCGCGATGGCCCCGCCGTTGACGTTCACCCGGCCGGGGTCGAGCTTGAGCTCGTCGGCCACCGCCACGGCCTGCGCCGCGAACGCCTCGTTGACCTCGACCAGGTCGAGCCCATCGGCCCGCCAGCCCGCCCGGCCGAGCGCCTTGCCCATCGCCGGGACCGGCCCGATCCCCATGTAGTCGGGGTGCACGCCCGCTGCCGCGGTGCCCACATAGCGGGCCATCGGCGCCACGCCCGCGCCGGCCAGCACCCGTTCCGAGGCCAGCAGCAGGCAGGCCGCCCCGTCGTTGAGCGGCGAGGAGTTGCCGCCGGTGACCGTGCCGCCCGTGCGGAACGCGGGCCGCTTGGCCGCCAGCTCGGCCATGGTCAGGTCCGGCCTGACGCCCTCGTCGCGGCGCAGCTCACCGGCCGCGGTGGTGACCGGGACGATCTCGGCGCGCAGCCGGCCGCCGTCCTGGGCGGCCGCCGCGAGCTGGTGGCTGCGCAGGGCGAACTCGTCCTGGCGTTCCCTGCTCACCTGGTAACGCTCGGCCACGTTCTCCGCCGTCTCCCCCAGGCTGGCCGGCGGGTACATCTCCTGCATCCGGGGGCTCACCAGCCGCCAGCCCAGCCGGGTGTCGGCCACCCCGGCCTCCCGGGGGAACGGCTCGGACGCGCGGGGCAGCACGAACGGGGCGCGGGTCATCGACTCCACGCCGCCTGCCAGGCAGATGTCGGCCTCGCCGGCCGCGATCGCCCGGGCGGCGCTGGCGATCGCCTCCATGCCCGACCCGCACAGCCGGTTCACGGTCGCCCCCGGCACCTCCACCGGCAGGCCCGCGAGCAGCACCCCCATCCGGGCCACGTTCCGGTTGTCCTCGCCCGCCTGGTTCGCGGCACCCCAGTAGACGTCGTCGATCCGGGCCGGGTCCAGCCAGGGGCTGCGCGCCAGCAGCGCGCTGATCACGTCGGCCGTCAGGTGATCGGGCCGGACCGAGGCCAGTGAGCCCTTGATCTTCCCCACCGGCGTCCGGCACGCGTCGATCGCGAAAACCGCCGTCATGCTCCACCTCCGCGCCGCCTGCCGCACCTGTGCCGAGATTACCCACGCCACCCGGCGGGAACCCCGGGCTGGTTCGTGTGTCAGGTCTGGAAGGTCATCCAGGTGTCGGCGGGCCGGCCCGCTGCTGGCGGGCCGTCGTGCATGGCCCAGTTGTCCCCGGCGGCGTCGGATGCGACCTGGGACCAGAAGCGCTGTGCGCCCGGGTTGCAGGACTGGAATCCGATGCTCCACTGTCCGGGGATCATGGCGATGACCTGGCGGGCGGCTTCCCGGCCGACTCCGCAGCGGCGGAGTGCGCGGACGATGAAGAAGTCGCTGATCGATGTGCCTCCGTTGCTGGCAGGTGCGGTCATGACGAAGCCGCACAGAGACCGGGCGGCTGTGATGAGCCATGCGCGCTGCGCAGGGCCGGCCTCGGCCAGGAACAGGTCGAGACGGCGGTTGTTGAAGGTGCCGTCGGGGTTGGGCAGGTGCCCGTAGGCCTCGGACAGGTCGTGGCGGTAGAGCTGGCCGAGGTTTTCCAGCACGGCGCGGTGTGAGCGGTCGACGGGGATGAGTTCTACCGGCTCGGATGGCGGGCGCGGTGGCAGGGAGACTGCGGGCACCGCGTGAGTGTTTCACCTTCCGCCCCGCGGCTGCCAACGCTTTAGCCGCGGGGCGTCATGGCCTGCTGGCCTGCCGCCGGTCCTGTGTCACGGCCGCTTGCGCACGCGAACTGCTGCCGCCGCCCCGCCGCCCGCCAGCGCGACCGCGGCACGGTAGCCCGCCGGTGCCGCCAGCTGGTGCAGGGTGCAGCCGTTCACCACGGTGCAGCCGTTCACCACGGTGCAGCCGTTCACGCTGAGGTCCCCGGCCCGGCCGGGCCGCACCGGGAAGCCGCCGAGGCCGTGCCCGATGCCCTGCCCGGTGCATTTGAGCACGGCCTCGGCGCGCACCCAGCAGGTGATGATCGCCTCATGCCTTTGCCGCTCGGCCAGTGCCGCCAGCCAGGCCGCGTCGGCGGGATGCAGCGCCTGCATGAGCGCGCAGACGCAGCCGGCCGCGTCCTGCTCGGTGTCCACACCCACCGGGCGGCCCGCGACGGCGATGACCACCATGTCGCCGGAGTGCGCGAGCGAGAACGAGGGGACCGCGCCGGGCGCGAGGCCCGGTCCGGGCAGCAGGACGGGCCTGCCCGCGGCCCCGCAGCGCGGGCACGGCTCGCGGCCCAGCGTGAGCTGGCCGGGTGCGCCGCCGGTGTAGCTGGCCAGCACCTGCCGCAGCATCAGGTGCGCCACCTGGTAGCGGTGTCGGTCAGCGGGGAACAGGAACGCCTCCGCCCGGGCCCGCTCGCCGCTGTCCAGGGCGGCCAGGCCGGCCGGGCTGACGGCCACGGCCCGGGTACCGAACCACCAGACGTCGACCGTGTCGCCTGATGGCACGGCGTTCCGGGATAGCTGGGCATCCGCGGCGGGCGGCGTCTCGTGTGGCGGCACAGTGCCACCATCCGGCACGGATGTGCGGGACGGCACAGATGCGGGGGGCGGCACGGGGGTCATGGGCCAGCCGCGTCCGGCCTGGCCCGTTGCGCGACGAAGGCGGCGAGCGTGCCCAGGGTGGCCAGCGAGTCCAGGTTCAGGTCCTCGCCCGCCACGTCGACGCCGAACCGCCGCTGGATCTCGCGCAGCAGCAGCGTCCCGGTCAGCGAGTCGAGCCCGACCGCGGTGCCGAACAGCGCCGTGCCGGGCGGAACGTGCCGCAGCTCGTCCCGCCCGGTGGCCGATGCCAGGAACGCGCGCAGCTGGTCGGCGACCGACGCGGCGCCGTCCGGGCCAGCCGGGGTCACGCTGCGCCCCCGTCCCGCTCGCCCGGTGCGCTCACCCAGCCGGGCAGGCCGGGCAACGGCGGGGCCAGGTCATGGGTGTACATGGCCGGGGCCTGGCCGCTGCTCACCGCGTCACCGGCGCCCGGCGCCCCGGGGACCCGGAAACCGGCCGCGGCCAGCGCGAGCCGCAGCGGCACGTTGCGGTCGTTCACCACGCACGGGACCCGCAGCGCCCTGGCGCCCGCGCGGGCCGCCTGCCGGGCGAGCCAGGCCAGCACCGCGTCGATCACGCCGCGGCCCATCGCCCGGCACGACATCATGAGCAGCGGCACCGTCCAGGTGCCCGCGTCCCGGGCGATGACGCAGCCGCCGACCATCCCGTCGTCGCCGAAGGCGTCACACAGCCGCACCGTGACCACGTCGCTGTCCCGGGCCGCCAGCAGGTCACGGAACCAGTCCTGGGTCATGCCCGCGCCCGCTGGCCCGGCGGCCGAATTGAACTGCCGGGTCCTGACCGCGAGCTCGTGCAGGCGGGGCACGTCGGCGGCGGCCGCGGCCGCGATCGTCACCCGTGTGCCGGCCGATTCCAGGAACTCCGCCCGGGTTCCGCCGAACGACCGCCCGGCCGCCTGCCGCCGCTGCCGTTCGGCGTACATCTCGCCGCGGCGGCGTGCCTCCGCGGTGATCACCGGCGGGCTGAACTCGGGCCAGCCAGCGGCCTCCGCGGCCTCCTCCGGCGACAGCACCAGCACGCCGGGCAGCGCGAATCCGACCTCGGCCCGCTCGTACGGGTCGTCGTCCACGAAGGCGAGCGCGTCCACCGCGATGCCCAGGGTGGCGGCGATCCTGGCCAGCGCGTCGGATTTGCGGCCCCACCCGCACTCGGCCGCGGCGAACCGCCAGCCGGTGACGCGGGCCGTGTGCGCGGCGGCCTCGGGCGGGTTCTTGCTCGCGAGCGCGTGCAGGATGCCCCGCTCCCCCAGCTCGGCCAGCACCGCGGCCAGCACCGGGTCGGCGCCAGGCGGCTGCTCCCCCGACTCCAGGTAGATCCCGGTCAGCAGCGTGTTGTCGATGTCCCAGACCACGCATTTGACCGGGCCCTCCCGCGTCACGCCGGGCCCCCCACCGGGCCGGGTGCCGGGCGCCGTTCCATCGTGATGTGGGTCGCCTCGAACCCGAACTTGCGGTACAGCGCGCGCATGCCCAGGTTGCTGGCGTGCACCTTGCCGGTGAGGTGCACCAAACCTGCCTGGTCCGACGCCTGCAGCACGGCTTCCATGAGCAGCTCGGCGACCTGTCCGCGGCCGGGGATGTCGGCGGTGGCCAGGGAGCGGAAGTTGCCGTACCGGGCACCGGTGAGGGAGTTGGTGCGGCCCGACAGCCAGGCCCAGCCCACCGGCGCCGCGGCCGCTCCGGGCGCTCCCGGCGCCCCGGCGGCCACCGCGACCAGGGTGACCTCCCCCGGCTTGCCCAGCGCGGCCGCCACCCGCTTGCGGTGCAGCGCCGGGTCCTCGATGGCCTCGTCGCCGAACGAGGCCCGGGCGATCGCGATCTCGAACCCGGCGATCACGTCCAGGTCCTCTTCCCGGGCCGGCCGGATCTGGAAGCCCGGTGCCCCGGGTCGCGGCCCACTGGTGCCCGTCATCGCCCGGCCGCCGGCCGCTCCCTGGCCCGGCCCAGTGGCATCGGCCGCAGCACCGTGCCCCGGCAGGCCGGGCAGCCGGCCGCCTTCAGCTGCGCGACCGTGCTCCAGCGGGCGCCCGGGCCGACCTGGTGCACCGCCCCGCAGCCGGCGCACCGGTAGGGCCGGGTGGCGGCGGCCCGGCTGTCGGCGGTGTACAGCGGCCCGGCATGGGCCCCGGTGATGGCCGGCCGGGCCTGCGCGGTGGTGCGCAGGTGGTAGAGGTGGCTCGTGCCCGCCAGGATGCCCGCGCCGGTGTAGGAGTTGAAGCCGGGTACCAGCGAGCGCACCGTCAGGCCGAGGCCCGCGATCAGGCGCTGGGTGCGCAGCGTCTCCTCCGGGCGGCGCGCGCCGAACGAGAAGAACACGTGGCTGCCCGTGCCGCCGGCCAGCGCGGCTACCGCGCGGGACAGGAACAGCTCTGCCCCGGCCGCCGTGTAGGGCGGGTCGGTGCAGGCCACGTCGAACGCGCCGGCCAGCCCGGCGGGCAGGGGCTGGCGCAGGTCGTGCTCGAACAGCTCCACCGGCACCTCGCCGCCTGCCGCCTGCTCGCCGAGGTAGCCCAGCAGATCACGATCGCAGTCCACCACGGCGAGCCGCCGCGGCCGGGCCGCCGCGCCGGGCAGCGCGGCGAAGGCGGCGATCGCCAGCGAGATCAGGTCGTCGTCCCCCAGCACGATCACCCGCTGGCCGGCCAGGGCGCCCGCGTCATGCATCCTCAGCACGCGGCGGAGCTTGGTGTCCACCGTGCAGTGCGTCTGGTCGAGCTCCAGCTTCGCCGCTGGCATGCCCGCCGCCGCCCGCTCCAGCTCGCTGGCGAGCGTGGCCAGCCCGGCCGGGACGATCACCCCGGTGCCGCCGCAGCCCGGGCACTGGCCGCTGATCCACGGCTGCCCGGCGGCGGGCACGGCGAGCCCGGCCCGGCCCGCTGGCGTGAGCTGTACCGGCCGCGCCCGGTCCACCACCCCGCGCTTGCGCAGCTCATTGCACACGGCGGCGACGATCGGGACCGGGAGCTCGGCCAGCCTGCCCACCTCGCGGGCTGCCACCGGCTCGTGATGCGCGATCACCCGCAGCACGTCCCTGACCCCGGCCGGCCCTTCCGCCAGCCCGACCGCCGAGGCGACCTCGGCGGCGACGGCGTCGACGTCCAGCTGGCGCTGCTGAGGAGAGCCCGGAACAACATCGGGCGCCATCGTTCAGCGGCCTCCTCGCTCCCACGCACCGTGGGCCGCGGCGGGCGGTACGGTATCCTCCCACATCATGCCAGCTAAGAGCCTGTTCGGCGGCCGGCCTCCGCTGCCGCACCCGGCGCAGGCGCGCCCTGATGCGGACCCGGCCGTCCCGGCCCAGTGGGAAGGCCCGCTGGCGGCGGCCCCACCAGGCCCGGCGGCCGGCAAGCTACTTTATGCGGTCGATGCGGCTCTCACGCCGGCCTCGCCGGTCGCCGACATCGGCGAGCTGACCGCGCTGGCGTCGGAGGCGGTCACGGCCGGTGGCGGCCATGTGCTCGACGCCAGCCATGTGGTGTTCCCGAACGGGGCGGTCACGCTGGTGCTCATCCTGGCCGAGTCGCATCTGGCCATCCACACCTGGCCGGAGGACAACCTGATCGCCATCGACCTGTTCAGCTGCGGGGCGATCGACGGACGCCGGGTGGCGGCGGAGCTGGCCCGCCTGCTGCGGCTGGACCGGGTGCGCATACGGCAGATCGAGCGGGGAACGGCCGCTGGCCGCTGAGGGCGGAGCGGTCACCCGCCGCGGGCCGAACCTGGCCGGTCTGGCAGGGACCGTGGGATCCGGCCGCGTCAGTGCCCGTCCTCCCCGGCGGCCGGGTGACCTTCACGGCGCCCTTGATCATCAGCTGGCCCCACTGGCCGTTCTCGGTCCGGAGGATCCGCTCGACCCGCGCGACCCCCGCCGTCACGTCACCGTCGGCGCCCGCGGCGTTCCAGTCGATCCGCGACGCGGCGAGGTTGAGCGCCGTCCCGCATCCGGCCAGCCGGAATGTCGTGCCCCGGCGGTAGGTTGCGGTCATGACCAGCGCGTATCAGGCAGTGGTGGCCTACTGGGCGGCGATCGAGGCGCGGGACTGGGAAAGCCTCGCTGGCCTGGTCGCCGGGGACGTGTTCTACGAGGTGCCACAGACACGGGAGCGGGTACGGGGGCGGGAAGCGTTCATCCGTTTCTGCGCCGAGGGCTTTCCCGGCGAGTGGCATATCGCCGTGGAGCGGGCGGCCGGCGACGGGCAGCACGCGGCGAGCTGGGTCCGGTGGTCTCCGGGCGGGAACGGCACCCAGTCCGGGCTGAGCTTCTTCGACCTGGGCGGGGACGGGCTGATCGCCCGGATAACGGATTTCTGGCCCGAGCCGTACGAGCCCCCCGCCAACCGGGCGCACCTGGTAGAGCGCTACTGACCGGCCTTGCTCAGGCCGGGACCGACAGCGACAGCCCGAACTGGCCGCCGGTGTCGGTCCACCAGTGCAGCATCGCGAACCCGGCCGCCGCCAGTTCCGCGGTGACCCCGTCCGGGCGGAACTTGGCGGACACCTCGGTCCGCATCTCCTCCCCCTCGGCGAACGGCACGGTGAGCCCGATCTCCGGCAGCGTGACGACCTGCCGCTCGTCTGAGCGAAGCCGCATCTCGATCCACTCCTGGACCGGATCCCAGACCGCGACATGGTCGAACGCGGCCAGGTCGAAGTTCGCGCCCAGCCGGGAGTTCAGCACGGCCAGCACGTTCTTGTTGAACGCGGCGGTGACCCCGGCCGCGTCATCGTAGGCGGCGTGCAGGATGCCGGGATCCTTGACCAGGTCGGTGCCGAGCAGCAGCGCGTCACCCGGGCCCAGCCGCGCCCTGACCGAGGCCAGGAACGCCGCCCGCTGCTGCGGCACCAGGTTGCCGATGGTCCCGCCGAGGAATGCCACCAGCCGCGGGCCCAGGGAGCCCGGCAGGCCCAGGTGCTCCTCGAAGTCGGACACGACCGCCCGGACGGACAGGCCGGGATAGCTGGCGAGCACCCGGTGAGCCGCCCCGGCCAGCGCGGTCTCGCTTACGTCCACCGGGACGAAGCTGCGCAGCGTGCCGGCCGCGAGCAGCGCGTCCAGCAGCAGCCGGGTCTTGTCGGCGGCTCCCGCGCCCAGCTCGACCAGCGTGCTGGCGTGCGTCGCGTCGGCGATCTCACCCGCCACCGCGGCCAGGATGGACCGCTCGGCCCGCGTCGGGTAGTACTCATCCAGCTGGGTGATCTTCTCGAACAGCTCACTGCCGTGCTCGTCATACAGCCACTTGGGGGGCAGCGTCTTGGGCGAGGCCAGCAGGCCCGCCTTGGCGTCCGCGCGCAGCGCGCGGTCCAGGTAGCCCTCCGGGAGGCATCGTTCGACCTGCAGTGCGGTCATCAGGAGCGGGTCCTTCCTTGCTCGGCGCCCGCCGCCGGCGGCGGGGGCGTCACTGGCAGGGGGCGCACCTCGACGGCGTGGGCTGTCGCCGTGAGCACGCTGTTGTCGGGCACCTCGGTCCATCCGGGCTCGTCGTCACCTGGCTCGGACGCCACCACCACTGCGGGCCCTTCCGGCCCGCCGGCCCGGTAGCAGAGGGTGTCGCCGGCCGCTGTCGCGCTGATCGCCGCACCGTCGGTGAGCAGGAAGTTGAACCGGCCGGTGATGCCGTGGCGGCCGAGGTCGGCGATCACCCCGGCCAGGGCCTGCCCGGCGGGCTCTCCCGCCTTCAGCCTGCCCGCCACCAGCGCCCACGCCAGCGCGGAATCGCACCGCGCCTCGAGCGCGAGCAGGTCCCCGGCGGGCAGGCTGGCGGCGAGGCAGGCGGTGGCGGCGGGCCATCCGTCCAGCCGGCCGTTGTGGCTGAACAGCCACCGGCCGCTGGCGTAAGGAGCGGCGGCGGCCGCACCGCTGTCGGTTCCGTCGGTGGCCGAGCGGACGGCGGCCAGCAGGGCGCGGGTGCGGGTGACCCGGGCCAGGTCGGCGAAGCAGGGATCGGCCCAGATCGGGCCGGCCCGGCGGTAGCGGGCAGGCACCGGGTCGCCGTCCGCATACCAGCCGATCCCGAACCCGTCCACGTTCATCGTCCCGTGCCGCTGGCGCCGGGGTGCCCACGCCTGCCGGGCCAGCCCGCATGGCGGCCCGAGCACCAGCGCCTGCACGGTCACCGGTGGGCCGAGGTAGGCCAGGTGACGGCACATCGGGCCGGGTCACACCCGCCCGTTGCCGGCCGCCGCGGCCGTGGCGTCCCTGGCGGTGCGGAAGCCAGCGAAGATCTGCCGCCGGACCGGGTAGTCCCAGTTGCGGAACGTGCCGCGGCACGCCACCGGGCCGACCGCGAACGACCCGCCGCGCAGCACCTTGTACTCGGTGCCGAAAAAGACCTCCGAGTACTCCCGGTACGGCCACGCGCGGAAACCCGGGTAGGGCAGGAAGTCGCTGGCGGTCCACTCCCAGACGTCCCCGATCAGCTGACGCGCCCCGCACGGCGCTGCCCCGCCGGGGTAGCTGCCCGCCGGCGCGGGCCGCAGGTAGCGCTGCCCGAGGTTGGCCAGTTCCGCGGCCGGGGCGGCGTCGCCCCAGGGGTACCTGCGCGAGCGCCCGGTGCCGGGGTCGAACCTGGCCGCCTTCTCCCACTCGGCCTCGGTGGGCAGCCGTCGGCCGGCCCAGGCCGCGTAGGCCT
>DATIXO010000255.1:0-8566 GCA_035518495.1 Streptosporangiaceae bacterium
AGGGAATGGCGGAAATCATGCAGTCGCGGGGACCTGCAGCCAGGCTGGGGCTCCAGGCCGCATCCGGCAGTCAGCGACCGGAACGCCGGGTAGGCCACGCTGCGGCCGAGGCGGCGGCCCGCCTGGCCGATGAACAGGGCGGCGGCGCCGTCCGCGGCGTGCCGTTCCCGGAACCGCAGGTAATCCGAGAGAGCCCGGGCGGCCGACGGGTGCAGCGCGATCAGCCGCTTCCTGCCGTGCTTGCCGGTGACCGTCAGCACCTGCGCCTGGGTGTCCAGGTCGCCGGCATCCAGGGCGAACGCCTCGCCGCTGCGGATGCCGGTGCTGGCAAGCAGGCCGATGAGCGTGCGCATGCTGGCCGCCAGCACCGGCGACGGAAGCCTCCCGGCCGCGGCCATGAGCCGGGCGGTCTCCTCACCGGAATACAGGTAAGGGACCCGGCGGGCGATCCTGCCCGGGATGAGCCCGCCGGGGACCGGGTCGGCGGCGGCCGGGTCCAGGGCGTGGACGTAGCCGGCGAACGACCGCACGGCCGCGAGCCGCTGGGCGTGCCAGCCGCGGGTGGTCCCGGCCGGGGCGGTCGCGAACGCGAGCGCGGCAGGCACCGTGATCCGGGTCTGGCCGCGGGCATCCAGGCTGTCCAGGAACGCCCCCAGCAGGCGCTCGCGCCCCTCGAGCCGGTAGCCGCGGGCCCGGCGCCCGGCCAGGTGGCCCGCGATCGCCGCGCGCAGGTACGTGCTCACTGCGGTCCTCCTTGCGGCCAGGGCCGGGCTATCGACCGGAGCGCGGCCAGGTCGGACCGTAACGGCACAGTCAGATATTGAAACTGTCTGAATGCCTCAGCCTGGACGGGCTATCCCCAGAAGATCGCGATCGGGTCCCGGTCGATCTCGTCCAGCAGGTTGCTGATGTCTGGTGATGGCTCGAGCTGGTCGTAGCGGTGGAAGCGCAGGTTACGGTCGCGCCAGTACAGTGTCCAGGTCCTGGTGGCCTGGGTGTAGCGGAGCCGGGCGATGGGGAACCGTGTCCAGTCCGGGCCGATACCCTGGCGCCAGGGCGGCCGGCACTCGACGATCGTCAGGTGCCTCGGGCCGATGTCGCATTCCACCCGGACCTGGTCGCGGGCATGCTCAGGGACGCGTTGCTCGCACCAGCGGCGGACGCGGGCGATGTCGAGGTCGGGCAGTCCTGGCATCTGGTCAGTGTTGCAGGCGACGGCTGACATCGGCGGCGTAGCGGGCCCAGTCCCCGGCCGAGACGTGCTGCCAGGCGACGGCGACCTTGATGTTAATGCCGAGCAGACGTGCCAGGACGGCGGCGGGCAGTTCGGTGGCGAGCTGGAACAGCGCCGTGGAGCGGGCTTGCCCGGGCCGCAGGCCGAGCTGGCGGAGCCGCTCGCCGAGCCTGTCGGCGCTGACCGGGCGGCCGGGCTGCCCGCCGGGGAACAGCCAGCGTGAGGTCCCCTGGTCGCCGAGGACCGCATGCCCCCGCCGGATGCCGGCCAGGTCCCGGGCGAGGGTCGCCACCGGCTCGGGTAGCACGACGGGCACAGACCCGAGGTGGAGCTTGACCGTGCCGTCGCTGGTGTCGAGGTCGTCGAGGGTGAGCCGGCTGATCGCCGCGGGCCGCTGGGCGTATAGCAGCACCAGCAGCCCGGCGACCCGGTCGCCGGTGCCGAGGGTGTCGTCGTGCAGCAGCCGACTGGCTTGCTGCCAGCGCTCATCTTGATCCAGCGGTCCGGCGGGGCCGGTCCACCGGGTGGCGGCGAACTGCAGGTTGCGGTTGATGCCGTGAGAGATCGCCCAGCGGACGAAGTGCCCCGCTTCGGCTTTGCGGGTGGCGTCCGTGCTGGCCAGCCAGGTGTCCAGGTCGGCTTGAGAGCAGCTGGCGAGGGTGAGCCCGCGCTGGCGCAGCCAGCCGAGCAAGCCTAGGGCGGCACGCACCCGCTGCCGGACCGTGTCGAGCTGGCCGTAGGTGGTGGTTGCGCCGCGGTTGCGCTGCCGCAGCCGCCGTAGCAGGTGCCAGGCCGCGTAGCGGTGCAGCAGTTCTTTGTCTTCCGGGCCGGCATGCTCGCTGACGGCCTGGGTGACCCAGCGCTCGATCCGCGCGAGCTGCTCGTCGCGGGCGGGCAGCGCCGCGGTGGCGACCAGGACGGCGCGCAGGTGCTCGATGGGTTTGCCGGGCGGCAGATCATCGAGCATGGCGTGGCTGAGCGGACGCTGCCCGGCAGCGAGCTCGGCCAGCACCGTCCGGGTGGCGGAACGCTTGAGCCAGTTCAGCACGGTGTCGGGCCGGTCGGCGCTGGCCAGGGTGTCGTGCAGCACCTGCAGCTCCTGGCGGACCTGCCCGCCGGCGCCGGCCAGCAACTCGCCGAGCTGACGGCGCAGCTGGCAGCGGCGGCAAATCCCGGCCAAGATGCGCCCGCCGGCGCCGCAGGCCGTGCAGGTTTTCCAGAAGCCCTGATCTGGCACCGCGCAGCTGGCGCACAACGGCGCCTGGCGGGTGCCGGCCCGGACGGCGGCCAGCTGCCCGCAGCGCGAGCATTCCCCCTGCCAGCGGGCGCATGCGCGGCACCACGGCTGACCGGTGGTCTTGGACGCCGTGCAGGGGGCGGTCCGCCCGCACACGGTGCAGGACCCGATCGTCCGCGGAACGCACGACGCGCAGACCGGCCCCTCCGCGGTGCGCGTGTTGACGCGGCGCCGCCGTCCGCAGCGGGCGCATTCTTCCAGGTTGGCCGGGTCGCTGACCAGGCAGTTCGGGCACAGCGGCTTGCCGTCGGCGTCGCGGGTGGCCGGTTCGCGGACGGTTCCGCAGCGGCTGCAGGGCACGGCACAGGCCTTGGCGACGCAATTGCGGCAGCTCCACTGCCCGTGGAGGCGGCGGTGCAGGCGGACGACGCGGCCGCAGTGCGGGCAGGCCGGTCGGGTGATCGTCTCGGCTCCAGCGGTGCACAGCTCGTTGATCAGCCGCAGCACCGCCGCGGTGGGCGCCTGGGCGCCCTGGCCGGTGAGCAAGCCAGGATTGGCTTCCACGGCCCAGGCCAGCCGGCGTAGCTTGCCCTGCCGGGCGAATACCCGCCGGGCGGCCTCGGCGATCGCGCCGACGGGCAGCGACGGATCCAGCAAGGTGATGATCCCGGTGAGAACGGCCAGTGGATCGCGCTCGTCGCGGTCGGGGCACCGGTCACAGCGCGACTGGCCGGCCCGGTCGAGGCTGGCGACTGGCCGCCGCTGGCCGCACGATGCGCACGTCCGCACAGACAGCCGCCGGACGCACACGCAGCAGTACCAGTCCTGGCCATGGCGCTGCATCGAGGTGATCTCGCGGCCGCAGGCAGCGCACCGTGGCGGGGAGATCCCGGTTGCCCCGGCCGCGCGCAGCGCGAGCAGCAGGTCCCCGACGACCGTGGGCGCAGGTGAACAGCCGCTGGTCAGCAGCGACGGGTCGGCGGTCAGCGCTGCGGCCAGGCGACGGCGCCGGGCCCGCCCGCCGCCGGCTTGCTCGACGGCCGCACGGACCGTGTCCTGGTCAACCGCCGGGTCGACAGCGGTCACCACCGCCACCACGGCGGCGACCGGATCGGTGAGCGCGTCGCCGGCTGGCTCCGTCATCGCGGGGCGATCCGGGCCCGCTTCGGCCGCAGGTCCCCGATCCCCGCCCCGGCGGCGGCACCGCGGGCGGTCCGGCTCTTCCCCGCCGGCCCGGCGGCGACCGGCTCGATCAGCTCTTCCATCGAGCAGTCCAGGATGTCTAGCAGCGCCATCAGGATCTTCAGGCTCAGCCGCTCGGGCCGTTCTGTCACCAGCCGGTAAACCTGGCTTGAGGACAGCCGGATCCCCCGTTGCGCCAGCGGCCCGATCAGGTCGGTCGTCGCGAACATGCCGCGAGCCGCCATGACCTGGCGCAGGTGCCAGTGATAATCGAGCTTCGCGGTCATCGGCTTTCCTCTCTCCCCGGGCAGTCCCCGAGCGCTGGAGCGAGCGCCCGCCGCAGCGCGGTGTTCATGAAATCGCTGCTCACGTGCGTATATACAGCCGTCGAGCTATCCACCTCATGGCCGACCTGGCACTGGATGAACCGCCGGTCAACCCCGTTCTCGGTCAGGTGCGAGACGTAAGAATGCCTCATCGAATGAACGACCAGCGCCTGCGGCAGGCCGAGGGCGTCGCGGTAGGCGACGAACCGGGCGTTGATCTCGGCGGGCTTGATCCGCCCGCCGCGTTCGGTCACCCACAGCGCCGGATGCCCCGCGCAACCGAACCTGGGCCGGATGTTGTCCACGTAATCGGCCACGGCGTCCACCGCCCAGGCCATCACCGACGCAACGTTACGGCGCCGCGGCGGCTGACCGCGCTTGGCCTTGCCATAGCGCACGTTGAGCATGGCGTACCGGCCGAACTGCGGCGCGGCCGGGTTGCGGCCGAAGTCCGCGACATCCAGCTTCGACGCCTCTGTCCGGCGCAGCCCCCAGCCATAAAGCACCTTGAACAAGGTGGCATCCCGATAGGCAGCCAGCACCCCCTTGCGCCTGGCGGCCACGGCCCGGTCGACCTGCTCATCGGCGTAGTCGAGGAACCGCTGCAGCTCCTCCCGGGTGAACGGCCGCGCTTCCGGATCACCCTCGTAGTCGTTCAGGTGCGGGATCGTGTTCCACTCGTGCACGATCGCCACCGGATACACCCCAGAGCCGAACTCCCGCTGGCATGCCGCCGCCCACCCGTAGCGGCCATCACACAGGTAGGTATTGAACTGGCGCAGGCTGCCCTGGTAGGCGCGGATCGTGGACGGTGCCAGGTGCTGCTCGGCAGTCAGCGACAGCGACCACTCATCCACATGCCCCGGCTGCCAGTTCCACGGGTACTCGCCGGTGAAATCGGCGAACCGGCGCATCAGCCGCTCACGCGCCGCGACCGACTCCTCGCGCAGCCCGCGGGCCGCCTGCTGCGCCCGCCAGCCCGACAGCATCGCCTCGAACATCGCGTCCTCCGGCCGCAGCCGCACCACCCCGGAGACCAGCTCCAGATGTGCAGCGCCAGCCAGACCATCCCGTCCCATCCTGCCCTCCAGCCCCACAAGCCGCCTTCATTTAAAGATAGGATCATGCACCACACGGGACCGTTGGGCAACCACCGAGGTCGGGCGGCCCCCGCCGCCAGCGGCCCGCGGCTATTGCGGACCACCGCCCATCAGGCGACCAGCGCAAACGCGCCCATCTGATGCAATTCCCGAGAGTTCGCATAGAGCGCGGTCATGAGAGGCGAGTCGTGATCGAGGATCTTCTGCACGACGTGCTGGGGAACGTCCCGGTTGAAACTGGTAGAGAGCAATATTCCAACCACGCTGAATACCCCAGCCGGAGCGGGCAGCCTGAGGGGCTATTCCCCGTGTTCGTGATTGCGGTCGCGGGCTAGCTCGGCGGCGTAGCGGGTCCAGTCGGCTCCGGCTTCGTGCATCCAGTGGACGGCGGTGCTGGGGTGGAGGCCGAGGAGGTCGGCGAGCACGGCGGCGGGCAGCCGGGCGGCGAGGTCGGTGAGGGCGGCGCGGCGTCCGGCGCGTGCCGGGATGCCCAGCGCGCTGAGGCGTTCGGCCAGTCGTGCGGGGGTGATCGGCCGTCCGGGCAGCAGGCCGGGGAACAGCCATTTCCGGTCGGGGGGCGTGCCGATGCCGGTGTATGGCTTGCCGTCGGCGATGAGAGTGAGCAGCAGCTCGCCGAGCTGCTGCGGGACGGGGATGTCGTGCTGGCTGAGCCGGATGGTGACGCCCTTCCCGGCGTGACTGGTCACCTGGCTGGTGGTGAGCGCGGCGATGCGGGTCATGGGCTGGCCGTAGAGCAGGACCAGGCAGCCGGCGGCCCGGTCGGTGAGGTCGATGCTGTGGTCGTGCAGCAGCCGGGTCGCGAGGTCCCACCGCTGGCCGTCTTGGATGGTGGTTCCGGTGTGCCGCTGCGGGCCTGGGATGCTGAGGGGCTGGCAGTGCCCGTGGCGTGCGGCCCAGGTGAGGAAGTCACGGACGTCGCGGGCGCCGGGGCCGGTGGCCAGCCAGTCCTCGGCGTCGGCCTGGCGGCAGGCGGGCAAGGCGGTGCCGCGCTCGCCGAGCCAGCTGAGGAACCGTGCTGCTGCCTTGATCGTGTTCCGGGCGCGGGCGGTGTATGTCCGGGGCCGGCGGCCCGAGTCGGCGGCGCGGCGCAGCCGGCGCATCACGTGCCAGGTCGCGAAGGCGTGTACGAGCCGGCGATGTCCAGGGTCGGTGATGGAGGCCAGCAGGGTGGTGAGCCACTGCTCGGTGCGGGCGAGTTCTTCGTCGCGGGGCGGCAGGACGCCGCTGGCGGTGAGCATGTGCCGCAGGTAGCTGGCGGCCATGGGCTGCTGATGCTGGTCGAGAGCCTCGTGAGTGACGGCGAGCCGCCCGGCAGCCAGGTCGGCGAGGATGCCCGGGCCGGCGCCGGTGCGTAGCCAGTTCAGCGCAGTCTTCGGGGTGCGTGCGGCAGTGATTGCCTCGGCCGCTGCGGTGAGGTCAGCGGGGACGTTCCCGGTCCCGTCCGACAGCAGCATGACCGCGCGGCGCCGCAGGCTGCACCGGGCGCAGCGGTGTTTCTCGAACATCTTGTCTTCGATGCCGCAGTCGGTGCATGCGCTGGTGACGGGCAGGCCGGCGCAGCTGGCGCAGGTGTCGGCGTCCGGGCCGGGCGGGCTGACTGGCCGGCGGACCTGGCCGCAGGATGCGCACGGGACACGGCGGCTCAGCGCGGCGGTGTAGCAGGTGTCGCAGACCGGTCCCTCGGGCCAGCGGGCTTGCGGCGGGCGGTTCTGGCCGCAGCGGGCGCAGGCCGCGGTGGCTCGCGGGGTGCACTGCTTGCAGACGGGCTGGCTGGTCCCGGCGGACACGCAGGGCCGTATCCGCCCGCACATGGTGCAGGCCGCTGCCGGGAGCCGGTAGCAGTTCACGCAGATGTCCGGTTCGCCGCCGCGTCCGCGGATGGCGGCCGGCGCGGTCTTGCCGCACAGCCCGCAGGGCCGGTGCCGTGCCGGGCTGCGGCGGCGGCACACCTCGCACATAGGCTGGCCGGCGTCGTCCCGTCCGGCCACGGGCTTGACCTTGCCGCACGCGGCGCAGGCCGCGGCCAGCTGCCAGGCCCGGCACCGCTGGCACGCGCCGCCGGCGGCGCTGCGGAACAGCGGCCGCCCGGTCCGGCCGCAGACCGCGCATGCGGGCAGGGTCAGGGACGTCGATCCGCGGGCGATCAGCTCAGCGGCCAGCCGCCCGGCTACTGGCGGTGCCCCGTGCCGGAGCATGTCCGGATCGGCGGTCAGCGCTGCGGCCAGGTCCCGCAGTACGGCCGGGCTGGTGGCCACCGCGTCCACCGCAGCGGCGGCCTCGCTGGCCGGCAGTGACCCTTCCGCGGCGATCACGTGCCGGATCAGCGCGTCGCGGCGGCAGGCAGCGCACGGCCGCCGTGTGCCGTAGCTGGTCAGCTCATGACCTTCCGGGCAGCGGGCCACTACCGCGGTCCCGGGCCAGGGATCACACGGGCCCGGACCGGGCGAGGCCGCCCTGCCGCAGCTGGCGGCGCCGGCTTCGGCTTGCTGACCGCAGGAGCGCCACTCACTTCGATGAGCTCACCGGGCTGGCAGCCCAAGATGTCGCACAGCGCGGCCAGGGTGGCCAGGCTCAGCCGCTCCGGGACGCCCGTGACCAGCCGGTAGACCTGCTCCCGGGACAGCTTGATGCCGCGCTCGGCCAGCAGAGGTCCCAGCTGCGTCGTGGCGTACATGTCCTTGTCGGCCATCAGCCGCCGCAGATGCCACCGGTAACTAGTCGTTCTCGCCATCTCGTTCATCCTCCTGTTCGAAGGCGCGGGCCAGCGCGGCCCGCAGCATCCGGTTGCGCGCGTCCTGCCCGACCGTTAACGGCACAGTCGGGTATTGGAACCGTCCGAATACCCAGCCCGCATCGTGGTGGGAGCAGGGGGCCCGTACGCTTGCTGGCGATCGGGCAGCCTTCTGGCCTGCCCGCTCTGCCCGATGAGGGTCCCCTGCTTAGGGTCCCGCCGCGAGGCGGGCGGCACCCGTCCAGCGGGCGGATCACGCATCCAGCGGGAGCGTCAACAAGCCGACGCAGGTTAGCAGGCATCCGCCATCGGGCTCCTGAACCAATTCGGCACGAGCGCTGACGAGCTGACCTGCGGCTTCTCGCCCGCCTGATGCAACACCCGAGGTTTGGCATAGACGGCGGTCACCTGCGGGCCGTCATGCCGCAGCAGCTCCCCGGCCTCGGCCAGGCCGCCCCCGCCGGCGAGCACGCCGCAGGCCGCGGTGTGCCGGAGCAGGTGGGCGGCGCCGTTCCCGCTGATCCCGGCGTCGCGCAGGGCGCGGCCGGCGACGCTCGTTACCGCGAACCCGGTCACCGGGGCGTGCGGCGCGTCCAGCGCCAGGAACACCTGCCGGTGCGCCCGCCCGGCTGGGCGCCCGTCGCGCAGGTAGCGGGCCAGCGGCCCGCCGACGTCGGCCGGCAGCGGAACCTGGTCGGCCCGGTTCCCCTTGCCGCGGACGGTGATGACTCCCTG
>DATIXO010000256.1:0-3388 GCA_035518495.1 Streptosporangiaceae bacterium
GTTTCGGCGACCTCGGGGGCTTTCCACTGGATGCGGTCGATCGGGTTGGCGTTCAGCAGGCGCTGCTCGACGGCGTAGCCGACCGCGTTGTACAACACCGATCGCTTGCGCCGCTGGGTGGTAGCCGCCGCGGGCGTGCCGACCCGGGTGCGCGCACGCGCCGAGCACCGCTCGCAGGATGTCGGGGTCATCGAGCACGGCGACCGTCTGAGAGGCGTCGGCGGCCCATGCCGGCGCTGCGGCGATCGGAGCGGGCGGGGTGAGGTTGCGGATGCCGGGGTTGAACGCCCAGTCCTGGCCCTGCGGGCCGGGAACGGGGCGGTGACACGGTCTTGTCGGGTGTGCTCGCCGACCAGGCTGCCCTGTACGGGGTGCTGGCCCAGCTCGAGGCGCTGGGCCTGGAACTGATAGCAGTCCGCCGTCTGCTGCCGGCCTGACGGCGGCGCCCGTGACCAGGGCGTTCGCTGGGGGAGCCGGGGTCGTGCCCCGGGGGCGGGCGTGCGGTCGCGCATTTCACCGGGTGTGGCAAGATCGTGGGTGTGGGACCTGGCCGGAGACCGGATGCCGGCGCCGGGCGGGCCGCGGCTGCCGGTGCGGGCGGGGTGGTGGCCCGTCCGGCGCTGTGGGGGCGGCTGGGCGGCCCGGCCCGGGTGATGGTGGTGTCGGCGCCGCCGGGCAGCGGCAAGACGGTGCTGCTGCGTTCGTGGATCAGCCAGGGCGGCCTGGGGGATTGTGCCGCGTGGGTGGCGGTGGGGCGGGATGAGCGGGATCCGCGGCAGTTCTGGCTTGCGGTGCTGGGGGCGCTGCGGGCGACGGCGCCGGGTGCCGGGCTGGTGCAGGCGTTAACGGCGGCGCCGGACCTGGACGGGTGGGCGGTCACCGAGCGGCTGCTGACCGACCTGGCGCCGCTGGCCGACCGGATCTGGCTGGTGATCGACGACGTGCACGAGCTGGGCTCGGAGGCACTGCGGCAGCTGGAGCTGCTGATCATGCGGGCGCCGCCGCCGCTGCGGTTTGTGCTGGCGGCCCGGCACGATGTGCGGCTGGGCCTGCACCGGCTGCGGCTGGAAGGTGAGCTGGCCGAGATCCGCGCGGGCGATCTGCGGTTCAGCCGGGCCGAGACGCGGGAGCTGTTCGACGCCGCCGGGGTGGAGCTGCCCGAGCCCGCGCTGGCGCTGCTGCAGGCGCGGACCGAGGGGTGGGCGGCCGGGCTGCGGCTGGCGGCGCTGTCGCTGGCCGGGCACCCCGATCCGGGCCGGTTCGCGGCGGAGTTTTCCGGCAGTGAGCGCACGGTGGCCGAATACCTGCTGGCCGAGGTGCTGGACCGGCAAGACGAGCAGGTGCGGCGGCTGCTGTTGCGCACGTCCGTGCTGGAGCGGGTGAACGGGGAGCTGGCCGATCTTTTGACCGGGGGCAGCGGCGGGGAGCGGGTGCTGCAGGACCTGGAGGCCGCCAACGCGTTCGTGGTGTCGCTAGACCCGGCACGGACCTGGTTCCGCTACCACCAGATGTTCGCCGGGCTGCTGGCGCTGGAGCTGCGCCGCACCGCGCCGGGGGAGGTCACCGGGCTGCACCGGGCCGCGGCCGGCTGGTTCGCCGGGCACGAGTTCGGCGTGGAGGCGATCCGGCACGCCCAGGCCGCCGGGGACTGGGAACTGGCCGCCCGACTGCTCGCTGATCGCTGGCCCGGCCTGTACCTGGACGGGCAGGCCGCCACCACCCACGAGCTGCTCGCCCGGTTCCCGGCCGGGGCGAGCGCGGCCGATGTCCAGCTCGCCGCGGTGGCCGCGGCCGATGAGCTGGCGTACGGGTCGCTGGAGGCGGCCGAGCGGCACCTGGGCCTGGCGGAGGCCGGATTGGCGGCGGTGCCGGCCGGCCGGCGCGCCCAGGCCCAGCTGCTGCTCGGGACCGCCCGGCTGCTACTGGCCCGCCAGCGCGGCAACCCCCAGGCGGTGGCGGGGCAGGCATGGCAGCTGCAGGCCGCGGCGGAGGCGCCGGAGGCGGCCCAGCCCGGCCTGGGCGAGGAGCTGCGCGCCCTCGCACTGATCAGCCTCGGCAGCACCGAGCACTGGGCCACCCGGTTTGCTGAGGTGGCAGAGCGGCACCTGGAGCAGGGCGTCGCGCTGGCACGCCGGATCGGACGGCCCTATCTGGAATTCAGCGGCCTGGCCTATCAGGCGGCGGCCGACATGCACCGGTCGTTTGCGCGGGCCGCCGAGCACAGCAGGCAGGCGATCGAACTGGCCCAGCGGCACGGCTGGGCCGGCGAGCCGGCCGCCGGCATCGCCTGCCTGGCACTCGGAGCCGTGCTGGCCTGGCAGGGGCGGCTGGAGGAGGCCGAGCCCTGGGTCCAGCGCGCCGAGCGCACCGTCCGGGCGGAAGCCGAGCCCGCGGCGAGGCTGGCGGTTCAGTATACCCGTGGGGTTCTGGAGCTGGTGGGCGGCCGTGACGCCGACGCGCTGGCGGCCTTCCGCACCGCCGAGCGGCTGGCCGGGCGCCTGGCCGCACCGCACCTGCACATCGCGCGGGCGCGGGTCATGCTGCTGTACATCCTGGTGCGCCTCGGCGACACCGGGGGCGCCGAGCAGACCCTCGCCGGCCTCGGCGAACACGACCGCGACTGCGCGGAGACGGGCATTGCCACGGCGGCGCTGCGGCTCGCCCTCGACGACCCGAGCGCGGCGGCCGCCACGCTCGCGCCGGTCCTGGACGGCTCCGCACTGCTGTTCTGGCCAACCGGGGTGGCTCAGGCGTTCCTGCTGGAGGCGATCGCCCGGGACGCACTCGGCGAAACCGGCGCCGCCGAGCATGCCCTGGAGCGCGCGCTGGAGCTGGCCGAACCTGACGGCATGCTCTCGGTGTTCCTGCTGCATCCCGCGCCGGGCCTGCTGCAGCGCCACGCCCGGCACCGCACCGCGCACGCCGCCCTGATCGCGCAGATCCTCAGCCTGCTCGCCGGGGGCAGGCCCGCGCCACCGCCCGTCGGCGCGCCGCCGCCCGAGTGTTGGCCGACGCTCACGGTGTCCATGTCGGTGCCCCTGGTGGTGGGCATGGGCGGGTTGCAGGAAACCCCGCCGGGCGGTGCCGGGCGGGGTTTCGTGCTCACGGTGCCGTCAGGGTGCTCATTCTGTCGTGATGACTTCGGCGATGGCGGCCCGGGCGGCGGCGTGGTCGACGATGTTCTTGCTGCTGGCGTAGGTGGCGATGAGGGCGGCGATGGCGAGGTTGTTGATGGTGCGGGGCTTGCCGCGGCTGGCTTCGTGGATCTGGGTGATGGCGTCGTCGGTAATCCGGGGTTCGCTCGAGGCCGTCGGTTGCGGCGGGTAAGGGGCTGCTGAGCGTGCCGGCGTGTCTGTCGCACGGCGGATGATCCCTGACCGGTACGTTA
>DATIXO010000257.1:0-6670 GCA_035518495.1 Streptosporangiaceae bacterium
TCGCGGATGTCACGTGCGCTGACGCCCCGGTGCCCGGTTTCCAGGCGCGAGACCTTGGAGGGTGAGACGAGCAGTGCCTCGGCCACCTGCTCGACCGTCAGCCCCGCTTCGGTGCGCATGGCACGGAGCAGGGCGCCGAGCTCACGGCGGCGGACGGTGGGACTGCGGGCATCCCCCTCCATGGCCGCTCCTTCCCGTGCGTGTCGTCGGCGTCACCACAGGATCGGTGCTGTTGGCACGTATCGGAGAGTATGCAGTTGGCACCTGTGCGCTAAGAAGACTGTGCAATTGGCACTTGCCAAAGGCTCTTGCCTAAGTCACCATCGAAGCAGATACGCAGGACATCCTCAAGCGACACGCCCACTGGAAGCCGCCAGAGACCAGGGGGTCGCAGATAGATCGTCGTTGGACCTTCGGGGGCTCCAACGACCGGGAGGAGGCCGCGTTCTGGAGTCACAATCTCACCAGCCATTCCCGGCACGCCCCAGAGAATGGCCACGCGCCAGCCAGCCAGTGCGGCATACCATGCCGCGCGGCGCGCATGGCGCCCGCCGGCCGCGCTACTGGCACGCGGCAGCGAGCCAGTCCCGCAACACGAAACTGGGCCGATGCGGTCACATCGGCCCAGCTCATACACCATCCCGGCTCGTGGGTGAGCGGAAGGAACAGTGTTTTGATCAAACTAACCGGTCCTACCAGCGAAGACAAGGTGCCGATCCGCCTTGTTCGCTGGCTGCTGAACCGTCTGGAGGCGGCCGGGAACCGGCTCTTCGCCGCCGACGATCAGCGGGCCGCTGAGCATGGCTGGCAGATCATCCCCGGCCGTCACGGGCTGAGCCGCCGGTACCGCGACCCACGGTTCGCCATGTTCGTCAGCTGCCCCCGCTGCGCCGGCAACGGCGCCACCGACGGATGGCCGTGTCCCGCCTGCCAGGCCACCGGCCGGCTGACCCGGCCGCCACCCGCCCGGACCCCCGCCCGCTGCCCGGGCGGTGGGGAGCCATGATCAGGACCCGGGGCCGCCGGCGCCACGAGGCCCAGCTCCTTGCCGACCTGAATGACCTGCTGCGGCCCGCGCCGCGCGCCGGGGTGCTGGGGATTGTGTGGCGGTGGCGTTACGAGCTTGCCCTGCTGGCCGGCGCCGCCATGGCGGTGACAGCCCTGCTGCTGGTGCTGGGCGGCGCCTGGACCGTCATCACCGTGTCGGCCCTGCTGGGCACGTTCGGCCCGCCGTGGCACGAGACGCAGATCGCCGCGGCGTGGCGCATCGTCACGCCGCACCGGCTCCGGTCCGGGTTCACGCAGGCGCACATCCGGTCCGGGCGGGGCAGGCTGCCGCTCGTGGTGCGCACCACATCGGAGCCGTTCGGCGAGCGGGTGACCGTCTGGTGCCCGGCCGGCACGTCGGCCGAGGATCTCCAGTCCGCCCGTGCTCTGCTGCGGGCCGCCTGCTGGGCCGCGGACGTGCGGATCATCCCCGGCCAGCGCCACTCGCACCTTGTCACCGTCGAGGTGATCAGGAAGGGCCCGTTCCGGCCCGGCGCGCACCACCCCAGCCCGCACCGGCCCAGCCCGGGCGCGCCCGGCCACCCCGGCGCCGGCACTGCTGGCCCGGGCGGCCCTACCCTTCCGCCTGCTCCGGATGCCGATCCTGCCGCTGGTACCGATCCTGCCGCTGGTACCGCTCCTGCTCCTGGTACCGCTCCTGCTGCTCCTGGTACCACTCCTGCAGCCGGCCCAGCTGTGCCCGGAGCGCTGCGCATTCCCGCTCCAGGCCCCTGACCTGTGCCTCCAGCTCCAGGATGCGGCGGATGCCGGCCAGGCTCACGCCCTGGTCCGCGAGCTGGACCACGTACTGCACGATGGTGATCTCGCGGCGGGTGTACCGGCGCTGGCGGCCTTCTGACCGGGACGGCCTGACCACGCCGAACTCGTCGAGGCGGCGCAGGAACGCCTGCTGGACCTCGAGCATGACTGAGACCTGCCCGACCGTGAACAGGGGCAGGTTCTCATCGTCAAGAGGCAGCGAGGGCACAGCTCACTCCAGCACGTGCAAGACCCGGAAGACGGTCGCGGGCCCGGTGAGGCTCCCACCGGGCCCGCGTTCGATTACCGCCCTCAGGCAGCGATCTCCTTCTGGCCGTCGGTGTGGATCTCCACCTTACGGGGCTGCGCCTTCTCCAGCAGCGGCAGCCGCACCGAGAGGACGCCGCCCGCGTAGCTGGCGTCGATCTTCCCGGCGTCGACCGTGTCCGACAGCGAGACCTGGCGGGTGAAGGACCCCATCACCCGCTCGCGGATGAACGGGTTCTCGCCCTCGGCGTACTCCTCGGCGCGCCGCGCGCTCACGGTGAGCACGCCGCGGTCCACGGTGACCTCGATGGACTCGGGGTCGATACCGGGCACGTCGAAGCGGAGCTCCACCTCGTCGCTGCGCCGGATGGCGTCCATCCGCATGACGGACCGCCTGGTCGCGGCGCCACCGTTGGTGGTGCCGAACACCCGCTGTGCGAGCCTGTCGAACTCCCGCGTGAAGGGGTCGTACGAGGTAAGCAGCATTGCGGTTCACCTCCATCTTTCCTGGATCCATGGATCAAGGCTTTTTTGGCTTCTTCTATGAAGGAATCTACTACTTAGATTGGAGGTTTGCAAGTCCGCGGCCTTCCGGCTCACCCGCCCCGGGCAGCAAGGCTCAGCATATGGAGGGTCAGCTGGCCCTTGCCGTTCCCGAATTCGACCAGCGTCCCGTCCCCGCCGGCGTTGCGATAGGTGCCAGTGCCGCCGGTCACCGCCAGATCCTTCGGGGCCGGGCCGGGAGTGGCGGTGGTCTGGAAGGCAATGGTGCCGCCCGGCAGCCGGAACACGCCGGTGCAGTTGGCCAGGATGTCGTCCGGGGGCGCGGAGACGATCACGCAGGAGAACGCGTCGTCGCCGGCCTGCGTGCCGTGTGAGAAGAGCTGGTCGTGAGCGACGATCTCATCGCCAAGCGCGATGGGGGAGTCCGGGTCGCGGACGTTGTTCGCCTGGACAAGCTCGAAGGGGCTGAACACCACGTCAAAGACGAGCGTCCGCGACTTGGCCGGGCCCGGCTGGGCCGCCTGCGACACGGCGGCGAATGACACCACGCCAGCTAAGCCGAGCACCACAGCCGCGGCCGCACCTGCCAGAGGAACCTTGCGCATGGCTCCCCTCCTGGCTGCCCGGGCCGGTCCCTGCGCGATCCGGCTACAGACCGGACAGCCCCTCACCACGCTAGGCACGCCCCATCGGGCTGTCCATGACCTGCTTCACCGGCGCCGGCCCGCTGGGGCGCCGGCCCTACCCGACCCGCTCGATGATGGTCGCGTTCGCCTGGCCGCCGCCCTCGCACATGGTCTGCAGGCCGAACCGGCCGCCGGTGCGCTCGAGCTCGTGCAGCAGCTTGGTCATCAGCACGGCACCGGTCGCGCCCAGCGGATGCCCGAGCGCGATGGCGCCGCCGTTGGGATTGGTCTTCTCCAGCGGTGCCCCGGTGTCGCCCGACCAGGCGATGAGCACCGGCGCGAACGCCTCGTTCACCTCGAAGACGTCGATGTCGCCGGTCCGCAGGGCCGCCTTGGCCAGCGCCTGCTCGGTGGCGGGGATCGGCGCGGTGAGCATGTACACCGGGTCGCCGCCGGTGACCGCCAGCGCGGCGATCCGGGCCCGCGGCGTGAGCCCGTGCCGGGCGACCGCCGCCTCCGAGGCCACCAGGACCGCCGCGGCGCCGTCGGAGATCTGGGACGCGGTCGCCGCGGTGATCTCCCAGCCCTCGCGCAGCGGCGCGAGCGCGGCCATCTTCTCCAGCGAGGTGTCGCGGCGCGGCCCCTCGTCGGCGCTGACCCCGTTCACCGGGGCGATCTCCCGCTGGAACCGGCCCTCGTCGATCGCCGCGATCGCGCGCCGGTGGCTCTCCAGCGCGAACTCCTCCAGCTGGCGCCGGCTGATCCCCCACTTCTCGCACACCAGCTGGGCACCGCGGAACTGGGAGATCTCCTGGTCCCCGTACCGGTCGTGCCACCCCTGGCCGAATGGCAGCGGCATCCCCTTCTCGGCCGCCAGCATCACCGACGACCCCATCGGGACGACGCTCATGCTCTCCACGCCGGCCGCGACCACCAGGTCCTGGGTGCCCGACAGCACCGCCTGGGCCGCGAAGTGGACCGCCTGCTGGGAGGAGCCGCACTGGCGGTCGACGGTGACGCCCGGCACGTGCTCGGGCAGCCCGGCCGACAGCCACGCCTGGCGGGCGATGTCCAGCGACTGCGGGCCGATCTGGGAGACGCATCCCATGATCACGTCCTCGACCGCGCCGGGGTCGGCACCGCTGCGGGCCAGCAGCTCGGTGAGCGCGTGTGCCGCCAGGTCCACCGGGTTGATCCCCGACAGGCCGCCGTTGCGCCTGCCCACGGGGGTACGGACCGCTCCGACGATGTAAGCCTCTGCCACGACACCCTCCGCGCACTGGGGGCAGGCTGTCCGCCGGCCCGCCCGTCACCCTGATGTTACCGCCGGGTTAACATTGCGGCCCATGCGCGCATAACGGCGGCGCGGGGTGCCCCACCTGCCCTCGCGGCACCGCTGCCGGGCGCGCCAGCAACGTGCCGGGCGTCCCGGTGCGCTCAGGCCGCCTATGCTCGTAGGAGAAGCCCGCTGCGGCGGGGACGCGCGAGCGGGAGGACGCCGATGACCGCGGGGCTGATCCTGCTGGTGTTCCTGGCCTTGCTGGTGGCGTTCGGCTGGTCCAGGCTCCGCCGCCGCCTGGGCATGGGCACCACCGGCGGCCGGACCTGGCTGATCGTCATGGCGGTGTTCGCCGTCGGCGTGCTGGCGATGTGGGCGTACTCCACCCATCAGTAGCCAGGGGGCACCGCCAGCGGCCCCGCGGGCGCCGCGCTCAGTCGGTGGCCGCGCCCTGGCTGATCGGCATCTCGAACCAGACCACCTTGCCGTTCTTGGTTGGCCGTGAGCCCCACCGGCTGGCGATCTGGTCCACCAGGTAGAGCCCCCGGCCGCCCTCGTCGGTCTCGTCCGCGCTGCGGATCCGGGGTAGCCGCAGGTCGGTGTCGAAGACCTCCACCCACACCGCCGCGGAACCGCGGCGCAGCCGCAGCGTGAACAGCTTGGGCGGCGGCGGGGGCGCCTCGCGCAGCGCCCCCTTCTCCCACACCGGCGGCGGCACACCGGCCCTGGGCACGGCCCCGGCCGGCTCCAGCGCGATCCGGCGCCGCCGCCGGGGCAGTGTCGTGTGCAGCACCACGTTGGTGACCACCTCGGAGACGAGCAGGCAGGCGAGCTCGGCCTGCTTGGCGGGCCCGCCCCAGCGGGTCAGGATCGCCTGCGCCTGGCGGCGTGCCTCGGAGACCCTGATCGCCTCGGCCGGGAACTCGCACTCCCACGACGCGAGGTCGCTGCGCGAGGTCCGCACCACCACGATGGCCATGTCGTCGTCGATGTCCCCCGGCACCGCCTCCTCGGCCGCCTGGGCGATCGTCTCGACGTCGGCCCCGGCTGCCGCGCGGACGGCGCTGCGCAGCATCTCCACCGCCTCCGCCTCGGTGTAGTGGCCGGTGCCGTCGAGGCGCTGCCGCCGGTCGGTGAGGCCGTCGGTGTAGAAGACGAGCGTGGACCCGGGCGGGAGCCGGCGTACCTCCTCCCGGTAGGTGGGCAGGCCCGGTATGCCCTTGCCGCGCAGCCCGAGCAGGACCCCCTTGTGCTCGATCTCCAGCTCACCCACCTCGCCATCGGTGATGAGCAGCGGCGCGTCGTGGCCGGCGTTGGCAAAGGACAGCGTGCGGGACCACGCGTCGTAGACCAGGTAGGTGCAGCTCGCCATCGGCGGGTCGAGCTGGCCCGGCGAATCCGGCGTGGTCGTGCCCAGCATCCGGCACCAGTCGTCCAGCTTGCGCATGATCTCCGCGGGAGGCTTGTCGTCCTGGGCGAAGGCGCGCAGCGCGGCACGCAGCTGGCCCATGACCGCGGCCGCCCGGGCGCCGCGTCCCTCCACGTCGCCGATGACGATGCCGACCCGCCCCGCCGACAGCGGGATCAGGTCGTACCAGTCGCCGCCCACCTGGGTCTGGATTCCCTGGCCGTGGGTTTCCAGCGGCTTGGCGGGCATGTACCGCCAGGCGACCTCGAGGCCGTCGAGGGTGGGCAGCCGCTGCGGCAGCAGGCTGGTCTGGAACGCCAGCGCGGTGCGGCGTTCCTCCTCGAACAGCATCGCGTTGTCGATGGCGATGGCGACCCGGCCGGCGATCGCCGCCATGAAGCCGCGGTCGTCGGCGTCGTAATGGCGCTCCCCCGGGTCGGTGAGCCGGGACAGCCCCAGGCTCATCACCCCGAGCAACTCGCCGCGTGCGCACAGCGGGGCGGCGATGACCGAGACGAGCCCGACCTCCTCGCTGGCCTGCAGGCTGCTGGCGTTCGGCGCCGGGTAACGGCCGCTGCGCACGTCCTCCACCACCACCGCGTCCAGTTGCGCCATCGCCTGCTGGCAGAAGTGACCCTCCGGGTAGACGATCTGCTCGCCCACCCTGGCCCAGCTCCCCGGCGGCGGCGTCCAGCCCCCGGCGTTGGTCTGTGCCCGGCGGATCAGCTTGTCGCCGTGGAACAGGTCGATGAAGCAGTGGTCCGCGAACTGCGGCACCAG
>DATIXO010000258.1:0-6894 GCA_035518495.1 Streptosporangiaceae bacterium
GGCTTCGCCGACATCGTCGTGCTCAACTATGAGGTACTCGACCGGCACGTGGGCTGGCTCGGCGACTTCGGCTTCCGCGGCATGGTCGTGGACGAGGCTCACTTCATCAAGAACAAGACCTCGCAGCGCTCGCAGCACGTCATCGCGCTCTCCGAGCGCATCCGGTCGCGTACGGACCGGCCCCTGCTGATGGCGTTGACCGGCACCCCGCTGATCAACGACATCGAGGACTTCCGGGCGATCTGGCAGTTCCTCGGCTGGATCGACGACAGCAAGCCCCTCGGCGAGCTGATGGACGCGCTTGAGGACACCGGCCTGACGCCCGCCGACCGGGGCTTTCACGCCGCGGCGCGCCAGTGCGTTATCGACCTCGGCATCGTGCGCCACCGCAAGCTCGACGTGGCCGCCGACATCCCCGCCCGCCGCATCGCCGACCTCCCCGTCGAGCTGGACGAACGGGCCGGCCGGTCGATCCGGGCGGCAGAACGGGACCTCGCCAACCGGATGATGGCGCAGTACCAGAGCGCGCTCGCGAACCGGTCCTCTGACGCTGGCGCCGAGGGTATCGACCACGACCTCGTCCGCCTGGTGGCCCGATCGGAGCTGAAGGACGCGGCGACGCAGTCCGGCGAGAACGTGTTCACCATGATGCGGCGCATCGGCCAGGCCAAGGCCGAACTGGCTGCGGACTACGCGACTCAGCTGGCCCGCAGCGCGGGCAAGGTCGTCTTCTTCGCCAAGCACGTCGATGTGATGGACGCCGCCGAGGAGGTCTTCGCCCGGCAGGGTGTGCGCTTCTCGTCGATCCGCGGCGGCCAGACGCCCACGGTGCGGCAGGCGAACGTCGACGCCTTCGTGAATGACCCGGACGTCGCGGTCGCGGTGTGCTCGCTGACCGCGGCGGGCGTGGGCCTGAACCTGCAGGTCGCCTCGAACATCGTGCTGGCCGAGCTGTCCTGGACCGACGCGGAGCAGACCCAGGCTATCGACCGCAGCCACCGCATCGGGCAGGCTGAACCGGTCACCGCGTGGCGCATCATCGCCGCGCAGACCATCGACGCCCGGATCGCCGAGCTGATCGGCAGCAAGGCGGGGCTTGCCGCCCGGGCGCTGGACGGATCGGACCAGGAGGCCTCCGCGCCGGCCGACGTACAGCTCGAGGCGCTGGTCGCGCTGCTGACGGAGGCGCTGCGGGCGTCTTCTGGACATGGCGACGCTCGGGGCTCCTGACCGTCAGACATCGGGTAATGCCGAGGTCGTTGAGGTCATCTTCGATCCCGTGCGGCTCTCGTATCGAGGATTACTGGAGGTGTTCTTCCAGGTTCACCGAGCCGACCTTGATGAAGGCATCGTTGGCTCGCAGTATCGGTCCGAAATCTTCTGCACCAGCGCGAAGCAGCGGAGAGTCGCCGGGGGAGATGGTCCGCGACGTTGACACGTCGGGCCATTGGCCTGGTAAGACGGTGACCATTGCGCTCTGTGATTGAGCTGGTCCGCTACGCGGGACCGGCGCGGATCGTCGCGTTAGGGTGACGGAATGACCGGGGAGCCGCGCTGCGCGGTAGGGGTGCCGAACGTGGGCCAGTTCGGTGACCCGTTGCTGCTGGTGGAGCTGGCGGTGGCGGCCGAGGAGCATGGCTGGGACGGCTTCTTCGTCTGGGACCACCTGCTGTATCACGACCAGCGCTGGGACGTCGCCGATCCGGTGGCGGTGATCGCCGCGGTCGCGGCGCACACGGCCCGGATCAGGATCGGCGTCTTGGTGAACGTGCTGGCCCGCCGCCGGATCGGCAAGGTGGCGCGGGAGTCGGTGACCGTGGACCTGCTGTCGGGCGGACGGCTGGTCGTGGGGGCCGGGCTGGGGTCGCTGGCGGCTGAGTTCACCGCGTTCGGCGAGTCCGCTGATGCCAGGCAGCGGGCGGCGCGCCTGGATGAGTCGCTGGGCCTGCTCGATGCGCTGTGGAGCGGGGAACCGGTGACGGTGCGCGGGGAGTACCTGACCGCCGTGGATGTGCGGATGCTGCCGCGCCCGGTACAGAGGCCGCGGATCCCGGTCTGGTGCGGCGGCCGGTGGCCGAACAAGGCGCCGTTCCGGCGTGCCGCCCGCTGGGACGGAGTGATGCCCACCCATGCCGGCTACGGCCTCGGCCAGACCATGCCGCCTGACGAGCTGCGGGCCGTGGTGCAGTACACGTGCCAGCACCGCACCGCGGACGGTCCGTTCGACGTGATCCTGGAGGGACGTACCGACGGCGCGGCGCCCGACCGCGGCGCCGGGCACGTGGCCCCGTACCTGGAGGCCGGGCTGACCTGGTGGATCGAGGCCCTGGGCTGGTGGCGCGGCGGCCCGCAAGACGCGATGAACCGGGTCCGCCAAGGGCCGCCGGCGACGGCCCGTCACCGGCCCTGATCCCGCTGACTGCCGCCAGGACGAGGCGCAATATCGGGACTAACGGGGATCCACCCCGTCCTATGCCGACGAAGGCTGGCGGGGAAGCCCGTTACGAAGAGCAACCTAGGCCTTCGCGCGTCTGTGCAAGCAGCCGCCGTTATGGTCGGCAATCGAACCCTGACCCGCCGCGATGGTGGTCGTACATAATGGGCGATATCTGGCTCCAATGGCGAAATGATCACGCCATGCCGAGGGCGTGCAGTTGGCGCCGCTGGTGATTTGGCGGTTACGGGCAGACCTTCTGGTAGGGCAGGACTGGCACGTATCGTGCCCACTCGGCGCGTGTCAGGGACCGCCCTGCCGATGCGCACAGGCGCTGTACCACGTTCACGAGGTAGGCGACATCCCACAGCCGGACGGTGTGGTCGGCATTGCCGGTGGCCAGGGTCTTGCCCTCTGGGCTGAACGCGACCGAGTTAACCGCGCCGGTGGGGCCGGTGAGGGTGGTGATCTGCCGGTGGGTGGCCATGTCCCACAGCCGGACGGTGCCGTCCGTGCTGCCGGCAGCCAGGGTCGTGCCGCCCGGGCTGAACGCCACCGAGTTAACCGTGCCGATGGGGCGGATGAGGACGGGAGAGCCGCCGGGGTAGGAGGACTCGCAGCCGCACAGGTTGGTGGCCTGGGCCCACAACCAGATGCCATCGGCACTGCCACTGGCTAGGTTCGAGCCGTTCGGGCCGAACGCGACCGAGCCAACCGGGCCGGTGGGGCCGGTGAGGGCGGTGATCTGCGAGCGGCCGGCCACGTTCCACACCCGCACGGTCCCATCGGCGTCTCCGGTGGCCAGGGTCTTGCCGCCCGAGCTGAACGCCACCGAGGTGACCGGGCTGTGGCGGCGGGTGAGGGCGGTGATCTGCCGGTGGGTAGCGATGTCCCACAGCCGCACGGTGCCGTCGGCGTTGCCGGTGGCCAGGGTCTTGCCGTCCGGGCTGAGCGCCACCGAGTTAACCGGGCGGGTGAGGGTGGTGATCTGCCGGTGGGTGGCCGCGTCCCACACCCGCGCGGTCCCGTCGGCGTTGCCGGTGGCCAGGGTCTTGCCGTCGGGGCTGAGCGCCACCGAGGTGACCGGGCCGGCCGGGCCGGTGAGGGCGGTGATCTGCCGGTGGCTGGCCATGTCCCACAGCCGCACGGTGCCGTCGGCGTTGCCGGTGGCCAGAATCTTGCCGTCGGTGCTGAACGCGACCGAGTCGACCGCGCCGCTGTGGCTGGTGAGGACCGCGATGCCGGGGCGGCGGGCAGCAGCGGCCAGCATGGCGAAGCGGGCGGCGCTGGAGGGGTTAATGCGCCAGGCCGCGACGCTCAGCAGCCTGGACAGGGCGGGGCTGGCGTCGCCCAGCCGCTGGCTTTGGCTGATCAGCAGCCCGGAGATCAGGATGTTACGTTGCTGTGTCACCTGCTGGCTGGCGCGGACGGCCAGTGCCGTGGCCGTGGCGAGCCCGAGCGCCAAGGCGGTGAGCAGGGCGATGAGGCGGCGCCGCCGGAGCACGGTTCGGTGGTGTGCGCGGTCGCTAGCGTGCAAGAAGTCGGTTTCGGTTTGGCTGAGCGGGTGGCGGGCGGGGTCGGCGCCGATCCGGGTTGTGGTGTCGGTGGCGGCTTGCAGCAGGCTGCCGCCGTAGAGGTAGGACGGGTCGCGGGAGTGGCGTTCCCACTCGGCGGCGGTGGTGTGCAGCCGGGTGCGGACGATCCGGTCCGCGCGGGTGTCCGTGAGCCAGGTGTCCCGCAGCAGCGGCCAGGCGGTCAGCAGCACCTCGTGGCTGAGCTCCACGGTGTCGGCGGCCAGGGTGAGCAGCCGTTCGGCGGCGAAGGCTTCCAGGACTGTCTCCACATCCTGGGCGTCGGCTGGGCTCTTGCCGTCGGTCAGCTCGGCCCTGGTGGCACGGTCAGCGCTGTCTACACCGTCGCTGTTGGTGGCGGCCAGCCGCAGGAAGACCTGCCGGGCGGCGGTTTGTTCGCCTGGGGTGAGGCCGTCGTAGACGCGCTGCGCGCTGGCGGCGACGGCCCCCTCGATGCCACCGGTTCTTTCGTAATCGACAAGGGTGAGGGTTTCCCCGGTCCGGCTGCGCCAGGTCTGGTCCAGGGCGTGTGACAGCAACGGGAGCACCCCCGCGCCGAAGGTCCCGGGCTGGCCGGTGCGCACCTCGGCCAGCAGGACCTCCACTAGGCCGTTATCGACGCCGGAGCCGGCCTTCTTGGCTGGTTCGGTGATGGCCATCCGCAGCTGCCGCCCGGTCATCGCGGTGACCAGGTAGCGGTCCTGGACCGGGCCGGCCAGCTCCGGGTAGTCCGCGCACCGGGCCTCGAAGTCGGCGCGCACGCCCAGCACGACCAGTGACGCCGGTGCCTGGTCCGGCCCATGCCCGGCGGTGGCGGCCGCGTGCAGGGCGGTGATGAATGCCCGTCGCTGCCCCTCATCGGCGCAGTGGGTGAACAACTCCTCGAACTGATCCACCACCAGCAGCAAACGGCGCTGCTGCGGCGGCGGCCGATCGCGGTTCCTCGCGGGGCCTGCCAGATCCACTGCCGGCCCGGCTGGCCGGGCCAGCGCGGCCTGCCGCGCAGTCAGCGCCAACCCGGCCGGATCCGCCTCCAGCTCGCGCCGCACCGCCGCCGCGTCCGCGCCTGCCAGCAACCCCACCCGTACCGCCAGCTCATCCAACGGCGCCCGGGTAGGGGTGAACACCAGGCAGGGCCACGACGCCGCCCCCGGCGCGGCCGCCAGCCCGCAAGCCCGGACCCGTGGCAGCACCCCCGCCCGCAGCAGCGACGACTTGCCCGCACCGGACACCCCGGACACCACCAGCAGGCCCGGGCCCGCCACCTGCTGCGACATTCGCTCCAGCACCTTGGCGGCGGCCGCTTCACGGCCGAAGAACAACTCCGCGTCCTGCTCCTCGAACGCTCTGAGCCCGCGGTACGGAGAATCAGTCGCTGCTCCGGCGGGCGGCGACCCCGCACTGCGGGCAGCGGCCAGCACCTGTGCGGCTGGGGCCTTGCCGCGGGCTGCTGCCACGAACAGTTCCCCGGCCGACTCCGCCAGGCCTAGCGCCCCGGCCAGCAACACGGCGGTGTCCTTGTGCGCGGTGCGGTTAATGCCCCGTTCCAGGTCGCTGACTGACCGCGGGGACAGGCGCGCCGCCGCCGCCAGCTCCTCCTGTGTCAGCTTCGCCTCTGACCGCAGCTGACGCAATAGCCCAGCGAAACTCAGCCCAGGCTCGTCCACCCCAGCGTCCTCTCCGGCCCCGCCGCCGCGGCTGCCCGCCCCGGGCGAGACCGATCCTGCCCCAACAGTACGCAACCCCGCCCGCCGCCGCCATCACCCATCGGTCCAGGCCAGCGGTCACGACAACTGCCCGCCGCCGATTTCTGTGGGCCGTCCTGTGGGCAGTCCAGTGACTGATCACGTGTGGTGACCACCCCCGCCTGGGCCAACAGTGGAACCGGCCGCGGCAACCGGCCATGACCAGCTCACCAAAGGAGCACCACCATGCCAGGCACACGCCGGATCTTCGCCGGGGTCAGCGGGTCACCGGACAGTGTGCACGCGCTGCGTCAGGCGGCCCAGCTCGCCCACCACCACAGGGAAATGGTCATGAGCAAGCACCGGGCCGCTGACACTGTCGCCCGTCGCGGTCGGCCCCCCGATAGCGGGCGCTGGGCGCCTTGGCGGCACGCCCGTCCATCTGCACCGTGTGTCACGCAGCGATCCCCCGGGAGGTTGGCGTGATGCTGACGATAGACCAGCGCGAGATGACCGTTCCCGGCGGTGGCGTATACCGCGGGGACGGCGGCTCCTGGTTCCGCCGGATCCTCGTGCCAGTGCGCGCGCCGGGCCAGGCATATCCGGCGCTGGCGGTAGCGGCGCGGATCTGCGGCATGACCGGCGGCGTGCTGCGCCTGGTCCACGTGCGGACCTGCGACCCGCCGCTGCCCATAGTCGGCAGGATTTACCTGGCGACTCCCGGCGAGGCCACGGCCGTGCTGGACGAGGCCCTGCTGGCGGCCTGGGCATACGGCGGCCCGCCGGCCACCACCGTCGTGGTGGATGCCCGGCGCGGCGATGTGGCCGCCGCGATCGCGTGGCAGGCAGCCGCGTGGCCAGCGGACCTGATCGTGCTGACCCGCCGCCCGCGGTCTGCCCTCAGCCGCCTGGTCCGGGGCAGCGTACCCGACCAGGTCATGCGCAAAGCCAGCTGCCCGGTGCTCGTCGCGACGCCATCTGCCACCGCGCCGAGCTAGCAGCCGACCTGGCGCTGGCCAGGCGGCCCTGCCCAGCCGAAGCCCATCCCCACCGATCCGAGCCTGAAGGAAGAGACCACCATGAGCAGCATCCCGCGCGCCGGGCGCCACATCCGCCATCTCCTGGCCCGCCGGACCAGCCCACCCGGCACAGCTGAGCCGCGCACACCCCAGCCCCTGGGCCAAGAACCCCACCAGGCCAGCCG
>DATIXO010000259.1:0-9120 GCA_035518495.1 Streptosporangiaceae bacterium
TGGCCAGTGCGAGCGTGTCCTCGCAGGCGAACCCGGGCGCGCCCGGGGGAGCGGCGGACATCGGGCCCAGCGCCCGCCGCACCGACTCCAGTGTCCACATGCCGTCGGCCGAGCCGTGCTCGGCGGCCTGGAAGACCTCCCGGACCGTCGGCGGGGCCATCACCGCGGCGACGCCGCCGTGCACCACGAACACCTCCCCGTTGATGCCCGCCGCGGCCGGGCTCGCCAGGTACACCACCAGCGGCGCGACGTGCCGCGGGTCGAGCGGGTCCACGCCCGCCGGCGGCGGCCCCATCAGGTCCGCGGTCATGGCGGTCCGGGCGCGCGGGCAGATGGCGTTGGCGGTCACGCCGTAGCGGGCGCAGCTGCGCGCGGTGGTCACGGTGAGGGCGGCGATCCCGGCCTTGGCGGCCGCGTAGTTCGGCTGGCCGGGGGAGCCGAGCAGGAACGCCTCGGACGAGGTGTTCACGATCCGGCCGTAGACCGGGCCACCCGCCCGCTTGCTCTGCTCGCGCCAGTGCGCGGTGGCGAAGCGGGTGGTCACGAAGTGGCCGCGCAGGTGGACCCGGATGACGGTGTCCCATTCCCCGGCGGACATCGTGAAGACCATCCGGTCCCTCAGCACCCCGGCGTTGTTGACCAGGATGTCCAGCCGCCCGTACGCGCCGAGCGCGGCCGCGGCCAGCTGCTCGCCGGTGGCCCACTCCCCGGCATCGCCGGCCGAGACGGCGGCCTGCCCGCCCGCGGCGGTGATCTCCTCCGCCACCTGGTGCACCGCGGTGCCCGGCAGGTCGTTGAGTATGAGCCGGGCGCCGGCCGCGGCCAGCGCGAGCGCCTCCGCCCGGCCCAGCCCGCTGCCCGCGCCGGTCACGATCGCCGCCCGGCCGTCCAGCGTCAGCGCGTCCATGCCAGCTCCTTTGCCTGTCAGTAGCCGGGGCCGGACAGGATCCCGCCGTCGGCCACGAACTCGCTGCCGGTCGAGTAGGACGACTCGTCGGAGGCGAGGTAGGCGACCAGCGCGGAGATCTCGGCCGGCTCGGCGAACCGGGACAGCGGCATCGACTTGACGAAAGCGTCGGGGTCGATGTGGTCGACCGCGCCCGCCGCCGACAGGGTCATGCTGGTCAGCACCCCGCCGGGGTGGACCGAGTTGACCCGGATGCCGAACCGGCCGAGCTCGCGCGCGGCGGCCTTGGTCATGCCGCGGACCGCGAACTTGCTCGCGCTGTAGGCCGACAGTCCGGCGGCGCCGGTGAAGCCCTCGATCGAGGAGATGTTGATGATCGAGCCGCCGCCCCCGGCGGTCATCGGGCCGATCACCGCCTTCATGCCCAGCCAGCAGCCGACCGCGTTGACCTCCAGGATCTGCCGGAAGTCGGCGAGCGGCATGTCGGCGATGCTGGCGAACTTCAGCACGCCCGCGTTGTTCACCAGCACGTCGAGCCCGCCGAAGGTGTCCAGCGCCGCGGCGACCGCGGCGGCCCACTGCGCCTCGCTGGTCACGTCGTGGTGCACGTACCGGCAGGACCGCCCGCCGAGCCCGGCCGCCACCGCCGCGCCCTTGCCGTCCAGCACGTCGCCGAACACCACCCGCGCGCCCTCGGCGACGAAGTGCCGCACGTGCGACTTGCCCATCCCCCGGGCCCCGCCGGTGATCAGTGCGACCTTGCCGTCGAGCCGGCCCATGGCCCCTCCCGGTCCGGGTCTGACCAAACGCTTGCTTGGTCCGAGGGTAACAGCCGCCCGCCCTTGCGCGCGCTGCCGGTGAGCCGCGGTCAGGCCCGGCTGGCGATCCCGTCGAACAGGATCCGCAGGAAGCCGTCCACCACCTGATCGGTGCTGTAGCCGCGGGTGCGGCGCCACTGCTCGGGAATCCACAGCACGTCCCGCAGCAGCCGGTAGGTGAGCCTGGCGTCCAGGTCCGCCCGGAACAGGCCGGATTCCTTGCCGGCCTCCAGCTGGGTGACCCAGATCCGCTCGATCTCCCGCAGCGCCTTGGGCAGGTAGGCGAACCGGGGCTGGGCCGCGAAGTAGCTCCAGTCGTTCTGCAGCATCGCCAGGGCCGCGCGGTGCCTGGACAGGGTCTGGCTGGTCGAGCGCACGATTTGCTCGAGCGTGGCGCGCGGGCTCTGCGCCGAGGCGACGGCGCCGCGGTAGTCGGCGAGCACCTCGTTGATGAAGCTCGACAGGATCTCGTCGGCGATCGACTCCTTGGAGTCGAAGTGGTGGTACAGGCTGCCGGACAGGATCCCGGCGGCGTCCGCGATCTCGCGCACGGTGGTGGCGCGGTAGCCCTTCTGCGCGAACAGCTCGCCCGCGAGCGCCACGAGGCGGGCGCGGCGCTGCGACCCCATCGCCCCGTCGGCGGTGGCGGTGGCGCCCCTGGCCCTGGCCTGGCCTCCTCTGGTCGTCTTCACCTGCCCATTATCGCAGGCCCGGTGCTACCCTCCCTAACGCTTGCTCGGTTTGACCGGGCCAGGATGGCGGCCGGCCCGATTCCTCCAGCGGGGTGCCTTACCGCTCGCTGGCCGGAACTGAAACGTGTTCTACTATTGCCGCAGAGCATCCACCGCGCTTGGGGGTTCATCGGCGATGATCAGTGCACGCGCAGCGTTGCTGTACGGACCCGGCCAGGACTACAAGATCGACACGATCGAGCTCGACGAGCCGGGTCCCGGCGAGGTGCTGGTCGAGATGCGGGCCTGCGGGATGTGCCACTCCGACGAGCACGTGCGGACCGGTGACCTGCCACTCCCGCATTACCCGGTGATCAACGGTCACGAGGGCGCCGGCGAGGTCTCGCAGGTCGGCGAGGGTGTGACATCGGTGGCGCCCGGCGACCACGTCGCGATGGCGTTCATCCCCTCCTGCGGCTCGTGCGCGTCGTGCCTGGCGGGCCGGGCATTCCTGTGTGACCTGGGCATGAAGCTCTTCGACACCGGGATCATCACCGATGGGCGCGTGGCGCACCGGATCGGGAACGAGCCGGTCGCGCGGTTCTCGCAACTCGGCGCCTTCGCGGAGCGGCAACTGCTCCCCGAGTCCTCGGTCGTCAAGGTGGCTCCAGACATCCCGTGGCCCGCGGTCGCGCTGGTCTCCTGCGGCGTCGCCACCGGGTTCGGCTCGGCGGTCAACCGCGCGGGAGTCCGCCCCGGTGACACCGTCGCTGTCCTGGGCGTTGGCGGGGTCGGCATCAGCGCGGTCCAAGGCGCGCGGGTGGCGGGAGCGCGCCGGATCATCGCCGTCGATCCCGTGGAGTTCAAGCGCGAGCAGGCCCTGCGCTTCGGCGCCACCCATGTCTATCCCTCGCTCGACGATGCCATCGCCGGAGTCGGCGCACTGACCTGGGGCCAGATGTGCGACTCGGTCATCTGCACCTTCGGCGTGATGCGCGGCGACCTGCTCGAGCCGGCGCTCACGCTAACGGCCAAAGGCGGCACCTGCGTTATCACCTCTGTGGCGCCTATCGCCCAGGCGCAGGCCGACGTCAATCTGTTCCTGCTGGCCATGATGAACAAGGAGGTCAAGGGCTGCCTCTACGGCTCTGAAAGCCCCCGCACCCAGATCCCCAAGCTGCTGGACCTCTACCGCAACGGCATCCTGAAGCTGGATGAGCTGATCACCGAGACCTACTCCCTCGACCAGGTCAACCAGGGATACGCGGACATCGAGGCTGGCCGCGTCCTGCGCGGGGTCATCGCCTTCTGAGAAGGAGAGCCGGTTCCGCGGGCGGGCCCGGCCGCCCCCAATCGGGCGGAGGCATGCCATGATCTTGGATCTGTTCCGGGTCACCGGGCGGGTGGCCGTGGTCACCGGCGCGGGCCGGGGGATCGGTGCGGCCGCGGCGGTGGCGCTGGCCCAGGCCGGGGCCGACGTGCTGATCTCGGCGCGCACCGGGGATCAGCTGGCCGCGGTGGCGCGGCAGGTGGAGGAGGCCGGCCGGCGGGCGGTGGTGGTGCCCGCCGACCTGAGCGACCCCGACGTCGCGGCCGGGCTGGCCGGTGCCGCGGCCAGCGCCTTCGGCCGGCTGGACATCGTCGTCAACAACGTGGGCGGCGCGCTGCCGCGGCCGTTCCTCGCCACCAAGCCGCGGCACCTGGTCGACGCGTTCGGCTTCAACGTCGCGGTCGCGCACGGCCTGACCCAGGCGGCGGTACCGCATCTGCTCGCCGCCGGCGCCGCGGACGGCGCGACGGGCTCGGTGATCAGCATCACCTCGGCCGTCGGGCGGACCGCGGGCCGTGGGTATCTCGCCTACGGCACCGCCAAGGCCGCGCTGGCCCACTACACCCGGCTGGCCGCCGCGGACCTGGCGCCCCGGATCAGGGTCAACGCGGTCGCGGTCGGCGCGGTGGCGACCTCGGCACTGGACATCGTGCTCACCGACGAGACGCTGCGCGGGCAGATGGAGCGGGCGACCCCGCTGGGCCGGATCGGGGACCCGGCCGACGTCGCGGCCGCGGTCGTCTTCCTGGCCTCGCCGGCCGCGGGCTACATCACCGGCAAGGTCATCGAGGTCGACGGCGGCATCGAGGCACCCAACCTCGACCTCGGCATCCCAGACCTCTGACCCGCTGGCACCGGTGCCATCCTGGGGGCAGCGGCCGTGGCCGCCGCCCTGGCGGTTCCCCGGCGGCCCGGTCTTGAGCCTGCCTGCCGGGATGGCTCAGCGGTGCGCGTGGGTAAGGTGCCTACAAGGGAGCACACGATCTTCTTATCCCGCCCCGCGGAGGCCGCATGGGCCGTGACATTCAGGCGATCAAGATCAGCGGCGAGGACCGGCGCAAATACCGGGACAAGGTGCGGCGCTCGCTGGAAGTGTTCGCCCGGATGCTGCATGAGCATCTGTTCGATGACAACCCATCCAAGGTCGGGCTGGAGATCGAGCTGAATCTCGTGGACGAGCGGGGGGAGCCGTCCATGCGCAACGCCGACGTGCTCGCGGCGATCGCCGATCCGGCCTGGGCGACCGAGCTCGGCCAGTTCAATCTCGAGATCAACGTGCCGCCCCGGCGGCTCGGCGGCGCGGCCGTGGCAGACCTGGAGCAGGAGGTCCGGGACAGCCTGAACGCCGCGGACGCCAAGGCCCGCGGCACCGGCAGCCGCCTGGTCATGGTCGGCATCCTGCCGACGCTGGCCGAACGCGACATGGACGAGGAGATCCTGTCGGCCAACGAGCGCTACCGGGTGCTGAACGAGCAGATCTTCGCGGCGCGCGGGGAGAACATGAGCATCGAGATCGACGGCCCCGAGCAGATCCTCACCCACGCGGACAGCATCACCCCCGAGGCCGCCTGCACCAGCGTCCAGCTTCATCTCCAGGTCTCACCCGAGGCCTTCGCGAGTTACTGGAACGCCGCCCAGGCGATCGCGGGCGTGCAGGTCGCGCTGGCGGCCAACTCCCCGTTCCTGTTCGGCAGGCAGCTGTGGCAGGAGACCCGGATCACGCTGTTCGAGCAGGCCACGGACACCCGGCCGGATGAGCTGAAGCAGCAGGGCGTCCGGCCCCGGGTGTGGTTCGGTGAGCGCTGGATCACCTCGGTGTTCGACCTGTTCGAGGAGAATCTCCGGTACTTCCCGGCGCTGCTGCCGATCTGCGAGGACGAGGATCCGCAGGCCGAGCTCGACCGCGGCGCCACCCCGCAGCTGGCCGAGATGAGCCTGCACAACGGGACCGTCTACCGCTGGAACCGCCCCGTCTATGCCGTGGCCGGCGGCAAGCCGCACCTGCGGGTGGAGAACCGGGTGCTGCCGGCCGGCCCGTCGGTCGCGGACGTGATGGCGAACGCGGCGTTCTACTACGGGCTCGTGCACGCCCTGGCCCAGGCGCAGCGCCCGATCTGGACCCAGATGTCGTTCGCGACCGCGGCCGACAACCTGCATGAGGCGGCACGGTACGGCCTGGACGCGCAGCTGTACTGGCCGGGCCTGGGTGAGGCCCCCGCGGCCGAGCTCGTGCTCCGCCGCCTGCTGCCGCTGGCCCAGGAGGGGCTCGCCAGCTGGGGTGTGGACCCGGCCCAGGCCGGCCGGCTGCTGGGCATCATCGAGCAGCGCTGCCTCACCGGCAGGACCGGAGCCGCCTGGCAGGTGGCCATGACCAGGGCGCTCACCGACCGCGCCGGGGGCGGCCGCCCGGAGGCGCTGCGGCAGATGACCCAGCGCTACATCGAGCACATGCATACCAACGAGCCGGTGCACACCTGGCCGGAGGACGCTTAGCGATGGACGCGCCCTAGCCCAGGCGGGCGCTCTCGTCACGGACCCACAGGCCCAGCAGGCCGCGCAGGTGCGCGATGAACCGCTCGTGCTCGTGGGCCGGGTACACCGACCTGACCGTCTGGGTCAGCAGCCGGTCGAAGTCGGGGCCGGCCACCCAGCTCAGCATGATCTCGTCGAGGTGGCCGAGCCTGCTCGCGCAGAAGTCGTGGTAGCGCCCGGACTCGAAGTAGGCGTCGGTGAGGGCGGCGTAGCCGGCCAGCTTCTCGCCGTAGGACGCGCCGGGGCGGTCGGCGATCTCGAAGAACCGGTCGGCCTCGGTGTCGAGCCTGGCCCGCCTGCCCGTCACCAGGACGAACACACACCATTTGACCAGCGCCTTGATCGCCCAGGGGAAGTAGTAATGCAGGCTGGTCAGCGCCAGGTCCGGGCAGGCGTTGGCGTAGTCGATCGGGTAGACCTCGCCTCCGGCCACCAGGGTCTCGCACGAGTTGAGCTCCCACCGGAAGAACGCGTTGACCAGCCGCCCGATCGTCACTACCTCGGCACCGGCCTGCGGCGACAGGAAGCCGTGGTCGACCGCGTAACGCAGGTGCATGGGCTGGTCCGGCCGGAAACGCACGACCATCGTCTCGGCGCCGACCGACAGCGAGCGGGCGAACGCGTCGTAGTGGTCGACCGCCTTCTGCAGGTGCATGAGCATCTCGCCGCTGGCGTTGTAGGCGGCGTGCAGCTCGGCCGGGCCGTCGATGCGGGAGACGCCACGCCAGGCGCCGCCGTCGTAGGGCTTCATGAACAGCGGGTAGCCGATCCGCCGGGCGATCTCGTCCAGGTCGAACGGCTGGTTGTACCGGGCCGCGGTGTAGGCGTAACGGGCGTTGTCCACCGGGTTCTTGTAGGGCACGAGCACCGTGTCCGGCACCTTGAGCCCGAGCCGCATCATCGCGCAGTAGGCCGCGTGCTTCTCCATGGACTGGAATGTGAACGGGCTGTTCAGCAGGTACACGCCGTCCATCAGCGCGACCTTCTTCAGCCACTCCCGCGGGTGGTAGTACCAGTACGCGAGCCGGTCGATCACCAGCCGGTGGCGGGGGCGGTCACGCAGGTCGAACGGCTCGATGGTGATCCGCTCACAGTCGAACACATGCCGGGTGCCACCCGCGCCCGTGACCGGGCCGAGCCGCCGCAGGATCTCCTCGAACGCCGTCGGCCAGTCCTCCTCGGTGCCGAGCAGCAGCCCGATCAGGTGCCTGGTGTCCGTCAAGAGGGCCTCCGGTCGTCAGCAGAATCGCGGCATGTGATGGGCCAGCTGGGCGCGCCAGGACGGCCAGTCGTGGGGCACATCGTGCCCCCACAGGTCAAGCTCGTGGCGGATGCCCTTCTCGGTGAGCAGCGCGGCGAACCGCCGGGTGCTCGGCAGCGACCCGGTGGTGTCCTCCCACTGGCCCTGGCCGCACACCAGCACCAGGCTGACCTGGCCGCGCAGCCAGTCCAGATGGTCGCCGTGCAGGTGCCCGACGTAGTCGAGGGGGTTGTTGAAGTAGGCCTCCGTTCCCCGCTCGCCCCACGCGCTCCACGACGCGGGGTCGTAGTTGCCGGAGAAGCACAGCGCCAGCGGGAACAGGTCGGCCCTTTTCAGCGCGAAGTTGGCCGCATGGTAGGCGCCCAGGCTGCACCCGAGGGTCATCACCTCGACAGGGCCGCCGCAGTCGTGGTGGATCCAGGGGATGACCTGGTCGACGATCCACGACTCGTAACGGCCGTGCTGGCGCGCCCGCTCCTCGACGCTGAGACCGGTGTTGGACCAGGACGCCGCGTCGTAGCTGTCGACGCAGTAGACCTTGAGCCGCCCCGCGTCGATCAGGCCGGCCACGGCGCCGACCATGCCGTTGTTCTCGAAATCCCACGCCCGGCCCTGCTCGGACGGGAACGCGAGCGCGGCGCGGCCCCAGTGGCCGTAGCGGATGACGGTGCCGGCCGTGCCGATCGCGTCCGACCACAGCTCGGCCACCTCCCGGTTCATGGGCACACCCGCCGCAGCAGCGCGGTGAGATGCGGGTCGAAGGCGTCGCGCCAGGCGGTGTAGTTGTGCGCGTCGGCCACCTCGTGCAGCTCTGCCGGGTAACCCCGCTCACGCAGGACCTGCGTCATGAGGCGGTTGTTCCCGGCGTTCTCCTCGATCACGCCGCAGGTGAGTGCCACCGGCACCGGCCGGCCCGGCAGGGCGCCGTCGTGCACGCTGGCGACAAAGGCGACGATCCGCCGGTAGTAGGGGAACCGCCGCTCGTGGCTGTCGAGGCGCGGGCAGAAGAAGCTGCCGGACTGCAGGAACAGCGCGCCGAACGCGCCGGGGTGGCGGCAGTGGGCGTGCAGCATCGCCAGCGCGCCGAGGCTGGTGCCCATCCCGACCCGCACGGTGGTCGCCAGCTCGCCGGTGAGCGCGGGGATCACCGTGAGCGCCAGCGCGCGGGCGTAGCGGACGCTGGCGGAGTACCAGCGGTCGCGCGGCCCGGGAGCCAGCAGCGCGGCCCGCAGGCGCGGCAGCCACCGCCCCTCGACGCCCGCCGCCAGGTAGCGGGTCAGGCTGGCCAGCTCGTCGTACTCTGGCCCGTCGTGCACCACGAGCAGCGGGAGCGGCTCGTCATCGGCCACCCCGCCCGGGGCCCATATCCGCACCGGCAGCGTGCCGCCCAGCGGGGGGACAGCCACCTCGAGGCTGCGGTTGCTGCCCGGCCCGGCCGGGGCCGTGAGCCAGCCGGGCGGCGCGTACCCGGGGAACTCGATGACGCTCTTGGGCCCGAACGCGCCCGCCACCTGCCGCGGGTTGCCCGGGTCGGTCGTGATCTCGCTGCCGCCGCCGGGGTAGCGCAGCTCGACCAGGTACTCCATCCTGCTCACCGGCGG
>DATIXO010000260.1:0-3401 GCA_035518495.1 Streptosporangiaceae bacterium
TGCTCGGCCATCCGGTCGGAGACGTGCCCGAGGTAGCGGCGGATGTGGGTGAGGGTCGCGCCGTGGCGCAGCAGGCTGGTGGCCAGCGTGTGCCTGGCCTGGTGGGGGACCCAGCGGCCGATGTCGAGCGCGTCGATCCAGGCCTTGAACCGGAGGTGGAACCACTGGTAGGTGACCGCGGCCGTCCCGCCGGGGTTGCGGTAGCGGCCGGGGAACAGCGCCATCGCCTCCCGCTCGGTGGCCGTGGGGGCGCGGCCGTGCCGGGCGATGAACCGGGACACGGTGGTTTCCCGCCGCGTGGCGAGCCGCTGGAACAGCGGTTCGGGGATGCGGATCGCCTGGTCGTAGCGGCCGACCTTGGTCTGGTCGTGCCAGAGCATGGCCAGCCCGCCGTAGCGGCCGGTGCAGTCCAGCCGCAGCTGCAGCACCTCGCTGACCCGCCGCCCGGTGACGATGATCGTTTCCCAGATGTCGCGCAGCCCGAAGTCGGCGGGGTCATGAACCTCGGCGAGCCGGGCGAGGCTGGCCTCATCAGCCAGGGCGCGGGCCACCTCGTCGGGGAACGGGCTGCGCTTGCGCACCGGGGTGGGCCCGGCCGCGGGCATCGCGGTGATGAACTGCCGGGACAGCCCGGCCTGTTCGGCGGCACCGCAGTCCAGCGCCCAGCGCAGCAGCTTGCGGGCGTGGTTGAAGGTGATGGCGCGGGTGGTCGTGGTGACGATCGACGGCGTGCCGTCTTGCCGCCGCATCACCAGCGACGCCAGCCCCTCGCGTTCGCGGTGCCGCTGATCGGCGGTGAACCGCTGGATGTGCGCGCCGGTCAGCTGCGCGGGGTCGTGGCCGCCGCCGGGCGCGTCGATGGCCAGGAACGCGCCCAGCTCGGTGGCCGCGCGGCGGAAGGCGTCGAAGGTGCCGCCGCTGCGCGGGCAGTCCGGGGAGCGCAGCAGGCCGGCCAGATAGTCCCATAGCAGGTCGCGCAGCCACCGCTGGGCGATGCCGGTCAGGTCGAAGTGGCTGCCCCGCTCGGGGAACCGCACCCCGAAGTGGTCGGTCTCGATGAAGCCCGCGTCCCGGCTGGCTTGCGGGGTGAAGCAGGCCAGCCGCAGGTCGTGCAGCATCTCCCGGGCCACCATGGCCGCGAACGTGGTGCAGGAGGGAAGGTCAAGCTCAGTCAGCGACCCGGCGCCGCGCTCCCGGCAGGTATTGACCAGAGCCTGCACCCAGCCGGCGTCCCACCGGGTGTGCCGTTCCCGCTGGGTGTGGGCGAACAGGCCCCAGCGGATCTCCGCGGCCGGCAGCGGCGCCAGCCCGGCCAGGATGATCTGGCCCGGCCACGGCACCGGCGGCTGGACGGCGCACCAGGCGCCGAACTCCTCCTCGTCGCGGCAGGTGACCGGGACCGGCAGGCCCCTGGCCTCATAGTTGCGGGACCAGGCCCGCGGCAGCGCCATGCCGCCCGGCCGGCCATGCATCTGGTACCGGGACTCGTGGCCTGAGCACAGGCCCGAAGCCGTAGCCGCCAGGTCCGGGCAGACGGCCACCCGGCAGGGTCCGTACCCGTCGAACGGAACCTGCCCGGCCAGCCAGTCCTCGAAGCTGGCCAGCTCCCCGCCGCCGCGCTGGCGGCGATACCAGCGCATGCAGTGCCGGTGGCACAGCCGCCAGCCGGTGTGCGTCGCGGGCCGGCCCGGGCAGATCCGGCAGGGCACCTGCTCCACCCAGACCGACGGGCCCAGCGGCGTCGCGGCGGCGAGGAACGCGGCCATGCCCTCCCCGCGGGCCTGCGCCCGCGCCCACTGCTCACGGTGGACGTGGCACATGTCGAGGCTGCCCTTGCGGGGCCGCTCGCAGCCAGCCACCAGGCACGCCCACCGGAAGACCGGGTGCCGGGCCGGGACGCGGATCACCTCGCCGCGGAACAGCGGGTCGAACGCCGGGCCGCCGATCAGCGCGGTCAGCAGCTCCAGCCGGTCCCGCCCGGCCCGGGCGCCATGCTGCTCCCGGTAGAGCGGCAGCAGCGGGTCGGCCTTCACCGCTGCTCGCCCCACACCCGGCGCAGCGCCGCGTCGAACGCCGGATCGTGCAGGTCGGCGTGGGCGTAGGTCTCGCTGACCACGGTCGTCGAGGCCCAGCCGCCCGCATCCCGGGCGATCACCAGGTTGCCGCCCGAGGCGTCCAGCACCGCGGTCGCAAAACCGTGCCGGAACGCGTGCGGGATGACCTTGCCGAGCCCGGCGCGGGTCCCGGCCCGGCGCAGCATCCCGCGGGCCGCATCCGGCGCCCACGGCTGCCCGGCGCCCTCGCCGTGCAACTGCACCAGCAGCATGCCGTGCCCGGCGCCGGCGGGGTACTCGGTGGTCACGTACTCGAAGCAGGCGTGGATCATCGCCGGGCTAGCCCGCTTGATCAGCCCGCCGGTCACCGTGCCGTTCTCCACGGCCCACGGGTGCTTGGTCTTGGCCGCCGCCCGGTTCGGGTTGCCGTCCCGGTGGCAGACGTGCACGTGCGGCGCCCGGCACTGCCCGCACGACGCGCCGTCGCGCAGGTGCAGGTCGGCCAGGTGCAGCCCGCACAGCTCACCGATCCGGAACCCCCCGTCAGCCAGCCACGTCACCACCAGCCGGTCCCGGGCCGTGGCCACCGCCTCCAGCAGCTTCTCCCGGGCGCCGTCGGGCGGCAGCTTCGGCTGCCGCCGCCGCAGCCGCGGCGGGGCCAGCGGGTTGGCAGGCAGCTCCCGCTGCACGTGCCCCATGAACGAACGCTGCCGGTCCGCCCGCGACGGCAGCCGGGCGAGCTGAAGCTGCGAGCCCAGCTCCGGATTGACGCCCAGCAGCGCCTGCTGCAGGTAAAAGCCCTTCACGCACGCCGCAGCCGCCGACAGGGCGCTCCGGCCGAACGGGCGCCGCCCGGCCCGCCACGGCTGGCCATACGGCCCGCGCCACGCCGCGCCCAGCGCCGCCATGTAACGCCTCAGGTCCTGCAGCGTGACCGTCTCCGGGGCCAGCGCCTCCCGCTCCAGCCAGCGCAGGTGATCCAGCAGCAGGTACGCATACGTCCGCTGGGTTCCCGACCCCTCATAGCCTCGCAAGAACCGGTCCGCCGCCTCATGCACCGCCCCGTCCGGCCACACGATCGTGAACGACCGGCCGCGACCGCCGCCCCGCTCGACCGCCTGAACGCGAAGATCCCCGATGATAAGCCTGCGCGCCACGAATCCCCCCAGACGTCACGCACATCCCTTGCCCGGCAGGTTAACAGGACCGTCACGCTGCCAGAAGGAGGCTCGCCGGACGTGGCGGACGCCAGCGGGGCCGGTCGGAAAAGTCGATGACCAGGACGGGGGTCTTGCCGCGTTCGTCGCGTTCTGCGGCGAGCATGGCGCTGGCCTGGGCGGTGAGCCG
>DATIXO010000261.1:0-22598 GCA_035518495.1 Streptosporangiaceae bacterium
TACTCCCCGGCCGGCCAGCCGCCGCTGCTGTCCGCGAGCGCGCTCGGCGACCGGGTGGAGCTGCGGGTGGCCGACCGGGGGCCCGGCATCCCGGAGCCGGACCGCGACCGGGTGTTCGTGCCGTTCCAGCGGCTCGGCGACACCGACAACACCACCGGCGTAGGGCTCGGCCTGGCGCTCTCCCGCGGTCTCACCGAGGCCATGGGCGGCACGCTCGAGCCCGAGGAGACTCCGGGCGGCGGGCTGACCATGGTCCTGTCGCTGCCCGCGGCCCCGGTCCCGGGCCAGGGTGAGCCGGGCCGCCGCGAACGCGGCCGGGCTCCTTCCCCGCAGGCTCCTTCTCCCCAGGCAGCGCAGGCCGCATCTGCCCCCGAGACTGCACAGGCCCCGCCGACCGCGCCCCCGGCCGCCGCCGAGGGTGGAAGGCTGTCCACGTGACCCGTGTCCTGGTGGTCGACGACGAACCGCAGATCCTGCGCGCGCTCCGGATCAACCTGCGGGTGCGCGGCTATGAGGTGCATACGGCGGCCACCGGCGGGCAGGCGCTGCAGACGGCCGCCCGCCACCCGCCGGACCTGGTGATCCTCGACCTCGGCCTGCCGGACCTGGACGGGGTGGAGGTCATCGGCGGGCTGCGCGGCTGGACCAGCGCGCCCATCATCGTCCTGTCCGGCCGGGCGGACAGCACCAACAAGGTGGAGGCGCTGGACGCGGGCGCGGACGACTACGTCACCAAGCCCTTCGGGATGGACGAGCTGCTCGCCCGGATGCGGGCCGCGGCCCGGCGCGCCGCCCCCGCCGAGGAGATGCCGCAGGTGAGACTCGGCGATCTGGTTATCGACCTGGCGGCCAAGCGTGTCATCCGGTCTGACGGCACCGACATCCGGCTCACCCCGACCGAGTGGCATCTGCTGGAGGTCCTGCTCCGGCATCCGGGCAAGCTGCTGAGCCAGCGGCAGCTGCTGGCCGAGGTGTGGGGTCCCGGCTACGCCGACGCGACCGGCAACCTCCGCCTCTACATGACCCAGCTGCGGCGGAAACTGGAACCGGACCCGGCCAGGCCGCGATGGCTGCGCACCGAGCCGGGCATGGGCTACCGCTACCAGCCTGACGCGGATGAGCAGGAGCAGGAACCTGCCCCACTGCCCGTGAGCGGAGATAGCTGCCTGCCGGCCGAGCCGGCCGGAGGGCACCGGCCTAGCGCCCGCGGGAACGCCAGCGGTGGCCGCTAGCCGATGAGCAGAAACGCGATGATGGCGATCACGACCGCCACGCCGACCGCGATCGCGGCCAGCTTGACCACCTGGTTGCGGTGGGCGTTCATGGTCCAGGCCTGGGTCACTTCGCCGCCCTGGGACCGGTTGACGAAGGCACGGAACTGGGCCGTGCTGCCGGAGGCGTCCGTCTCTTCCTGGTCGGGCATAGGCGCGACTCTAGCCGGTCGCGCTGGCCAGCAGCCGAGTTTTCCGGAATTATCCTGAATAGCCAGTCAAGCGCCTGCTGCCGCGAACCATGCCATACGCCCACATGTGACCTATACGTTCCCACTTGCGCTGTCTGTCGCAACCGGCTTGTCCGGCCCGCCGGGCAGGCCTGCCCGGCTCACCAGCCGGGAGAGCACGATCACGCTCCGGGTGCGGACCACGAACGGCTCGGCGCCGATCTGCTCCATCACCCGCTCGAAGTGACGGACGTCGGCGGCCCGGATGTGCAGCAGCGCGTCCGACTCCCCGGTGATCGTGGCCGCCCCGGTCACCTCCGGGTACCTGCCCACGGCGGCGGCGATGTCCGCGGGTGACGTGCGCCCGCGGCAGAACAGCTCCACGTAGGCCTCGGTCGTCCAGCCGAGAGCCGCCGGGTTCACGGTGGCGGAGAACCCGGTGATCGCGCCCGTGGCCCGCAGCCGGTCCACCCGGCGCTTGACCGCGGGCGCCGACAGCCCCACCCGCGCCCCCACCTCGGCGTAGGTGGCGCGGGCGTTCTCGACCAGGCAACCGACAATCCGCTGGTCCAGTTCGTCGAAGGCCACACGGTGATCCTGCCAGCAGCCGCGGCCGCCCGCGCCCGATGGCGGTCAGCCGGCCACCCGCACGGTCACCCGGAAGGTCTGGGATATCCCGCACTTTCTCGGTCCCGCGGACGGGCTGGCCGGGGCCTGGAGCCGGCACGAGCTGCGCGACGACGTGATCGCCGACACCCCGGGCCGGGCCGCGACGAAGTACCCGCCGGTCACCCCCAGCGCGAGCGCCAGATGCCCGTTGGCCCTCGGCACCAGCGCGGCCGAGCTGGACTTCAGGGCGGTCCACTTGAGCGTCGGCGTCCCCTTGAGGTAGATGAGCACGCCGGTGCCCGGCTTGACGCAGAACGAGCTGCCGCTGTCGCCGGCGCTGAGGGTGAGGATCCGGCCGGGCGGGGATGCCGGCGTGGCGGCGCCGCAGGCAGCCGCCGCCGGGGCCCCGGTGGCGGGAGCCGTGCTCACGGACGATCCACCTGCCGCCTGGCCGGCCGGCTGCTGCCCACACGCGGTGGCCAGGGCCGCCAGCCCGATGACCGCGACGGCAGCGAGCAACGACACGCTGCGCATGCGCACCTCCCAGTCACGGCGGGCGACGGCGGCGATCCGCTCCGGTGCACCCGCAAGGCTTAGACGCCCCGCACCCCGGTTCCGTTCCGGCCGGCGCGCCGGCCGGGATAGCCAATCTGCCCCGAAGGACGTGCGGAGACCCACCATAATGAGCCTTCGTTACGCATCCGCCGCGGCGACGGCCAGACGCCGCCTGCCGTTCCTGCCCGTGCTGCTGCGCATCCCGCAGCCCGGCGTTCACGGGGTCACGAAGGGGAGCACATGAGCTTCGGTACCCGTGCCCGCCAGTGGTCGGCCGGCGGCGGCCTGGCCGCCATGGTCCTGCTGGCAAGCGCCGGCGCGCAGACGGCCGTGACCCCGGCACAGGCCAGCGCCGCGCCCACCGCCGTCACCGGCGGCGCGCCCCCCGTCACCAACCCGTACGCGCCGTCCTACCATCACCGCTACCGCCGCGGGGTCGTCCCGACCCAGGGAGACGCCGCCCGCATGAGTTCGTGGGCGCGGCAGCACCCGCACGCGGCGGACGACGACGACTCCCCCGCCGCTGCGGGCGCTGCCGAGGCGGCTTCGGCCAGCAACGTCCGCTACGGCGGCGGCGTCGGCAAGATCGGCGTCACCACCGGCGACGAAAAGGTGTACCTGGTCTTCTACGGCTCCCAGTGGGGCACCCCGACCGTCAGCAGCAAGGGCGACGACGTCTTTTCCAACGACCCGTCCGGTGAGGCGTCCTACGTGCAGGAGCTGTTCAAAGGGCTGGGCACCGGCGGCGAGCGCTGGTCGGGCGTGCTGACGCAGTACTGCCAGGGCGTCAAGAAGGGCAGCCAGACCTGCCCGGCGAGCGCCCGGCACGTGGCCTATCCGCACGGCAAGGCGCTGGCCGGGGTCTGGTACGACAACACCGTCCCATCACCGCCGCAGGCGACCGCCCATCAGCTCGCGGCAGAGGCGGCCAGCGCGGCCACCCACTTCGGCAACACCACGGCGGCCGCCAACCGGGACGCGCAGTACATCATCCTTTCCCCGGCCGGCACGGATCCTGACCAGTACAAGCAGGACGGGTTCTGCGCCTGGCACGACTACAGCGGCGACAAATCCATGGACGGCGGCGGCGCCGTCACCCCCGGCTATGTCGCGTTCACCAACATGCCTTACCTCACCGATGCCGGCCAGGAATGCGGGGCGAACTTCGTCCCCAACGGCAGCGTCGGCGGGCTCGACGGCGTCTCGATCGTGGTGGGCCACGAGTACGCCGAGACCATCACCGACCAGGAGCCCGTCGGCGGCTGGACCGACTCCGCGGGCGAGGAGGTCGCAGACAAGTGCGCGTGGCACAAGACGGGCAGCGGCAAGGTCGCCGTGCTGACCCTTCCCACCGGGAAGTTCGCCATGCAGGGCATCTGGGCCAACACCGCCAGCAGCGGCAAGGGCGGGTGCCGGTTCACCCACGCGATCACTGCCACCCAGGTGCTGAAGAATCCCGGTTTCGAGACCGGCGAGCTCAGCCCGTGGACGGCGACCTCGGGCGTGCTGCAGAAGAAGTCCAGCGGTCTCCCCCCGCACGCGGGCGGCTGGCTGGCCCGGCTCGGCGGGCGGCCCGCCCCGCACACCGACACGCTGGCCCAGACCGTGACGGTGGCGCCGCAGTTCGGCAGCTACGGGGCCGCGACGTTCTCCTTCTGGCTGGAGATCAAGACCAACGACCCGGCCACCGCGGCCCACGACCAGCTCAAGGTGCAGGAGCTGACCACCGGCGGCACGGTGATCAAGACGCTGGCCACCTTCTCGAACCTCAGCGCGGCCGGCCACTATGTGCGGCACTCGTTCTCGCTGAGCCCGAGCTCCTACAACGGCCAGCCGATCGTCATCAAGTTCACCGCCACCGAGACCCTGTCCGGTCACTCGACGAGCTTCCTCATCGACGACGCCGCGCTGAACGGCTCCTGACGCGCCCGGGCACGGAGGGGCGGCCCGGCATTCCGGCCGCCACTTTATGTCCGGAACTAATCTTTTTGGCCGCTTTAATGTCTGTTTAATCCTCTCAAGTCACTTCTTTTCCGGTAACGTTCATCCCGGTTCATTGACCTCCGGAAAAGCGTCTCGTTATCTTGCCCCCAGGCACCGCAGTCGCGGTGTGGTCAAGCCTGGAGGGAGCACAGGATGAGACCTCGCCACACCGTCCGGCGGTGGGCTGTCCGCGGCGGTACCGCTGCGTTCGCGGCCCTGGCGCTGGGCGCCGGAATGCAGACCGCCGCCACCGGGGCCCAGGCCGCCGCGGCCGGCAACCCGGCCTTACCGAACCCGTACTCGCCGGCCTATCAGCATCCCTACCGCCAGGGTGTGATCCCGACCCGCCCGCAGCTGGCGAAGATGCGTACCTGGGCCCGCAGCCACCCCAGTGCCGCGGCGCCCGCCGCCGCGTCGCCCAACGACCTCAGCTACGGCGGCGGCATCGACGGCATCGGGGTCACCACCGGCCAGGAAAAGGTCTACCTGGTCTTCTACGGTTCCCAGTGGGGTACCCAGTCCACCAATGCGAACGGCGACATCACCCTCTCCGGTGATCCCTCCGGCGCCGCTCCCTACCTGCAGGAGCTCTTCACGGGCCTGGGCACCAACAGCGAGCTGTGGTCCGGCGTGACGACCCAGTACTGCGACGGCGTGGCGGTCGGCGCACAGTCCTGCCCGGCCAGCAACACCGAGCACGTCGCCTACCCCAGCGGGGGCGTGCTGGCCGGTGTCTGGGTCGACGAGAGCGCCCCCTCCCCCAGCGAGGCGACACCCGCCCAGCTGGGAACCGAAGCGGTCAACGCGGTGGCCCACTTCGGCAACACCACCCCTGCCGCCAACCGGGACGCCCAGTACGACATCCTCTCCCCGACCGGAACCCACCCCGACGGGTTCGGCCCGAGCGGCACGTTCTGCGCGTGGCACGACTGGAACGGCGACCCGTTCGTGGGCGTGACGTCGCCCTACGGTGACATCGCCTTCACCAACATGCCCTACGTCACCGACCTGGGCGCCTCCTGCGGGGAGAGCTTCGTCAACGCCGGCAGCGCCGGCCTCCTCGACGGCTTCTCCATCGTGAACGGCCACGAGTACGCCGAGACCATCACCGACCAGAACCCGCCCGGCGGCTGGACCGACGCATCGGGTGAGGAGACCGCCGACAAGTGTGCCTGGATCACCCCCGGCACCAGCGGCGGGTCGTTCGACCTCGCACTGGCCACCGGCACCTTCGCGATGCAGACCACCTGGGCCAACGACGGCGCTGGCGGCGCTGGCGCCTGCGAAGCCAGCCACCCGATCGTCACCAACGGCAGCACCCCCACCAGGACCGGAACCTCCACGGTGACGGTGACCGCGACCGACAGCACCGGCGCCGCCGGGTCGGCCAGTTTCACCTGGACAGTCCACCGCTGACCGCGGCACCGTTCGCCTGCTACCGGCGGGCTATTTCGGATGCCTTTTAGCCTAAATTCCGGGGAAAGCGCACTGATGCGCACGATCGCGCGCCGTTATGTCCGCGGCAGCGCTTCAACACCGGCTGCGGCCCGCACGGGACCGGCGGCGGCACCGCGGTCCAGTGCTGCCGCAGCGACCCGGCGCAAGCCGTTCCCGCCCCGCTCGCCCGCATCCTGGGCAGGCGGGCATACTTGCCTGGTTGAGGCCGATGGAGGAGCGATGGCGCGGATGGGCGGGATGTACGGACCGGATGCCACCTTCCTCGGCGTGCCCAAGGCCGACCTCGGCGACCCAGCTGGCTGGGCGGGGGCCGACGTCCTGATCATCGGGGCCCCGTTCGACGGCGGCACCTCGCACCGGCCGGGTGCCAGGTTCGGCCCGCAGGCGATCCGCTTCACCGACTACCTGCCGCACGACGCCTCCCGCCCCCATCTGGCGCTCGGGGTGGACCCGCTGGTGGACATGCGGGTGGCCGACGCCGGTGACGTGGAGATGCCATCGGGCGAGACCGAGCGCTCGCTCCGGGCGCTGGAGGAGGCCGTGCTGGCGGCCTGCCAGGGCGGCGCGCTGCCGGTGATCCTCGGTGGCGACCACACCATCACCTTCCCCGACGCGACCGGGGTGGCCCGCCACGTCGGCTGGGGGCGGGTCTCGCTCATCCACTTCGACGCCCACGCCGACACCGGCAACACCCAGTTCGGCTCGCTGTACGGGCACGGCACGCCGATGCGGCGCCTCATCGAGTCCGGCGCCGTGCGGGGCGACAGGTTCCTGCAGATCGGGCTGCGCGGCTACTGGCCCGAGCCGGAGACGCTGGACTGGATGGCCGGCCAGCGGATGCGCAGCTATGAGATGACCGAAGTGGTGGGCCGGGGCCTGGACACCTGCCTGACCGAGGCCTTCGCCATCGCCACCGACGACTGCGACGCGGTGTTCCTGTCCGTGGACGTGGACGTGGTCGACCCCGGCATGGCGCCGGGCACCGGCACCCCCGAGCCGGGCGGCCTGACCGGCCGGCAGCTGCTCGACGCGGTGCGGCGGATCGCGATGGAACTGCCGCTGGCAGGGATCGACGTGGTCGAGGTCTCGCCGCCGTACGACCACGCCGAGATCACCGCCTTCCTGGCGGGCCGGGTGGTCCTGGAGGCCCTGTCCGGGATCGCCTGGCGGCGCCGGCGCCAGGCCGGGAATCCCGTGCGCCAGCCGGGCGACCCGCTGCTGGAGGGCCGGCCCCCGGCCTGAGCCTGGCCGGCGAATGCCACCTCCGTGGCGCTGGCGGCTCAGATAGGTATCCGTGCGGGTGATGAGCCGACGGATCGAACCGATCTATCATTGCTGCATTCTGGACGTGACCCGGCTGCGCATCCTGGTCGCGGTGGCTCGGCACGGATCGGTGACTGCCGCGGCCCGGGCGCTCAACTACGCCCAGCCCTCGGTCAGCCACCACCTGGCGAGGCTGGAGGCGGAAACCGGTGCCACCCTCACCCAGCGATCGGGGCGGGGCATCCAGCTGACCGACGCCGGCCGGCTGCTCGCCGGGCGGGCGGAGGAGATCATCGGCAGGCTGGACGCGGCTGAGCGGGAACTGGCCGCCCATGTCGAGCAGCGGCAGGAACGCATCCGGCTGGCGGGATTCGCCTCGGCGCTGGCCACCATCGTCCCCGCCGCGCTGTCCCGGCTGGCGGCCGGGCATCCGGGGATCGACCTGCTGCTGGCGGAGGCCGAGCCGCCGGAGGCGATGCGGATGCTCCGGGCAGGGCAGGTGGACGTCGCGCTGGTCGCCCGGCACATGCAGGACGGCACCGCGGTCGGCCCGCCCGCTGCCGCGGATGGGGCCAGGACCCGGCTGATCCTCGACGAGCAGGTCCACCTGGTGACCAGGCCACCGCCCGGCAGCTCCTTAGCCGGTGCCCAGCCCCCCGGTGCCCAGCCCGGCGGTGCCCAGCCCGGCGGTGCCCAGCCCGGCGGTGCCCAGCCCCCCGGTGCCCAGCCCCCCGGTGCCCGGCCGGCCGGCGAAGGCGGCCCGCCCGACCTGACGGCCCACGCGCACAGCCCCTGGATAGCAGGCTGCGAGCACTGCCGGGGGCACCTGATCTGGCTCTGCCAGCGCGCCGGATTCAGCCCGAAGGTCGCCTTCACCACCGACGATCACGTCGCCGCCCAGGCGCTGGTCGCGGCGGGGCTCGGCGTCACCATCCTGCCCGGCCTGGCGATCAGCGCGGCCCGCCATCCCGGCATCCGCGCGCAGCCGCTGCCCGGCGCCTGGCGCCAGGTGTTCGCGGTCACCTATGGCCAGCCGCCGGACCCGCGCGCCGTGGACCACCTGCTCGACATCCTCACCCTGGCCGCCGCGGCCACCGCGACCGGATCTGGCAGCGGCCCGCACCGGGACGGCAGGCCCACGTCCCGGGCGAGCTGATCCACTAGATGGCGCTGCCCGTGCCCTCCCAGTACGGCTCGCGCAGCCGGCGCTTGAGCAGCTTGCCGCTGGGATCGCGCGGCATGCTGGCGATGAAATCGATCGTCCGCGGCCACTTCATCCGGGACAGCCGGCCCTCCAGCGAGGCGAGGATGCCGGCCGCCAGGTCCGGCCCGGCGCTGGCCTCCGCCACCGGCTCGACCACCGCCAGGACCGACTCGCCCCAGTCGTCGTCGGGGACGCCGAACACCGCCACGTCGGCCACCATCGGGTGCATGATGATCGCGGCCTCGATCTCGGCGGGGTAGATGTTCGCCCCGCCCGAGATGATCATGTCGCACTTGCGGTCGCACAGGAACAGGAAGCCGGCCGGGTCGAGGTAGCCGACGTCGCCGACCGTGAAGTACCCGCGCAGCCGGTTCGCCTCGGTCTTGGCGGGGTCGCCCTTGTACACGAAGTCCGGCAGCGCCATCCGCATGTACACGGTGCCGGCCACTCCGGGCGGGCACTCGTTGCCGTCATCGTCGGCGATCATGATCTCGCTGACCGGCCAGGGCCTGCCCACCGTGCCCGGCCGGGCCAGCCAGTCCTGCGGGGTCGCGATGGTGCCGCCGCCCTCGGTCGCCGCGTAGTACTCGTACACCCGGGGGCCCCACCAGTCCAGCATCGCGTGCTTGATCCCCACCGGGCAGGGCGCGGCGGCGTGCAGCAGCCAGCGCATCGAGGACAGGTCGTAGCGGCGCCGGACCTCTTCCGGCAGCGTGAGCAGCCGCTTGAACTGGGTCGGCACCATGTGGGTGTTGGTCACCCGGTACCGCTCCACCAGGGCCAGGGCCTGCTCGGCGTCCCAGGAATCCATGTAGACCAGGCAGTGCCCCATCTGGGCGGCGCCGCACCCGAACACCGTCACCGCGGTGTGGTAGTGCGGCGACGTGACCAGGTGCACGTTCGGCGGCCCGGTGGTGATGCCGAACAACTGCGGCAGCGCGGTCCCCAGTTCGGCGGCCTCATCCGGGTCGAGGCCTGACAGCGCCCGCCGCACCCCCTTCGGCCGCCCGGTGGTGCCCGATGTGTAGTGCATGGCGGCGCCGGCGGTCCGGTCCGCTGGCAGGTGGGTGGGCTGGCCCTCGCGGATGCGCTCCACCGGGCGGAACCCGGGCACGTCGCCATAGCTGATCCGCCTGCTGGCCGCGACTTCCGCCTCGTCGGCGGCCCCGGCCCCGGCCTGGCCGAACCGCTCGTGCACGAAGAACGCCTTCGCCTCGCAGTCCCGCACGATGTAGGCGATCTCCGGGGCCGTGAAGTGCCAGTTGATGGGGGTGATGTACCAGCCGGCCTGCAGCGCGGCCAGGTAGACCTCCAGCGGCGCGATCCCGTTGGGCGCCAGCACGGCGACGCCGTCACCGGTCCGCAGGCCCTGCGCCCGCAGGCCGTGGGTCAGCTGGTTGACCCGGGCCAGCAGGTCACCGGCGGTGTGGGCGGTCCCGTCCGGCTCGATCGCCGCTACCCGCTCCGGGTCGGCCAGCGCGCGCTGCCAGAAGCCGAGCGACCCCATGACCGCACCTCCCTGGTCGTGGTCCCGCTGCCTCTCAGGCTATGCTGCGGGCGCTTCGGCCGGAAGCAATCAGCGCGGGCGGCGGGGGACCGGGCGCCCGCCCTGCCCGCGCCGCGGACACCAGGAGGGACGCCCCGATGCCGGTCGCTCTCGCCGTGCTGCTGTTCCTGGCGGGCGCCGCCGTGAGCCTCAGCACCAGCTACGTCCTCGTCACCCGGCTGGAGCGGATCGGGGAACGGCTGGGGCTGTCCGAGGCGCTGCTCGGCGTGGTCGCCGCGCTGGCGGCGGACGCTCCGGAGATCACCTCCGCCGTCGCCGCGCTCACCTCCGGCCAGGGCAAGATCGGCGCCGGGGTGATCATCGGCTCGAACGTCTTCAACCTGGCCGCGCTGCTCGGCCTGGGCGCCGTGGTCGCCGGCGGCATCGCGCTGCACCGCAGGGTGGTGCTGCTCGGCGGTGTGGTCGGCATCTGGATCGCGGCCGCCTGCCTGGTCACCGCGGCAGGCCTGCTCTCGCCGGCGGCTGGGCTGATCGCGGTGCTCGTGGTGCTGCTTCCCTACCTGGCGGTCCTGGGCGCGGGCCATGCCCGCCTGCAGCGGATAGCGCCGGCCTGGCGGTGGGAGACCTGGCTCGGCGAGGCCGTCGCCGAGGAGGAGCAGGAGCTGGAGGAGGTCATCCGCCCGCAGCAGGGCCGCGGCCGGGACGTGGCCGTGGCGGCGGCCGGGCTGGTGGTCGTGGTGGTGGCCAGCGTGACCATGGAGCGGTCGGCGTCGCTGCTGGGCACGCGTTTCGGGGTGCCCGACATCATTACCGGCGGCGTCGTCCTCGCCGCGGTGACCAGCCTGCCGAACGCGGTCGCCGCTGTCTACCTGGCGGCCAAGGGACGCGGCGCGGCCATGCTGAGCACCACGCTGAACAGCAACGCGCTGAACGTGACAGCCGGGCTGCTCATCCCGGCCACGATCACCGGCCTCGGGCCACCCTCACCCCACGCGGTTCTCATCGCGGTCTGGTACCTGGTGCTGACGCTGGCCTCGCTCGCGTTCGCCTACCGCGACAGCGGCGTGAGCCGGGTGACCGGCGCCCTGATCATCGGCGCGTACCTGGTCTTCCTGGGCTCACTGCTGGCCACCGCCCACGCGGCGTCCTCCGATCCGGCCCTGACGGTCATCCCGCTGGTGGTGGTGGCCGTGAGCACCGGTGCCGGGCTGGCCCGCAGGCCGGGGCGCCGGCGCCGCCAGCGGGGCACGGCGCGGTGATCACCCGGCGAGCTCGGCGGCCATGACCGCACCGAGTTCCCAGCACTGTTCCAGGTCAGCGGCGGACGGGGAGCCGATGACGGACAGCGGTGGCCGGGCGCGCCGCCAGGACATGCCCGAGGTGATCGACTCCACCCCGCGCACGGCGCCCGTGGTGTCGGAGTTGCCGTGCACGTACAGCGCGTACGGCCGGCGCCGGGTCGCCTCCAGGCAGGGGTAGTAGATGCCGTCGAAGAAGTGTTTGAGCGCCCCGGACATGTAGCCGATGTTCGCGGGGGTGCCGAGCAGGTACCCGTCCGCGGCGAGCACGTCCGCGGCGGACGCGGCCAGCGCGGGCCGCACGGCCACCTCGACACCCTCGATGTCGTCGGTGGACGCCCCCGCCACCGCGGCCTCGAACATCGCCTGCAGCGCGGGCGAACAGGTGTGGTGGACGATCAGCAGGACAGCCATCAGCGCGGCACACCCCGGCTCACCGCGCCGCGATCAGGCACTCCCGCAGTGTATGCCGGGCCGGGCGGCTACCGTGGAGCCTGCCGACACAGGAGTGATCCATGCGTGCCGCTGCCGCCATAGCCATCGACGCCGTTCTCGTGCTCGCGTTCGTGGTGATCGGCCGCGCCAACCACCATGCCGGGGACAGCCTGTCCGGCATCGCGAGCACCGCGTGGCCGTTCCTGGCGGGCCTGGCGGTGGGCGAGGCCGCCACCGTGCCGTGGCGCCGCCCGTTCGCCCTGGTGCCCACGGGGGTGGGGGTGTGGCTGGCGACGGTGGTGATCGGGCACGCGCTGCGGGTGGCCGCCGGGCAGGGCACGGAAGCGGACTTCATCGCGGTGTCCGCGGCCTTCCTGGGGCTGTTCCTGCTCGGCTGGCGGGTGGTGGCCATGCGCGTCCCCGCGCTCCGGTCGCACCTGGCGGGCCAGGACAGCGTGGGCCGCCGGTAGCCTGGCCATCCGGCGGGACATCCGGGCCGGCCTGGGCACCTCCGGGTATCCGGCACCCCCGGTTATCCGGCACCTCTGAATATCCAGCACCGACGCCGCCACCCCGAACAAGACGATCCCTTGCCTCGCCACAGCCCGCCGCCTTAGACTGAACGTTCAGTCAGTCCGAGGAGAACATCGTGGTCAGCGACCAGGACAGCCCTGTGGATCTACCACGGGTCATCGCCGAGCAAGAGCGGATCTTCACCGAGCGCCAGCCGCAGTCGGCCCGGCTGGCCGAGCGCGCGCGCCGCACGCTGGCGGGCGGTGTCACCTCCAGCTGGCAGATCACCGCCCCGCAGCCGGTCTGGCTCAGCCACGGCCGTGGTTCCAAGATCTACGACGTCGACGGCAACGAGTATGTGGACCTGCACGGCGGGTACGGGGCGGCCCTGGCCGGGCACGCCCACCCGGCGATCGTCGAGGCGGTCCGCAGCCAGGTGGCCCTCGGCACCCACTTCGCCCAGCCCACTGAGGACGCCCTGACCGTCGCTGGCCAGCTGTCCCGGCGGTTCGGCCAGCCGCTGTGGCGGTTCGCCAACTCCGGCACCGAGGCCACGATGGACGCCGTCCACCTGATGCGGGCGGTCACCGGGCGCGACCTGATCATCAAGGTGGAGGGCTGCTACCACGGCCACCACGACTCGGTGCAGGTCTCGGTCACCCCCGAGGCGGACGAGGTGGGCCCGGCCGGGAAGCCGGCCCAGTCCCCGTCCAGCACCGGCATCCCGGACGCGATCATCAAGCTCACCCTGGTCGCCAGCTTCAACGATCTCGACAGCGTCGCCCGGCTGCTCGACGAGCACCCCCAGGGCGTAGCCGGGATGATCATCGAGCCGATCATGATGAACGCGGGGATCATCTACCCCGAGCCCGGCTACCTGGCCGCGCTCGCCGACCTGCTGCACGCCCACGGCGCGCTGCTCACCTTCGACGAGGTGAAGACCGGGCTCACCGCGGGGCCGGGCGGCGCCACCGGGCTGACGGGGGTGGTGCCGGACATCACCTGCCTGGCCAAGTCGATCGGCGGCGGGATCGCCGTGGCCGCCATCGGCGGGTCGGAGCAGGTGATGGAGCACGTCGCCAACGGCGACTACGAGCAGGTGGGCACGTTCAACGGCAACCCGATGGCGATGGCGGCCGCCCGGGCCATGCTCTGCGAGGTGGCGACCCCCGAGGCCTACCAGCGGATCGACCGGCTGCGCGAGCGCGCGGTCGCCGGGCTGGAGGCCGAGATCGCCCGCAACGGCCTGGCCGCGCACGTGGTGGCGGCGGGCGCCAAGGGATGCGTGGTCTTCTCGCCGCTGCCGGTCCGCGACTACCGCGGGTTCCTCGACGTCGACGACCGCTACAGCCAGGCCCACTGGCTATTCCAGCACAACGGCGGCGTTTTCCTGCCACCGTGGGGGAAGATCGAGCAGTGGCTGATCTCGGTCCAGCACGACGAGAGCGACATCGACCGTTTCACCGCGAACTTTGCCAGCTTTGCCCGGGCCATCAGCTGACCTTCAGCTTGGTGCCAGCTTCAGCGCATGACCGGAGGTTTTACTCAGAAAGCCTTGCGCCCCGTACCCGCGCAGGAGTAGGAGTACGACGTATTGACGGACCGTTCAGTCAGGATGGAGTCATCCGGGGTTAACCGAACGGCTGCCTGAGGAAAGGTGAGGCGACCATGCATCCGAGAGAAGGCTGGTCGGAGGATGGCTCCCGGCGGCCGGGACTGTCCCGGCGGAGCTTCCTGCGGGGGAGCGCAGGCGCCGGGCTGGTCGCTGGCGGGCTCGGCCCGCTGCTGGCGGCGTGCTCCGGCGGCGGGGCCGGCAGCACCGGCGGCTCCGGCACCACCACGATCCCGCTGCCGCGGCCCAACCACCCGGTGACCTGGCCCATCTTCGCCGACAACAAGGCGATCAAGAGCGGGCTGAAGGCGGAGCAGGGCAACACGCTGAAGCTCTACAACTGGGTCGCCTACATCAACCCGCAGAGCCTGAAGAATTTCGCGAAGAAGTACAACGTCCCGGTCCCCCAGGTGACCACGTTCAACACCATGAGCGAGGCGATGGCCAAGCTGCGCTCCGGGCAGGTCAACTTCGACATCTTCTTCCCCACCATCGACGTCATGGGGCAGCTGGTGGAGGGCAAGCTCGCCCAGCCGATCAACCACAGCTACATCCCGAACATCTCCCAGGCGTGGCCGGACTTCACCGACCCGTTCTACGACGGCCACTGGCGGTACACGGTGCCGTACACGATCTACACCACCGGCATCGCCTGGCGGAAGGACAAGGTGCCGGAGAACCCGTACACGATGGCCAACCCGTGGGCCATGCCCTGGCAGGCGAAGTACAAGGGCAAGGTGGCCATCCTCGACGACTACCGGGAGAGCGTCAGCCTCGGCCTGATGAAGAACGGGATCTTCGACCTCAACACCACCAGCCAGTCGCAGATCGCCGCGGCCGGGAAGTCGCTGCAGCAGCTGTCCTCCATGACCAACGTCCATATCGATAACAACGACTACACCGAGGTGCCCAGCGGCCAGATCTGGATCCACCACGCCTGGTCCGGCGACATGGCGGCCGCCCCCGCTTACCTGCCCAAGGGTGTCTCGCCCGACGTCCTCGGCTACTGGTTCCCGACCGACGGCAAGGGCCCGGTCGGGAACGACACCATCGCCATCCTCAAGGGCGCCAACAGCCCGGTGCTCGCGCACCTGTTCCTCAACTACATGCTCGACCTGCCGAACGCGCTGACCAACATCAGCTACACCGGATACATGCAGCCGCTGACGGCGGTCACCCCGCAGCGCCTGGTCAGCGAGGGCATGCTGGACAAGAATCTGATGTCCACCGCGGTGCTTCCCTCCTACTTCCGGCGCGGGGTGATGGAGCTGCAGCTGCCCGTTCCCACCGACGTGCTGTGGCAGCAGACATGGCAGACGGTGAGCCACGGGGCCTAGCGGCATGACGGAGAGCGGGTACCGGGCGCGGCGGCGCGAGCAGCGGCAGCAGTACCGCTGGTTCTGGATCCTGCTGGCCGCGCCCGGCATCCTGTGGCTGCTCTTCCTGTTCATCGTGCCGTTCTACGCGATGCTGGCCATCGCCGGCGGCAAGCTGAACCTGATATTCGAGCAGCCGATCGCGATCTGGAACCCGCTGCAGTGGAGCTCGGCGAACCTGGTCAAGGCCTGGCATGACGTGGCCGGCGCCGGCGCGTTCGACGGCCCGATCGTGCTCAGGACGATCGTCTACGTCGCGATAGCCTCGGCGCTATCGCTGGTCATCGCCTACCCGGTCGCGTACTTCGTCGCCCGGTTCGGCGGCCGGCGCAAGGGCCTGCTGCTGGTGCTGCTGATCGCGCCGTTCTGGATCAGCTACATGATGCGCATGCTGGCCTGGATCGACCTGCTGCAGATCAACGGCTACGTGAACAAGGCCCTCGCGCTGGTGGGCCTGCCCCCGGTGGGCTGGCTCGGCGGGCTGTCGTTCACGGTGATCCTCGGGCTGGTGTACGGCTACATCCCGTACCTGATCCTGGTGCTGTACGCCGGGCTGGACCGGATCGATCCCGCCCTGATCGAGGCGGGCCGGGACCTCGGCCTGGGCCGGGCACGCACCTTCATCCGGGTCACCCTGCCGATGTCCCGGCAGGCGATCCTGACCGGGCTGCTGATCACCGTGCTGCCCATGCTCGGTGACTACTTCACCAACCAGTTGCTGTCCGGCACCACCAGCACCACGATGATCGGCAACGTGATCGACGGGCAGCTGCAGACGCCGGCCTTCCAGGCGGAAGGGGCGGTGCTGTCGCTGATGCTGCTGCTCGTGCTGACGATCCCGATGATCTACTACGTGTTCGCCACCAACCGCTCGTCGAGGTCGGCAACGTGAGCGCGGCCGATGTCACCACGGGCGCCCGGCCGGCCGGGGAGGCCGCCGGAGCCCGCACCCTGACCGGGCGCCTGCTGCCCCGGCCCAACCCCTGGCGCCACCCGTGGTTCCTGGAGGGTTTCACCTGGCTGTACCTGCTCTGGTCGCTGGTGCCGATCGGGCTCGCGGTGCTGTTCTCGTTCAACAACGGCAAGTCCCAGGCCGTCTGGCAGGGGTTCTCCCTGCGGTGGTATTTCACCGACCCGGTGAATTCCGTCCTGCACGACCCCAACCTGCACGCCGCGGTCATCCAGACCCTGCGGCTGTCGGTCTACACCACCTTGATCTGCGTCCCGCTCGGCGTGGCCTTCGCGCTGGGCATCAACCGGTGGCGCGGCGTCGTCTCGGCCTCGGCCAATTTCGCGATGATCCTCTCGTTCGTCATCCCGGAGCTGATCTTCGGCGTGGCGCTGTTCTTCGTGTTCACGGACCTGTTCACGTTCGTCGGCCTCGGCACCTGGGCCGAGGTCCTGGGCCTGGTGACCTGGAACGTGAGCTGGCCGGCCATTATCGTGCAGGCCCGGCTGGTCACCATCGGCAAGCAGTACGAGGAGGCGGCCGCCGATCTCGGCGCGACGCAGATGCAGACCATGCGCCGGGTGATGCTGCCGCTGCTCGCGCCGGCCATCTTCGCCAGCGCGGTGCTGGTCTTCTCGGGCGTTATTGACGACTTCGTCATCGTGGACCTGCTGAACTCCAGCGCCGCTAACACGCCAATGTCGGTTTACATCTACTCACAGCAGCATGGCGGCAATGGCGGCCCGGCTCTCAACGCACTCGGCACGATCATGCTGGTCATGACATTCATCATCGCCATTGTCGGTTACCTCGGCTATCGCTGGATGACCAGAGGCGAACGGGGCAGCCGGGTCGACGCACTCGCCACTCTCGCCGGATCTGACTGAGCCGCCCGGCCGGCCCGGCCGCCCTGGGTGGGCCGCCCACGGGCCGTCCCGCGCCCGTGCCCGCGCACACGACGATGCAAGAGCATATGCACATGCATCGGCATGTTAGGGTGGGGGTTGCAGGTGTGCATTGCACGCTTCAGCGTCTTTCCGCTCCTAGCCTGCCCAGTGGAGGGAAAATGCTGGTCAACAGCGACATGCCGGCCGGCGAGCTGCGGTCGGCGCGCTGGCGCAAGAGCAGCGCCAGCAACCCGAGTGGGAGCTGCGTGGAACTCGCCGAGGTCCCCGGCGTGCCCGGCGGCGTGGTGGCCGTCCGCAACTCCCGGGACGCCGAGGGCCCGGCACTGATCTACCCGCGCGCCGAGATGGCCGCGTTCCTGCGGGGCGTGAAGAACGGCGAGTTCGACGGACTGATCAGCTTATCCTCATCAGCCCGGCGCGGTTATCGCGCCTGAGCGCAATCGCATCACGACAGCGCGGCTCCGCGGTGATATCGTGCTGTGTGCGCCCGACCGCCGGGCGAGCCCCGGCTCTCCCGGCTTCCCGCTTAGTGCCGCGGCGTGCCGCCAGCCGTCCATCTGGAGTGGGCACTGAGTGTCAATCGACCGGTCCCCGGAGCCAGGATGAGTGCGGTTCAGCCGAGCGATGAGCTGCCCGGCAAGCGAGCCGTGGACGAGCCACGCGGTGGCCCGACCGTCCTGCGGATCATGCTCGGGAACCAGCTCCGGCGGCTGCGCGAGGCGGGCGGCATCACGCCCGACGAGGCAGGGTATGAGATCCGCGGCTCCCGGTCGAAGATCAGCCGCATCGAGCACGGGCGGGTGGGGTTCAAGGAGCGGGACGTCGCGGACCTGCTCACCCTCTACGGGGTGACCGACGAGCAGCTGCGCGCCAGCATGCTCACGCTCGCCCGCCAGGCCAACACCCCCGGCTGGTGGGCCAAGTACAGCGATATCCTCTCGGACTGGTTCGAGCCGTACCTGGGGCTGGAGACGGCCGCCTCGCTCATCCGCAACTTTGAGCTGCAGTTCGTGCACGGCCTGTTCCAGACCGAGGACTACGCCCGGGCCGTGACCGTGCTCGGCTACGGCCCCAGCGCCACCGATGAGATCGAGCGCCGGGTCAGCCTGCGCATGCGCCGCCAGAAGGTGCTCGACGGCGCCGACCCGCCCCGGGTGTGGTTCGTCATCGACGAGGCGGCGCTGCGGCGGCCGATCGGCGGCCGCCAGGTGATGCGTGCGCAGCTGAAGCACCTGCTGGAGGCGACCGCCCTGCCCCACGTGACCATCCAGGTCGTGCCGTTCCGCCGTGGGGGCCATGCCGCCGCCGGCGGATCCTTCACCATCTTGCGCTTCGCCGCGCCCGACCTTCCCGACGTGGTCTACCTCGAGCACCTCACCAGCGCCCTCTACCTGGACGACCGCCGGGATGTGGACCACTACATGGAGGTCATGAACCGCCTCAGCGCGGAGGCCCACACCCCCGTCGCCACCACCCGCTTCCTCAAAGAGATCATCCAGGAGCTCTAGGTCACCGTGACCAGCGAAGGCACCCCCGACCCGGAACCGCGTGACAGCACCCCACCGCCCGGCTACGACGCGGCCACGACCATCGACACCTCCGTCGCGCACGTCGCCCGCGTCTACGACTACTGGCTGGGCGGCAAGGACAATTTCGCCGCCGACCGGCTGGCGGGCGACCAGGCGATCCAGGCCTACCCGGACATCGTCTACTCGGTCCGCGCCAACCGCGCCTTCCTGGCCCGCACGGTGCGTTACCTGGCGAGGGAAGCGGGAATCCGCCAGTTCCTCGACATCGGCACCGGTATCCCGACCGCGAACAACACCCATGAGGTCGCGCAGTCGGCCGCGCCCGGCAGCAGCGTGGTCTACGTGGACAACGACCCGGTGGTGCTGACCCACGCCCGCGCGCTGCTGGTCAGCGGCGAGCAGGGGCACACCAGCTACATCGACGCCGACCTGCGCGACACCGGGCGGATCCTGGCCGAGGCCGCACGGACGCTCGACTTCTCCCGGCCGGTAGCGATCATGCTGATGGCCATCCTGCAGCACATCGACGATGCCGAGGACCCCTACGCGATCGTCGGCGCCCTGCTCGCCGCCGTGCCGTCCGGCAGCTACCTGGTCATCTCGCACCCGGCCGCGGACCTGGCGGCGCAGCAGATGGCCCAGATGGCGGAGCGACTGAACAAGCTCATGGCGGAGAAGGTCACCTTCCGCACCGAGCCGCAGGTGGCACGCTTCTTCGAGGGGCTGGACCTGGTGGAGCCGGGGATAGTGCGCGTCCAGCAGTGGCGGCCCGACACCGAGATGGAAGCCAAGAGCCCGGGGGCCCTGTGGGGCGGGATGGGACGCAAGGCCTGAGGGGCGACCGGCCCGGCGGCTACTGGCCCAGCTTCCCGAGGATGTCCGCGGCCGGGCCGCCCGCGGAATTCGACGCGATCAGGTGCTCGTCCTCGGCGAGGGGCACCTCCCGCGCGGCGCCGCCGAGTACCCGCAGCGCGTCCGGGGCAAGGAAGGCGTGCACCGGCGTGCCCTGGGCGAGCGTGGCCTCGGTGCCGTCGTTGGGCACGGTCACCTGCAGCAGCGCGCCCGCGGCGAGCCGCAGCATCACCTGCGTGGCGGCACCGAGGAACACCAGCCGCTCGATCATGGCCGGCACCCGGTTCGGCCCTGCCTGGCCTCCCTGGGCGTAGGGCTCGATCCGTACCCGCTCGGGCCGGATCACCGCGTGCGCGGGGCCGGTCGTGTCCACCTCGCCGCGCTCGACCGCCAGCGCCATCTCCCCCAGCCTGATGCGGCAGTGCGAGCCGGGGCCGCGCTCCACCACCTCGACCTCCATCAGGTTCGACACCCCCAGGAAGTCCGCCACATAGGTGTCGGCGGGCTCCTCGTAGATCGCGCGGGGGCTGCCGATCTGCGCGATCCGGCCGGCGTTCATCACCGCCAGCCGGTCGGACATGGTGAGCGCCTCCTCCTGGTCGTGGGTGACGTAGAGGAAGGTGATGCCGACCCGTTCCTGCAGGGCCTTGAGCTCGACCTTCAGCGAGCGGCGGAGCTTGGCGTCGAGTGCGCCGAGTGGTTCGTCCAGCAACAGCACCGAGGGGTTGAGCACCAGCGCGCGGGCCAGCGCCACCCGCTGCTGCTGGCCGCCGGACAGCATCCCCGGGCGCCGCTTCTCGAACCCGGTCAGCTGCACCAGCTCGAGCGCGTCACCGATCCGGCTGTTCATCTCCGCCTTCGTCAGGTGACGGTTGCGCAGCCCGAAGGCGACATTGTCGAACACCGACAGGAACGGGAACAGCGCGTAGCTCTGGAACACCGTGTTGACGTTGCGCCGGTGCGGCGGGATGTGCGTCATGTCCTGCCCGTCGAGCAGGATGGTGCCCTCGGTCGGCTGCTCGAACCCGGCGATCAGCCGCAGGGTGGTGGTCTTCCCGCATCCCGAGGGGCCGAGCAGCGAGAAGAACTCGCCGCTGTCCACTGTCAGGTCGATCCGGTCCACCGCGATGTCGGTGAAGCGCTTGCTGAGCGTGACCAGCTCTATCCGTCCTCCGGCCATCGCGGCTGCCTCCTTGCTACCGATCCGCCTTCGCGGCTACCGATCCGCCTTCGCGCCGTCCACGGACTGCGCGTTCGCTGGCCGGGCGCCCGCCAGCGCTCCCGTGCCGCCAGTCCGGTGGCGGCGGACCCAGGTGAAACCCAGCTCCCCGGCCGCATAACCCATGATCAGCTCGAACGCGAGCCCCGCGTCCACCGTGGGGTCCTCCAGCGCGATCTGGACCGCGAACCCGTCCAGCAGCGCCGACAGCGTCGCCGCGAAGCCGTCCGGGTCGACCGGGCCGAACTCACCGGCCGCCTGCCCGCCCACCACCAGCGAGGAGATCGTGTGCCGCCAGCGCTCGTCGAACTTCTGCCGGACGCTGGCCACCTCGGGATGCCGCGCCGCCTGCGCCCACAGGTCAAGCCAGAGCAGCCATGAGGTGTTGGGCGCCCCGGGGTCGTCATCCGCCTCGGGCAGGCAGGACATGGCGACCAGTTCCTCCAGCCGCCCGGCCGCGGTGTCGATCGCCGCCATCCGGGTCGTCCCGGTTTCGTACCAGGTGTCCTCGGAGAAGCGGATCGCCTCGGTCAGCAGCTGGTCCTTGGTCTTGAAGTAGTAGATGACCAGGGCGGGGCTGGTGCCGGCCCGCTCGGCCACATCCGCGATGCGGGTCTCCGGGTATCCGCGCTCGACAATGACCTCCAGCGCCGCCCGGAGCATCTGCTCGCGGCGCTGGTCGGCCGTGCCTGACCCATCCGCCCGCTGCCTCATGGAATCATCCTCACCGATGAGAACGTTCTGAGCACCCACCTATTCGGATCTGGCGCACACCCTTGTCGCAACGCTACCAGGTTTCTAGACTGAACATTCAGTCAAATTTCGCGGGCACGCCCCGCACGGAGAACGCAGGCGACCGGGAGGTCGGGCTCATGGCTGCATCATTCGATGCCATCGTCATCGGCGGGGGGCACAACGGGCTGACCGCGGCCGCTTACCTGGCCCGCTCGGGTGCGCGCACGCTGGTGCTCGAGGCCCGGGACGCCACCGGCGGGGCCGCCACCACCGAGGCACCCTGGCCCGACGCGCCCGAGTTCCGGGTCACCCGGCTGTCGTACGTCATGGGCGTGATGCCGCCGACCATCATCAGCGACCTCGACCTGCCCCGGCACGGCTACCAGGTCTACCCGATGGGCCCGTACTACCAGGCCTTCCCGGAGGGCGGCTCGATCAAGCTCTACGCCGACGACGCCCGGCGGAACTACGAGGAGGTGTCCAAGTGGTCGCGCAAGGACGCCGACGCCATGCCCCGCTGGGACGCCTGGCTGGAGGGGCTCGCCGACGTGCTCGGCCCGCTGCTGCTCACCGTTCCGCCCAAGCTCGGCTCGCACCGGCCCGGCGACCTCGCCGAAACCCTCCGGCTGGCCTGGCGCCAGCGCGGCCTGTCGGTGCGGACGGTCGCCGACGTGACCCGGCTGATGACGATGAGCATCGCCGACCTGCTCGACGACTGGTTCGAGTCACCCCAGGTGAAGGGCGCGCTCGCGGTCAACGGCGTGATCGGCACCTGGGCCGGCCCCTACGAGCCGGGCACCGCCTACGTGATGGCGCACCACTCCATCGGCGACATCGGTGACGGCCACCTCGGCAACTGGGGCTTCCAGGAGGGCGGGATGGGCGCGGTCGCCGACGCGATCGCCAGCGCCGCCCGCGAGCAGGGCACGGCCATCCGCACCGGGGCCCGGGTGGCCCGGGTGCTGCTGGACGGCGGCCGCGCGGCCGGCGTGGTGCTGGACAACGGCGACGAGATCCGGGCCAGGGTCGTCGTGTCCACGCTGCACCCGCGCACCGCGTTCCTCGAGCACGTGGGCGAGAGCAACCTGCCCCCGGACTTCGTGCACGACATCGAGCACTGGAAGACCCGCAGCGGCGTGGTGAAGATCAACC
>DATIXO010000262.1:0-14290 GCA_035518495.1 Streptosporangiaceae bacterium
CGGGTGCATGCAGATACGGACACCGGCCTCTTCGGCGACCGGCACGACCGCCCGCAGAAAGTACTCCAGAGCGGTCCACAGCTGCTCGGCCGTGATGCTGCCCGGCTCGGCAAGAGGCACTGCCTGCCGCATCGTCGCGTCGTCATAGCCTCCGGACAGGGCACCGCCCCGCAGCCGGACCTCATGATGGGTGCGGGCCCAGCCCGTGACGGCGTGCCAGTTGTAGCAGAGCGTTCCGATGCCGAGCTCGCCCATCGCCTTGATCTGGCTGATCAGCCACGAAATCTGCTCGTCGCGGTGCGGGCCGCCGAGCCGGACGTCGTCCATGGGTGCCGTGTCCTCGACAACCGCGAGTTCGAGCCCGTACTCCCGGTATAGCGCCTGCAGCCGCGCCAGGGCCGGCCGTTCCCACGGCCGCTCGCCCGGCGGGGGAGCAACGTACGGGGGCGGGCCGTCTGGGCTTCCCGGCTGCGGCCAGCGCCGCATCTCCTCGCATCCGTCCAGCACGGTTACGACCTCGTCCACGCCTGCCTGCTTGACGAGGCGCCACAACGGGCCCGGGGTGGGCAGCAGCAACTCCGTTATCTTCAGCATTAGTTGGTTCCTCCTGCGCCACGCGCGGGCAGCCGCGCCGTGCGTCCGCTGCGTCGATGTCTCCACCGCGAGCAGCATGCCACCGATCAGCCCACCGCTCACGCAGGCAACGTACGTGTCGGCGGCGAGATCAGCCAGCGCAGGCAGGAAGCGCCCGGCTGGCGGCACTCCGCCCCCGCCGGTGCCGCTGGCCTCTGCCAGCCCGGCGGGCGTGTTCGATGAGCGGGCGAGCCGCCGCCGGAAGATGCGGGCGTTCTTGGCGCTCAGGTCGATCTCGTAGTCGGTGCCGCCGGTCCCGAACCAGACCGTCTCGTCCAGGCCGCCTCGGGGTCGTCTTCGAGGGCGACGGTTATCTTCGTTGCCATCGTGGCCTCCATGCCCGTGATGGGCTGCCTGTACGGTATCGATCACCTGCCCTGCGGCGATCAACCGCAACGCGCCGACCGCCGCCAGGCGCCGATTCCGGGAGCCAAACGGGGAGCCAGCGCCGGCAGAGGTCAGGCCACATCGGGCGACAACCAGCCATAGTTTCCGCAGCTAGCTCGCCCATCAGGCCACACCCAGCCACATGCAGCGACGCGGCGTATGCGCCTGAAAAGCGGAAGGTCGGCGGTTCGACCCCGCCCTTGACCACCACCTCTCACCAGGCAAAACGCCGGCGGATTTCTCCGGCCGGGGCGTTTGACGGCCGAGCCAACAAGCGTGAAGGGCCGCGTTGTGCGCGCGGCCCTTCACGTTGGTGTTAGCGGTTTGCCTGGGTGTTGTGGTCAGCTTCCGGTGCAGTCGGGGCTGGCGTGCACCAAGCCGAACTGCAGGGCCACGCGCGCGCGGGTTACTTCGGCGTTGATCTGCACGCCGGTCCTGCTGGGCAGCGCGGACGGGACGATAATGAAGTGATCGGTGGCCTGCGCCGCTGGGTATCCGGGGGCGAGCCGCACTACTCCGTGGCTGATCCGGGTGATGACCCGTGCGATGACCGCGACAGGCACATGCTGGCGGCGGGCTAGCCACCGGGGCGGAGTCACGTGGTGGTAGGGGCGGCAGGCCGGGTTGGGATGGCCGAAGTAAGTGATGCTGGCCGGGACCCCGTCTGCGCGGAGCCTGGCTTGCAGCCTGGCGGGATCGCGCAGCTGGCGGATGGAGACGTGGACGTCGCCGTTCGCCGCCCGGGTAACGGTCCAGGCTGTCAGCTGGACTTGCGCCGGATGGCTGGCCGGTACCAGGGCGGTCGTGGCGAAGATCGCGGCGCCCGCGACCAGGGCCGCACCCGCCAGCCCGGTTGCCCGGCGCCGCCAGCGCCTCGCCCGGCCCCGCTGGACGATGGCCGTTACGGGCCTGGTCATGTGCACGTCGGTAAGGGACTGCTTGGCCGCGGTGAGGGAATCGTGCACGGCGGCCAGCGGAGAATTGCCGTTCATCGCCTGATCTCCTGATCGTCGGAATGGGGTATCGCGCTGCGCAGCGTGGCCACCGCTCTGTGCAGGTGCGCGTAGATTGTTCCCGGCGCGATGCCGAGAATCTTGGCCGTGGTGTCGGTGTCCAAGTCGAGCAGCAACCGCAGCGTCACGACCTCGCGCTGGCGCAGCGGCAGCCGCCGCAGCCCGGCCATCAGGTCGCCGCTGATCACCGTGTCCTGTTCCCCCGGTGCCGGCACGTCATGACCGTCGATAGCTACCTCCCGGCGGCGGCGCCGCCACCAGGACCTGTGAACGTTCAGCGCCGTGCGCACCACCCAAGCCCGCGGCGCCGGATGCGCGCGCACCTTGGGCCACTTCGCCCAGGCCCGCGCGAATGCCTCCGCGACTAGTTCTTCGGCCAGCTGCTGGTCACCGACATTGAGCAGCACGATCCGCAGACAATCGTCGCGGGCGGACTCATAGAACTTGGCGAACTCCATCGGCTCTTCCTGCACACCCTAAGAACGCATAACCGCGCCCCCGCCTTTACAGAGCCACCTGCCGGGCTTCGGCGCCGACGCCGCCCGACGACTGAGTGACCAAGTGAGCGACCATCGCCATTGCCAACAATGCACGCCAGCGGGCACCCACGGACAGTCTGTCGCAGGCCACGCATGCTGCGATGCTGGCAGTCCCTATCGGTACTTGGCTTCCGGGCGAAGAGGCCACTGTCACCAAGCTCGGGGTGGAGCCCCCGCGACCGCGCCTTGCTCGACCAGGCGACTGGGATCTGACGGCAACGGTGACGGCAACGCTGGCTACCAACCCCTGCCAGAGGCACACCTCGTCAATCGTCTACGCGCTGGCAGCAGCGCACGACCTGGCCGTCTGCTACACCTGAAAAGCGGAAGGTCGGCGGTTCGACCCCGCCCCTGACCACCCTTGAACAGCCAGAACGCATGGACCAAGATCATGTTCTGACGGCAGCACGCCTTGGTGTGAGCGGACGGTCGCAGCCGTGGGGAGCAGCGGTGAGCGTTCCGTCAGGTAGCCAGGCCAGTGTCAGCCATGCCAAGCTGGAAGAGTACGGCGGACTAGCGAGGAGACCTCGTTGAACACCCCCTCGATAGCGCTCGCTGTGGGCGCGCTGGCGGTCGGGTTTGTGGTGTTCTGCCTGGTCGATCTCGTGCGGGCTGAGAAGGTGCGCTACCTGCCCAAGTGGGCATGGGCGATCCTCTGCCTGGGCGTAGGGCTGACGATCCCGTTCGGCGGGATCCTCTACCTGGTCATCGGGAAGGACCGCGCTCCAAAGCCCCCGCCTGCACCTGTCTGAGCTCCGTGCCCGGCGGGCACCGCCGGGAGGGGATTGTTCAGGGCTGGTCCTTGATGGCGACCCCGCACAGGTGCCACCCGGCACCGTGATCGCCGGCTGCCTCGGGGGGGATCGGCTTGAGCACGGGCTCGCCGTCGCCACCGGGGCCCTGGCGGAGCGGGTTGTCCAGATCGGGCCGCCACTGCGCGGGGGCGACCAGGCCGGGCTCGGCGAGGGTGAATCCGTCGAAGAACCGGGCGATGCCGGCGCGGTCACGCGAGATGAGCGGCGTGTTCCAGTGCAGCTCCTGGGTCATGCGGAAAAGCCCCTCGGCCGCTTCGGGGTGGGTGTCGCGGGTCATGTGGCTCAGCGCCAGGTAGCTGCCTGGCGCCACCGCGTCCCGGAACTGCCCGACGATCGCCCACGGGTCTTCGGAATCCCACAGGCAGTGCAGGACACACATGAACATGATCGCGACCGGCTGGCCGAAGTCGAACAGGTCCCGCACCTGTGGGTCGCTGAGCACCTGCTCGGGTTCGCGCAGGTCCGCCCGGAGCGTGACGACGCCCCGCCCGGCCATCGACCCGGCTGCATAGGTTGCAACCAGCGGGTCGATGTCCACGTAGACGATGCGCGCGCCGGGCGCCGCCCGGTGGGCGATCTGGTGGGTGCTGGCCATGTTCGGCAGGCCCGAGCCAAGGTCGAGAAACTGGCGGACGCCCTGGCCGAGCAGGTAGTCCACCATCCGCTGCAGCAGATGGCGGCTCTCAATGGCGGTGTCGGCACCGGCCGGGACACCCAGCGACTTGACCATGGCGTTGGCCGCTTCGGACGCCTGCCGATCGACCGCGAAGTTGTCGGTGCCGCCGAGCTGGTAGTTCCAGATGCGGGCCGTGCTGGGATAACGGGCACCGGCCGGATCACCGGAGCCCGGCCCGGCGGCCGGCGGCGGCTCGGCTGACATCAGGCATCGCCCCCATGCGCCAGAAAGGGTTGCTCCGATGATAGAGGGAATCGGGATCCGCCCGCGCAGCCCACTTCACGAGGTGCGCAACGAGGGCTTGGCCCATGTCCGTCCTGCCGCTGATGCGCATAATGGCGCGGAACCGGGAAGAGCACATCACTGCCGTCGGGCGAGGTTCGCCGAAGCCGGTCATGGTGCCCTTAGGTGGCGCGGGCCAGGACTTTGAGCCAGTGGCGGGATGCGGGTTCTTCGGTCATGGCCAGGACCCGCAGCCTCGCGCGGCCCAGCTGCTCCGTCAGCTGGCCGGCGTCCCGGTAGAAGAACCAGCGCTGCGTGCCGGGGGCGTAGGGCACCGGCTCCAGCGCGGCTCCCCGCCCGAGCGCCGTCACCAGCGCAAGGTGGCCGTGACGCCGCAGGATGCGGCGCATCTGGTCAAGAGCAGCCATGGTCTGGTCATGCGGCACATGGAGCAGGGCCGCGCAGCACCAGATCCCATCGACGCTCTCGCCGGCCACCGGAAGGTGCCGGAGGTCTGCCTGTACCACAGCCCGGGGGAGCGCCCGGGCGGCGTATGCCAGCATCCCCGCCGATCGGTCGACGCCGATGACGCGATGTCCCGCTCGCGCGAACAGTGCGCCGTCCTCGCCCGGCCCACAGCCCAGATCGGCGATGTCCGCCACCGGCGGCAGGCGGGCAGCGAACGCGGCCCTCAGATCGGCGAACGACCGGTCGCGCGCCGCCTGGCGGTCCGCGTACAGGCTGGCGATGCGGTCATACGCCGCCTGATTGTGTTTCGTCGTCTCGTCGGCCACCTCCTGATCGTCCCAGCCCGCGCCGCGCCACGGGCTGTCCGGCGCTGACGGGCAGCAAGTTCTTTACAGCTTCTATTTACGGAATCGCTCCAGATTAGATAGGGTCGGGACCATGACCGCCGACCCCGCCGACCTGCTCCGTCAGCGCGGCTACCGCGTCACGGGCCAGCGCCTGGCCGTCTTGCGGGCGGTTTCGCGTGAGCCCCACATGACAGCCGATGCCGTGGCCGAGGCCGTGCGGGCGGAGCTGGGCGCCATCTCGATCCAGGCGGTGTACGACGTGCTCGGCGTCCTGGTCGACGTGGGCATGGTCCGGCGTATCCAGCCCGCCGGGTCACCGGCGCGCTTCGAGGCCCGGGTCAGCGACAACCACCACCACGTGATCTGCCGCATCTGCGGCCGCACGGCCGATGTCGACTGCGCGGTCGGCCCGGCGCCCTGCCTCACGGCGGTGGACGACATGGGCTACGAGATCGACGAAGCCGAAGTCATCTACTGGGGCCGCTGTGCGCAGTGCCAGTCCGAGGCCCGGAGGTGAACCCGGGTGAACCGGCCCACACGCCGATGCCGCGGCCAACGGAGAACGGCAGGGGCGTGGAGATTCCGAGCACCTAGTCAATCCATAGCGAAGGGCACTCCAGTGCCCGGCACCCGCACCGCAGCTAGTGGGAGGACAACATGAGCGACGAGAGCCAGTGCCCGATCGTGCACACGGCCGAAACCCGGACGAACCGGGACTGGTGGCCGAACCAGCTGAACCTGGGGCCGCTCCAGCAGAACCCCCCCATGGCCAATCCCATGGGCGAGGACTTCAGCTACGCAGAGGAGTTCAAGACCCTCGATCTCGATGCGGTGAAGAGGGACATCGAGGCGGTGATGACCACGTCGCAGGACTGGTGGCCGGCCGACTACGGCCACTACGGGCCGCTCTTCATCCGGATGGCGTGGCACGGTGCGGGCACATACCGCATCAACGATGGCCGCGGCGGTGCAGGCTCCGGCCTGCAGCGCTTCGCGCCCCTCAACAGCTGGCCCGACAACGTGAGCCTCGACAAGGCGCGCAGGCTGCTCTGGCCGGTCAAGAAGAAGTACGGCCGGAAGATCTCATGGGCCGACCTGATGGTGCTCGCGGGCAACTGCGCGCTTGAGTCGATGGGATTCAAGACCTTCGGCTTCGGCGGCGGGCGCGAGGACGTGTGGGAGCCCGACAACACCAACTGGGGCTACGAGGCCACGTGGCTCGGAGACGAGCGCTACAGCGGCGACCGGGAGCTTGCGAATCCTTTCGGCGCCGTTCAGATGGGCCTGATCTACGTGAATCCGCAGGGGCCGAACGGCAACCCGGACCCGATCGCCGCCGCCCGGGACATCCGGGAGACGTTCCGCCGGATGGCGATGAACGATGAGGAGACGGTCGCGCTCATCGCCGGCGGGCACACGTTCGGCAAGACCCACGGTGCGGCACCCGAATCGTACGTGGGCCCCGAGCCCGAGGCCGCGCCGCTGCAGGAGATGGGCCTGGGCTGGGTGAACAGCTACGGCACCGGCAAGGGTGACGACACCTACACCAGCGGGCTGGAGGGCGCCTGGACGCCTTCCCCGGTCAGGTGGGACAACTCCTTCTTCGAGACCCTGTTCAAATACGAGTGGCAGAAGGTGAAGAGCCCCGCTGGTGCGTGGCAGTGGGTCCCGACGGATCCGGCCGCGGCTGGCACGGTGCCCGATCCCCACGATCCGGCAAAGAGCCACACCCCGGTGATGCTCACCACCGACCTCTCGCTGCGGATGGACCCGGTCTACGGGCCGATCTCGCGGCGTTTCTACGAGAACCCGCAGGAGCTCGCCGACGCATTCGCCAAGGCGTGGTTCAAGCTGACGCACCGCGACATGGGGCCGATCGCGCGGTACCTCGGCCCGCTGGTTCCGGCGGAGCCGCAGATCTGGCAGGACCCCGTCCCGCCGGTCACCCACGAGCTGATCGGGGCGGACGACATCGCCGCGCTCAAGCGCACGATCCTCGCCTCCGGGCTGACGGTCTCCCAGCTGGTCTCGGCCGCCTGGGCCGCGGCGTCGACGTTCCGCGGCAGCGACAAGCGCGGTGGCGCCAACGGGGCCCGCATCCGCCTCGCCCCCCAGAACGACTGGGAGGTCAACAACCCGGCCGGGCTGGCGGAGGTGCTGCGGACCCTGGAGGGGATCCAGCGTGAGTTCAACAGCTCACAGGCCGGTGGGGCGAAGCAGGTCTCCGTCGCCGACCTGATCGTGCTCGGCGGATGCGCGGCCGTGGAGCAGGCAGCGAAGAACGCCGGGCACGAGGTTGAGGTTCCCTTCGCGCCCGGGCGCACGGACGCGTCCCAGGAGCAGACCGATGTGGAGTCCTTCGCCGTCCTCGAGCCGGCCGCGGACGGGTTCCGCAACTATCTCGGAAAGCTGCAGCCGAAGCAGGCTGAGCACCAGCTGGTCGACCGGGCGAGCCTGCTGACGCTGACCGCGCCGGAGCTGACCGTCCTGGTGGGCGGCATGCGGGTCCTGAACACGAACTACGACCGGTCCGGCCTCGGCGTGTTCACCGACCGGCCCGGGACGCTGACCAGCGACTTCTTCGTGAACCTGCTCGACATGGGCACGGAGTGGCGGGCGACCTCGGAGGCCGAGGACACCTTTGAGGGCCGTGATCGCGGGACCGGCGAGCTGAAGTGGACCGGCAGCCGCTTCGACCTGATCTTCGGCTCCAACTCCCAGCTCCGTGCGCTCGCAGAGGTCTACGCGAGCGACGACGCGCAGGACAAGTTCGTGCGCGACTTCGTTGCCGCATGGGACAAGGTCATGAACCTCGACCGGTTCGACCTGGCCTGATGCCGGCGTCCAGGCCGGGCCCGGCCGGCCCGGCCTGGACATCCCGGCCCCGGTGACCGCTGCGGTGCTGGCGTCACCCCTGGCCGCGGTGCGCTGGGACAGGCCCCTTATGATCGTGAGGCTGCCAGAAGGCCCGGCGGGGGCATGGGAGGCCGCAGGCAAAGGGGGGCAGATGCTTCGCAAGCTCATGGCCGAGTTGCTCGGCACCGGGTTGCTGGTGTTCTTCGGTGTTGGCGTGGCCACGCTGATGTTCGGGTTCGGTTTCGATGGCGGCAGCGTGGCCGCCGGGGTCGTCGCCACGGCGCTGGCATTCGGCCTGGTGCTCCTGGCGCTCGCCTATGCGATCGGGCCACTGACCGGCTGCCACGTGAACCCGGCGGTGACCATGGGGGCCCTGCTCGCGGGCCGTCTTCCGGTCAGGGATGCGGTCGGGTACTGGGCGGCCCAGTTCGCCGGGGGCATCCTCGGCGCGCTGCTGCTGTGGGGGATGTTCAGCACGTCGCCGCTGTACAGCAGGTCAAAGACCGGGCTGGGCACCAACGGCTGGGGGGCGGCGTCGGACATTCATATCAGCGCGGGCGGCGCGTTCCTGGCCGAGGTGGTCCTCACCGCCATGTTCGTCTTCGTCATCCTGGCCGTGACCAGCAAGGCCGGGAATGCCGCGACCGCGGGCATGGTCATTGGCCTGGCGCTCACGGTGGCGCACCTGGTGGGCATCCCGATCACCGGCACGTCGGTCAATCCGGCGCGCAGCCTCGGGCCTGCGCTGATCGTGGGCGGCACCGCCCTGAGCCAGGTGTGGCTGTTTATCGTGGCCCCCCTGGTGGGCGGGGCGGTCGCGGCCGGGCTGCACTACCTCGTCTTCCCCCGGCCCGTCCCATCTGCCCAGAAGTCCTGAGCCAGGCACGGCCAGCCCGGCTCACCGAGGCCAGAGCAAGCGGCAGGCCGCCGCCTCGCGGCTGGACGGCGCCAGCCTCGACGTGCTGGAGCGTCAGGGCAGGCTCAACCCCCGCCGGGCCCTGCTCACGATCGCTTGGCGACGATCTCCACGAGGTTGCCGTCGGGATCGCGCAGCAGGGCGTTGCGGTTGCTGTTACCGGTGTCGTGCGGCGGCTGGACCGTGGAAACCCCGGCGGCCATCAGCTCCTGGTAGGCCTGGTCAACGTCGTCGGTCCACACGACCAGGACCATGGCCGGGCTCCCCGGGGCAGCCTCGACCCCGTGTACGCGCCTGGCCGCCTCGACCGTGCCGAGGCCGATGGTGAACCCGTCCAGCCGGAGCTCAACGTGCTCGGGTGTGCCGTCGAGCGGAGTCCGGAAGGTCTCCACGAACCCGAGCAGGTCGCGGTAGAAGCGGAGCCCAGCCTCAATATCGCGGGTGTAGAGGTTGACCAGCGCGGTTGCGAACATGGTCAGCAGGGTACCGGGAGCCCCTGTCAGCCCGTGATCGCCGGCAGATCCCCGGTGCATCGCGGGGAGCCCCGCGAAGGCTCCGCGACCGGTCGCGGCCAGGCGAAGGTGGAGGTGGCGATGGCTGGTCATACGGCGATCGTGACGGGCGCCAATCATGGCATCGGCGCGGCGACCGCGATGGCCCTGGCCCGGCGCGGCTGCGGGGTGCTGTGCACGTTCTTGCGGGTCGAGGATCCGCCCGATCCCGGCACGCCGCAGGCCTACCGGGATCACCGCGCGCAGGACGCGGGGCCGGTCGTGGCTGAGATACGGGCAGGTGGTGGCCGGGCGGTGGCGGTGGAGGCCGACCTGTCGGATCCGGAGACGCCCGCGCTGCTCTTCGACACCGCCGAGGAGCAGTTCGGCGCGGTCGACATCCTGGTCAACAACGCGACCGGCTGGCTGGCCGACACCTTCGCCCCGTCCGCTGCCGACCGGCTCGGCAGATCACTGCGGCCGGTCACCGCCGCGACCTGGCGCCAGCAGTTCGCGGTGGACGCGATGGCCGCGGCGTTGCTGATCAGTGAGTTCGCGCGCCGTCACATCGCCCGCGGGGCGGGCTGGGGCCGGATCATCGGGCTCACCTCCGGGGGGGATACCGGTTTCCCCGAGGAAGTCTCCTACGGCGCCGCCAAGGCCGCCCAGACGAACTACACCATGTCGGCCGCCCTGGAGCTGGCGCCGGTCGGGATAACGGCCAACATGGTCCACCCGCCGGTCACCGACACCGGCTGGGTCACCGGCGCCGTCCGCGAGGCGGTCGCCGCCAGCCTCACACAGGTCCACATCGCCAGCCCGGCCGAGGTCGCCGAGGTGATCGCCTACCTGGCTTCTGACGCCGCGGCCCTGATCACAGCCAACGTGATCAGACTGCGATGAGGCCGCCTGCCGTCAGCGGGAAGGACGGCCCGGGCTGTACTGACCTGCCACACCACAGCAACGATCATGCCCCCGCCCCGGGCTCAGACGCGCAGGCTGGTCAGGCCACCGTCCACGCGCACGATGGCGCCGGTGGTGGACGCGGCGGCGGGGGAGGCCAGCGAGGCGATCGCGTGCGCGACCTCCTGCGCGGTGACGAGCCGGCCCAGTGGCTGCCGGGCGCGCAGCGCCGCGGCGGTGGCGGGCGGGTCCGCGCTGGCCGCCAGCAGCCGCCCGACCCACGGCGTGTCCACCGTGCCGGGCGCGACCGCGTTGACCCGGATGCCCTCGTGCACGTGGTCGGCTGCCATCGCGAGGGTCAGCGCGGCGACCGCGCCCTTGCTGGCGCCGTAAAGCGCGCGTGAGCGCAGGCCGGTGAACGCGACGGCGGAGCAGGTGTTGACCACCGCCGCGTGCCGCGAGCGGCGCAGGTGCGGCAGCGCCGCCCTGGTCACCCGGGCGATGCCGACGACGTTGACGTCGAGCACCCGGTGCCACTCCTCGTCGGAGTTCTCGCTCACGTCCCCGCTGGCGCCGATCCCGGCGTTGTTTATCACGATGTCGAGGGCGCCGAAGTGCCCGGCGGCCGCCGCCACGGCCCCGGCGACGGCCCCGCTGTCGGTGACGTCGCACCGCACCGCCAGCGCCTGCGGGTGCGCGCCGTCGGTGATGCGGTCCAGGACCGCCACCCGCGCGCCACGCTCATGCAGCAGCGCCACCGTGGCCGCGCCGATGCCGCTCGCGCCGCCGGTGACCAGCGCGGCCAGTCCGTCAAACTCGCTCATGTCCGGTACTCTCCTCCGCGCGCAGGCCGAGCCAGGCCGTGGCTGCGGCGAGGCCCAGCCGGTTACCTGTCATCGTGTCACCTGCCGAACACCAGGCTGTTCGCGGTTGCCGCGGCCGGGCTGCTGGCCGCTACCTGATCCTCTCGTTCCCGTTGGCCACCTGCGGACCGGGTCCCGCCGGAGGTCGAGGCGGCGGTGTATTTCTCCGTGCCCGAGGCGCTCCAGAACGTTGTCAGGTACGGAGATCAGCCCGGTTTCAGGCCGCGGCGCCCGGGTAGCCGGCGCAATGCCGGCCGTGGCCCGGTGACGACCCGCGTGTCGCGTGGCCCGGCCAGCGGATCTGTGATGAACTCGCCAGGATCTGCCAGGCCCCGGCCAGGCGCCGCCGGGACCGACCTCCCGGAAGGAGGCCCATGCCCAGCACGACGTACGGCGCGGGCAGCGAGACCGCCGCTCACGCCCGCACCCGGCCTGCGGACTGCGCTCATCTGCACAGCGCGTTCGGCCCGGGATGCCCGTACTGCAGGCGGCCCGCTGATGCTGGCCGGTCGCGGCCCGGCGGGGCGCAGCGCCCGCGAGCATCGGCCGGGCCAGGCGGCCGAGCTCTGGCCACAGCCGGCGCGGGGTGAGAAAATGCGGCCATGAGCCGTGACGCAAATGACCCGGCGCGGCAGTTCGCCGCCGCCTGGGAGACCGCCGCGGCCGCGCTGGGCGAATGGACGCAACGGGTATCGGACGCCACCACCGACGCGCTGGACAAGCTCGATCCGGCGGTCCGGGCGGCCATCGAGGCCGGGCGTGCCGCGCTGGCCGACGCCGGGCGGCGGGCGGCGTACGCCAGCGGCCTGCGCGACTGCCGGTGCGTGTGCAGCAAGGCGCACCCGAACGACCTGGGCGTGTGTGACCACCGGGCGGTGATGACCCGGCGGCTGAGCAATGCGGACGTGCCGCTGTGCGCGCCGTGTGCGGTGGCGCAGGGGTTCGCGGAAATGGCCCGTTAGGCCCGCAGGCCCGCGGTCCAGCCGGCGATGGTAGTGACCTCCGCCTGGCGCGGGAACACCTTCTGCAGCAGGACCTGGTGCACTTCGGGGTCGGCGTCCAGGCAGCCGTCCGCCAGCACGGTGAGCCGGTAGTCCAGGTCGGCCGCCTGGCGCACGGTGGACAGCACCACGCCGCTGGTCGCGATGCCGGCCAGCACCAGGTGGCTGGCGCCGCTGGCGCGCAGCAGCACGTCCAGGTCGCTGCCGGCGAAGGCCGACACCCGGCGCTTGGTCACGATCACGTCGCCGGGTGCCGGGGCCACGGCGGGATGCACGCGGGCGCCGGGATCGCCGTCGGCGAACCGGCCGGTGCCGGCGATCGCCGCGAAGGTCTTGTTGCGCTCGCTGACCTCGGGGTAGCCCGCGCGGAACGCGACCGTCACGTAGATGACCCCGATGCCGGCGGCGCGGGCGGTGGTGGCCGCCGCGGCCAGCCGCGGCAGGTAGCCCTCGTCACCGGCGAACCGCTCCACGATGCCCTGTTGCACATCCATGATCAGCAAGGCCGTCGACGTCATGGTGGCCCACTCCCTCGTTTCCGGTCCCCGGGTTGCGGCGGCTCGCCGCGATGCCCGGCTGGCAAGCGCCGCTGCCAGATCGCCTCCCACTGCGACGTCGCGGGCGAAGCCGGCCGGCGGCTCGCCGCGGTAACGGCCGGCCGCGTACTCGGCGTCCCACGCCGCGGCCGCCGCCGGAGTGTCCATGGCTGCCAGTCTGCCCTGCCCCGGCGGCGCCCGCGCGGTGGCCGGCCCGTCAGCCGCGGGCGCGCAGGGCGCCGATCGAGCGGAGGATGACGCCGATCCCGAGCGCGCCGGCCGGCACCAGGGTGACCAGTGTGACCAGCTGGTACCGCCAGGAGAACTCGAACAGGTCCGACACCAGGAGCAGCGACACCGCCGAGGCGAAGAACAGCAGGCAGGCGAGGGCGGGCTGGCGGATCCCGGGGCCCGCCCGGATGCGCAGCGCGGCGGCCGAGCCCACCAGCCCGGTCAGGGTGAACAACGCCAGCAGCGGGCCCGGGGTGTAGCCGCCGCCGAGCTGGTAGGAGCGCAGGAACGAGGCGACGGGCCGCCAGACGGCAGGCGCGCCGCCGCCGAAACGGGCGACCGCCGCGTCGACGACCTGGGGCGTGGCGTGCTGGTAGTACGGGAACGCCAGCTGGAACTGCCAGCGGGAGATCGGCGTGTCGCCCGGGCTGGTGGTGCGGGTCAGCGCGAACGGCTTCAGCAGGTCGCGGGAGTAGGCGCCGAGCACCCGCAGCGGCTGCTGGGCCAGCACGCGGTGAGTGAAGTCGGAGATCAGCGCGTCGGTGTCGCCGCGCGCCAGATTGTTGTAGTAGGGCCGGATGGGGGAGCCCGCCGCGTACTCGAGCCAGTCGGGCCCCTCGGCCTGCTGCGCCCGGGTCGGGCACATTCCCCGCTCGGCGGCCGGCAGCCTGAGCGCCGGGCAGTCGGCGGCCGCCGCCATCCGTCCGTAGAACGACGTGACGCCCGAGTGCGACAGGAAGAAGTCCCCGGCCAGCAGGTAGGACCCGGTGCAGTAGGCGAGGATGGGCAGGGCGAAGGCCGCGCACAGGGCGGCCGCCCTGCCGATCGCCTGCCGCCAGCCGCCGCCGGCCACCAGCAGGTAGATCACCGCTGGCAGCAGCAGGGCCTCACCGACCTGGGCGACGGTGGCCGAGGCCCCCAGCACGATCCCGGCGGCGATGGTGGCCCGCCAGCTGCTCCGCGGCTGCCAGAGCAGGATGGCGAGGCCGGCCACGATCACGGCCTCGAACCAGGTGCCCGGCATGATCGTCTGCTCTGTCTGCAGCTGGTAGGCGTCGAGCAGGAGCGGCGCGATGGCCAGCGCGGCCAGCCAGCGGGAAGCGCCGCGCCGCAGCAGCAGCAGGTAGATCACCACGGCCATCGCCAGGCCGAGCAGGTGCTGGACGGCGGCGACCGCGTTGAAGTTGGCGACCAGCAGGATCAGCCGCAGCGGTCCCTTGTAGCCGACGGGGTCCATGCCCCCGGCGTTGTACAGGTACCTGACCGTGTCGATGTAGAACAGCGCGGGGCGGTAGGCGAGCTGGGCGAGCACCCGGAGCACCAGCCCGGCGGCCAGCAGCGCCGCGGCCAGCCAGTGCCGCCGCAAGACGGCTTGTGCCGCTCGCCAGGGTGC
>DATIXO010000263.1:0-2022 GCA_035518495.1 Streptosporangiaceae bacterium
TTAGCGCCGATTTTCGCGCCCGGTAGTTAGCCCCTGGTGGACCGGGCGGCGCCCTCCGGCGGATCAGCGTCTGCCCTGGTTGTGTGCCGCTGTCGGTGAGTCTTCGCCGTCGCTGGGGCCGGATGCCGGGGTGGATATCGCTGACTTCTCATCACCTGCTCTGGATCACGTCGCTCGGCGCCCTGCGAGCTACCGAGGGAATGAGGTAGATACAACCATGTAATTCATGGCAGGACAGGTCAATATCGGCGTGGCGGCCGGGCCGGCCGGCCCGGGGCATGATGGACTATCTTCATCGACCAGTCAGCGAAAGACCCTCAGCAGCCTGCCCGGCCGGGCGGGGAGTTCTTCCTCTGCCCGCAGTCGCCGGCACAGCGGCGGTATGAGGCGCTGCGCGCCTACCTGGCCGAGGGGCTGCCCGCCGCCGAGGCGGCCGCCCGGTTCGGGTACACCCCGGCGGGCCTGCTATCGGCGGTCCGGGACTTCCGCGGCGGGGCCCGGGACTTCTTCGTCTCCGGCAGGCCCGGCCCGAAAACCGCGCCGGGCAAGGACGCCGCCCGGCCCCGGATCCTGAAGCTTCGCGCGGCAGGGCACTCGATCGACGAGATCGCCGAGGCGCTCGCCGCGGAGGGCACGCCGCTGAACCGGACCGGGATCGCCGAGGTAATCGCCGCCGAGGGGCTGCCCCGGATATGGCGCCGTCCGGACGCCGAGCGCGGCGGGCCGGCCCGGGAGATCCAGGCCCGCGCCGAAGCCCTGGACTTCACCAGCTTGCCGGAACGGGCCGAGACCCGGCTGGCCGGGCTGCTGCTGGCCATCCCGGACCTGATCGCGCTCGGCGTGCCGGAGATAGCCGCCGCGGCGGGCTACCCGTCCACCGGCAAGATCCCCGCCGTGTCCTACGTCCTGTCGCTGCTGGCGCTCAAGCTGACCAGCACCCGGCGGGTCTCCCACGCCTGCGACATCGCCGCCGATCCCGGCGCGGCGCTGTTCGCCGGGCTGACCGCGCTGCCCAAGGCCACCGCGCTGACCAGCTACTCCTACCGGCTCGAACGCGCCCGGCAGGCCGCGTTCCTGGCCGCCCTGGACAAGGCCGCCATCGCGGCAGGCCTGGCCGACGGGCAGGCGCTGAACCTGGACTTCCACCCCGTCATGCACTGGGGCGAGGACCCGGTGCTGGAGAAGCACTACGTGCCGCGCCGGTCCCAGCGCACCCGCTCGGTGCTCGCCTTCTTCGCCGAAGACGCCGCCACCCGGACCCTGGTCTACGCCAACGCCGACCTGGCCAAGGCCAGCCAGAACCGGGAGGTCATCGCGTTCGCTGACCACTGGCGCCAGGTGACCGGGCACGACCCGGGACTGCTGATCTTCGATTCCAAGCTCACCACCCAGGCCGTCCTGGCCGAGCTTGACGACCGCGAGATCGGGTTCATCACCCTGCGCGCCCGCCACCCAGGCGTCACGGCGGCGCTGGCCGCCCTGCCCGCCACCGCCTGGACGTCCATGACCCTGGGACGCGCGGGCAACAAGACCCGCCGCGTCAAGGTGCACGACAACCCCGCCGCCCAGCTGTCGGCCTACCCCCGCCCGATCCGCCAGCTCGCCGTCACCGGCCTGGGCCACGACCAGCCCACCCTGCTGATCACCAACCGGCCCGCCCTGCCCGCCCGGCAGGTCATCGGCACCTACGCCCGGCGGATGAACATCGAGCAGCGCCTCGCCGAAGCCATCCAGGCCTTCGGCCTCGACGCGCTCGCCGGCGCCGTCCCGCTCAACGTCGACCTCGACGTCGCGCTCTCCGTCCTGGCCCACACCGTCTGCGCCGCGCTGCGCCGCCGCCTGCCCGGCTACGGCACCGCCACCCCCGACACCCTCCAGCGCCGGTTCCTCAACACCGGCGGCATCATCGAACACCACCGCGGCCAGACCACCATCCGGCTGGCCCGGCGCACCTACTCACCCATCCTGCGCCAGGCCACCCTGCCCGAAACGATCACCGTGCCATGGTGGGGCGGCCGGACC
>DATIXO010000264.1:0-3723 GCA_035518495.1 Streptosporangiaceae bacterium
CGTTGGCGATGGCGGTGGCGACGAGTTCGGTGAAGTCGGCCAGCCGCTGCTCGGTGTCGGCGGGTAGCCGTCCGAGCCGCGACCCGGCGCCGATCGCGCCCCAGACCCGGCCCTCGACCACGATCGGGCTGCCGACTGCGCCGCGGACACCCTCGGGGGTGGTCACGGGCGGGCTCGCCGATGAATCGCCCGCGTCGCGGCGAGCCGCCCGGCCGGTGGCCTGGACCGACGCCAGCGCCCAGCGGGGGTCGAGCGTGCCGCGCCAGCCCGGTGGGGAGTGCTCGAACCCGTGGCCGCCCATCACCGTGACCTGCGCGTCCGGCTCGAACCGCACGACCGCCGCAGTGTCCGCGCCGAACAGCTCGCTGACCTCCTGGGCCACCGCGGCGAACACGCTATCCGGCCCCGCCCCGCGGGCGACCAGCGTCGCCACCTGCCGCAGGGCCGCCTGCTCGTCGGCGATCCGGCGGAACCCGGCGTACATCTGGGCGTTATCCAGGGACACGGCGAGCTGCCCGGCGATGAGCTTGACCGCGTCGAGCCGTTCGGTGGTGAACGCGCCGCGGATGAGGCGGTTCTCCAGCACCAGCACCGCCTGCAGCGTGCCCCGGCTCAGGATCGGCAGTACCAGCAGCGAGCAGCATCCGGCGTCGGCGAAGTACGGGTCGCGGGCGAACCGGTCATCGCCGGTGGCGTCGGCCACCACCAGCGGCTCACCCGTCCGCTGGGCGTACCGCAGTACCGACATCGGCACCACGCGCTCGTGCCCGGTACCGCTGACCGGGGCGGCGCCGCCGCCGCTGCCCGGTGCGGGCAGCAGCCAGTCCTGCCGCCCCTCGCTCCACGGCAGCAGGTGCACGCCGGTGGCGCCGGTCATCGCGCTGACCACCTCGGCCACGCGGGCGTGCAGCCGGCCGATGCTGGTCTCCGAACTCAGCGCCTGGGAGGCCGACAGGATGCCGAGCAGGTCGATCGTCCCGGTCGTGACGGCGGAGCGGCGATCAGGAAGATCACCGGGCTGGTCGTCGCCATGTGTGGCGGTGGCCTCGGCGAGTGGTCGCAGGGCCGGGTAGGCCCAGTCCAGCTGGGCCACCTTCGCCGTCGCGCCCCAGGCGAGGTACTGCTGGCGGGCCTGGGCGAGCAGGTCGTAGCCGGCCTGCTCGACGCCGTGGGCCAGGTAGAAGCGGGCCGCCCGCTCGGCGATCAGCGCCCGGTGCCAGGGCCGCTGACGGCCGGCGACCTCCCGCCGGGCGGCGTCGAAGGCCAGGACGGCGGCTTGGAAGTCGCCGGCCGCCCAGGCCCGCTCGGCCTCGACCAGCCGCAGCAGGTGCAGGAAATTGTCCGGCGCGTCCGCAGCGCGGGCGGCCACCCACCGGATCACCTCGTCCAGTTCGGACAGCAGGCCGCCGCCCTCGTCAGCGTGGCTGTCGCGAGCCTGCCCGGCGAGGGCCAGCCCGCGCGCCAGGCGGGCCACGGCGGTCGCGTAGTTGCCCACCAGAGCCGGTAGCAGCGGCATCGCCGCCTCGGTGTGCCGCACCAGATCAACCGGATCGCCGAAGATGGCGGCGGCGACCGCATGCTGGATAAGCGTGTGGACAAGCGCCTGCGGGTTGCCGGCGTACCTGTCGACGGGCACCGCCTCGCCAGCAGCGGCGACGATTTCGCCGCGCAGGACACCCGCCAGCCACCGGTAGGGGTCGAGCGACTGGCCGTTCTCTTCGTTGCCGGTACGCCGCGCGAAGGCCAGCCCCGCCTCCGCCTCGGCGACGCAGCTGTCCAGTGTTGGCGCGCAGTCCAGCAGGAATGCCACGATCGGATGGTAGGCGTATCCCGCATTGGCCAGGTCGCCCCCCGCGATCAGCCCCTCCTGGGCCTGCTGAGCTGCTTGGATACCGTTTTCGATCGGCTCGAACCAGCAGCAACTGATGACAGCGAATTGGAAGCGCGCCTGCGAGGTGCCGGGCTCGTAGCCGCGGGCTTCGCCCAGCGCCAGGATCCGCCGCACCGCCCGGTACCCGGCGGCGTAGTCGCCGCGCAGCGCCATAGCGGCGGCGGCGGTGTGGCTCGCCGGGCCGACCAGGGTGCGGGCGGGGCCGTGCTCAATCCAGATCCGCAGCGCCTCCAGGCTCAGCCAGCCGAGCGTGGTGTGGTCGGCGGCAAAGTAGGCCGCCGGCAGGACCGCGTTGAGCAGACGAGACGCGGTGAGCAGCGTCGGGTCGGTGAGCTCCGGCCGGGCCAGATCGTCGGTGGTGTCGGTGTGGTCCAGCCACCGGTACAAATAGCTGAACTGGTCGTCGACCTCACTGGACAGCCGGTCCGCCGCCGGAACGCTAAAGCCGAGCTCACGCAGCGACTCCAGGCCAAGACTGATCGCCTCCGTGAAACGGTTCCGGTGGGTCAGGCTGCGCACCTGCACCACCGCCGCGTCCGCGCGCTGCGGCGCGGTAGAGCATAGCCCCTCGATCGCGCGGTATTCCTCGTCCGCCTCCTCCAGGCGCCCTAGGCTGAACAGCGCGCCGTGCCGGCCGGCGTGCACCTCGACCAGCGCGGCGGTCTCACCCGGGTCGATCAGCCGGAGCGCGGCCGCCAGCAGCTCGTTCACCAGCGCGTAGTCCCCGATCAACGTCGCCTGGCCGACGGCACGCCGCAACAGCCCAGCCACCGCCCGCCGCTCCGCCGTGTCCTCGATCGCGCCTGCCACCGCCAGGTACTGCTCCGCCGCTACCGCGAACAACTCCGGCACCCCGGCCAGCCGCCGCGCCATCGCCAGCTGCAAGGCGCGCCGCCGCCGCGGGCCCAGCCCGCCCAGGACCACCTCGCGGATCCGGTCGTGGCGAAACCGCACCGCCTCATGCGCCCCCGGCTCCACCACCAGCAGCCCCTCCTCCAGGGCCGGCGCCAGCCGCTGTTCCACCACGCCCGCCGACGCGGCGGTGGCGATCTGCAGCAGACTCAGCTCGGCCCGCCCGCCCAGACACGCCATCGCCTCCACCAGCTCCCGGGACGACGCCGGCATCGCCTCGGCAGGCGCCGCCAGCAGCCCGGCCGCCTCGGACCGGCCCAGGTGCGCGCGCACCGCCGCCGCATCCCACCGCCACCCGGCCGGCGTCGCCGCTAGCATCCCGTCGCGGCGCAGCGCGTTGAGAAGCTCCACCGTCTCATACGGATTGCCGGAGGTATGCGGGCCGACCGCCTCGACCAGACCCGCCGCAGTGGCCGGGTCCACGCGCAGCATCTCCGCCACCATGGCGGCCAGGCTCGGCGTGGGCAGGTTGACCAGCCGCAGGTGCTCCACTCCGGGCTGGTCACGCCAGCGGGACAGCAGCGCCCCCAGCGGATGCGCCGCATCCACGTCCTCGTCCCGGTAGGCGCCCACCAGCAGCAGGCCCTCGACCGGCTCCTCGCTCAGCACCAGGTCGACGACGCCCAGCGGCGTGCGCCCCGCCCACTGCAGGTCATCGATGAACACCACCAGCGGCCGTTTCCGCGAGGCGACCGCGCGCAGCAGATCCGCACCCCCACGCTGCGCCCGCACCTGCGCGGTCAGCGGATCCCCCGGATCCGGCGCCACCCCCAGCAGCCCCGCGAACTCCGGCACCGCCGCGGTCAGCAGGCCCGCGTTCGCCCCGGCCGCCGCCACGATCCGCCCGCGGACCCCGGCCAGCTCCTCGTCCGGCTCGGCCAGCAGCAGCCGGCCCAGCGCCCGGAACGCCTGATTAAACG
>DATIXO010000265.1:0-16283 GCA_035518495.1 Streptosporangiaceae bacterium
GCCGGGTTCTACGGCTCGACCACCGCGCAGCGGCTCGCCGAGTACGACATCTTCGATGAGGTGGTCCTCACCGACATCATCGAAGGCAAGCCCGAGGGCATCGCGCTCGACATGAACCAGTCACGGCCGATCGAGGGCTTCGAGACCAGGGTGACCGGGCAGACCACCGGCCCGGGCGGCGAGGGGTACGGGGCGCTCGCGGGGTCGGCGATCGTCATCGTCACGGCCGGCCTGCCGCGCAAGCCGGGCATGAGCCGGATGGACCTGATCGAGGTCAACGCCAAGATCGTCCGCAACGTGGTGGAGAACGTGGTCAAGCACGCGCCCGAGACGGTGCTGATCGTGGTGTCCAACCCGCTGGACGAGATGACCGCGCTCGCCGCCAACGTCTCGGGCTTTCCCTCGCACCGGGTGATGGGCCAGGCCGGCATGCTGGACACCGCCCGGTTCAGCTACTTCGTCGCCGAGCGCCTCGCGGTGCCGGTGTCCTCGGTGCGCACGCTCACCCTGGGCTCGCACGGCGACACGATGGTGCCGGTGCCGTCCGCGTGCACGGTCGGCGGCAATCCGCTCACCAGCCTGATGCCGGAGGCCGACATCGAAGCGCTGGTGGAGCGGACCCGGCAGGGCGGCGCGGAGATCGTCGCCCTGCTCAAGACCGGGTCGGCGTACTACGCCCCGTCCGCCGCCGCGGCCCGGATGGCCCGTGCCGTCGCCGAGGACGCCGGTGTGGTGCTGCCGGTCTGCGCCTGGGTGGACGGCCAGTACGGCATCTCCGGCGTCTACCTGGGGGTGGAGGCCGAGATCGGCGCGGCGGGCGTGCGCCGGATCGTGGAGCGCGACCTGACCGAGGGCGAGCTGGCGGCGCTGCGCACCGCGGCGGAGGCGGTGCGCGCCAAGCAGGCCGACGTCGCCAGCCTCTGACATATGCCTCGTGGTGCTGCCGGGCCGGTGCTGCTGCCCGTGGTGCTGCCGGGGCCCACGCCCGGCAGCTGCCGCCCGCGCGGCGCCAGCACGCGGGCCGGCCTGGGTGGCGTTACGGCCCGGCGGGGCAGGGATCAGGTCCCGGGCCGGGGCCGAGCTGCTGCCACTGCGCGGCGAGCCCCGGCTCGCGCAGCGCGCCGCAGAGGCTGGCGACCTCATCGGCGGCGCTGAGATCCCACATCTGCGCGGTGCCGTCGTCGCTCGCGCTCACCAGCGTCTGGCCGCGTGGGCTGAACGCCACCGCGTTCACCACTGGCGGCGTGTCGTACGCGGTGAACGCCGAGGCCGGCGGCGTCAGGTCGGCGTCGGGCTGCAGCCCCGGGACCCACCACAGCCGCACCACCGAGTCCTGGCTCACGGCGGCCAGCACCCGTCCGCCGGGGCTGAACGCCAGGTCCTTGAACTGCGAAGAGTTCGGGCTGGTGACGGCGATCACCCGGCGGGTGGCCACGTCCCACAGCCGGATCCGGTCATCGGCCCCGGCGGTGGCGAGCAGCGCCCCGTCCGGGCTGAAGGCGAGCGTGAGGGGATGCACCCCCTGGCCGGCCGTGATGCCGCCGGCCGGCCGGCGGGTACGGGTATCCCAGAGCAGCACCCGGCCGGCGCCGGTGTCGATGGCCAGCATGTGCCCGTGCGGGCGGTAGGCCAGGCCGGCGGCGATGGCGCCGCCAGGTGCGGTGACGCCGCCCGGCACGGTGTACCCGGCGACCTGCTTGCCGGTCGTGGTGTCCCACAGGACCAGGGTGTTCCCGTGGCTCGTCGCGCCGGTGGAGCAGTAGGTGGCCAGGGTCTTCCCGTCTGGGCTGAACGCGAGCCTGAACAGGCCGCCGCCGGTGGAGGTGACCTCGGGAAAGCTGATGCCGGCCGGGGGAGGGTGCACGGCGACCAGGGCGCCGCTGGTGACGTTCCACAGGCGCGTCGTGCAGTTGCCATATCCGGCGGCGAGGAGTCGGCCACCCGGGCTGAACGCGACGTCCAGCGCGCTGGCCCGGGAGGGGGACGCGCCCGCGCGGCGGGCCAGCGTGCCCGGCTGAGCGGCCGGCTGAGCGGCCGGCGGGCCCGTCCGCGGGGACAGCACCCTCGCCACGGCAGGGTCGCCGGTGCGCCAGATCTCCACCGTGCCATCCTGGGCGCCGGTTGCCGTCAGCCGCCCGCTTGAGCTGACCGCCACGCTGCTCAGCGGATTGTCATCCGCCTGGTAGAAGGTCCGCGCGCCGGTGTTGAGCAGGTACACCCTGCCCGGGACGATGCTGCCCAGGACCAGGGTCGTGCCGTCCGGCGTGGGCAGCATCCGGAAGATGTCGGCCTGCAGCCGCAGGGGCGCGCCCGCAAGGGTCGCCGTGACCAGGCTGTAGCGGTCGACCTCGTCGGTCCCGGAGGTCGCGTACAGGTACCTCCCCCCGGCGCTGAAGGCGATCTGCCGTGACAACGCGTCATTGGAGGTCAGCCGCATGGCCGGCCGGAACGCCGCGGTGCCGCTCACCGCGGCCCACACCCGCACCGTCCCGTTGGTGCCGCTGCCGGCCAGGTAACGGCCGCCGGCCGAGAACAGCATCCTGGTGACCGGGGCCGCGACCGTCAGCACGGCCCGCTGCCGCCCGGTGGCAACCTCCCAGATCCGGACGGTGCCATCCTGCCCGCCGCTGGCGAGCAGCCGTCCGTCCGGGCTGAAGGCCAGTGTCCAGAACGGTGCCCGTGCCGTGTCGGTCAGCTGGTGCAGCAGCCGGTGCCGGGCCAGATCCCACAGGTCGATGACGGGGTAGAGCCTGCGCCCGCCCAGGCGCGCGCGTTGTCGCGGAGCTGCCCGTGCAGCCGCAGCCCGGCCCGGTCCTCGGCGATCCACTCGCGCAGCCGCGGCCAGGCGCCGAGGAACGCCTCGTGGGTGATCTCGACGCCGTCCTGCCCGGCGCTCATCAGCCTGGCCCGGGTGAATCTGGCCACCACCGCCCGGGCCGCGGTGGCGTCAAGCCCGGTGACCAGTTCGGCGGGCGGCACGCTGCGGCGGGTCTCCTGGGTGCCGGGGCCGGCGCTGACCAGGCGCAGCATGATCCGGCGCGTCACCTCCCGGGTCGCGGGCGGGAAGTCCGCGTAGATCCGCTCGGCCTCGCTGGCGATCGCGCCGTGGATGCCGCCCGCGTCGCGGTAGCCGGCGACCGTGAGGACCCGCGCCGTCCGCCTGTCCCAGGTGGCCTGCAGGGCGTAGCCGAGCAGCGGCAGCGCCCCCGGCTGGTAGCTCCCGTCCCCGCCTGCCCGCAGGCCCAGATCCGACAGCATCAGCTCGGTCAGGCCCGGTTCCAGCCCCAGTCCGGCGGCGGCTGCCGGGCGGGTGATCGCCCGCCGCAGGCCGGCCTCGTCCAGCTGCCCGACCACCAGCTGGTAGTCGGGCAGCAGCGCCCGCAGCTCCTCGATCCCGGCGCAGTCCTCGTAGAAATCCGCGCGTACCCCCAGCACGACCAGCGCCCCGGCCGGCAGCCGCGCCAGCGCGAGCAGCACGCGGACGAACTGCAGCCGCTCGCCGCTGTCCCGGCACTCGGTGAAGATGTCCTCGAACTGGTCGACCACCAGCACGAGGCGGTCCGCCTTCCGGCCGTCGAGCAGGTGGCCGGCCAGCGCGGCGGCTCCGGCGCCCGGCTCGGTGTCCAGCGCCGCCCGCAGCGCGCCCTGCGGCGCGCCGGACCTGCGCGCGGCCGCCGCGAGCGCGGCCAGCGGCCGGGAACCCGGGCGGCTGACCAGGACCCGGGGCCAGCGGCGGGACCCGGGAACCGGCAGCAGGCCATCCCGCAGGCCGGGGATCACGCCGGCCCGCAGCAGCGACGACTTGCCCGCTCCCGACGGCCCGATCACCAGCAGCGGCGCCCCGCTGCCCAGCTGCTCCGCCAGCCGCCCGATCACGTGGGCGGTCAGATCCTCCCGGCCGAAGAACCACCGGGCGTCCCTGCCCTCGAACGGCCGCAGCCCGGGATACGGGCACACGTCGCGACGGCCGTCGGCCGTGCCCGGCTCCCCGGGTGTCCCCGCCGTCTGAGGCTGGGCTTCCTGCGCGGCCACCACCCGCTGCAGCAGCCCGGTGATGACGTCCAGCTCGCCACGGGCGGCGAGCATGTGGCTGCGCTGCGATGCTCCCTGGGCCGCGAGCATGCGCTGCACCTCAGCCAGCCGGGGCGCCACGTCCCCGAGCACCCAGCGGAAGTCAGCGACCTGCTCGCCCAGCGCGGCCAGTCCCGCTGCCAGGACGTTGTCCTGGTCGGCCGCCAGCGCCGCCTGGACCGCGTCCACCTTCTGGAGCACCGTGGACACCTCACCGCGCAGGCTGGTGCCGGTGCCGCCCGGCGCCTCCAGCGCCTGCCGGATCGCCGCGGCGAGCTCGGCCCGGATCAGCTCTGCCGTGGGCGGCCCGGTTCCCGCCGGGCCGGCGCGGCCCGCCCGCCTGAGCACATCGGACAGCACCCCGGCCAGGTAGCCGCCGCCCACGCCGCCGACCTGGCTCAGCACGGCCGCGACCTCGCCCCCGCCCGCGCTGCCGACGAGCGGGACAAGCAGCGGCGCGAACGCCGCCGCGGTCAGGAAGGACACCAGGGCGGCCGGGGTGAGCCCGCGCAGCTGGCCGCCGGCCCGCACCGCGTCGGCCACCCCAGCCCGCATCCGGGTGACTAACCCGCGGCTGCCCGGTCCAGCCTGGTCCGGCCGTACCCCCATGAGGACTCCGCTTCGCCCTTCTCGCGCCGGCCGTCCCGCCGCGCGGTGACTGCGCCCGGTAGCCGTGTGGTGACTGCGCCCGGTACGGCAACAGTACCGGCCAGCCGCGGCCTGACATGGGACCAGATGACCTGGGCAGCGGGAACCTGGGCCTGGCACTTCCGCCGCGTAACCCCGGCGTTAGCGCGGCTGGTACCCGCGCCAGCGGGAACCGCCCGCGATCAGGAAAGGGCGAGGCGCTGGAGCGCCAGCTCGGCGTAGAGCGCCGCGCCGGCGCCCAGCACCGAATCGTCGAACACGGCGTCGCCGGCGTGGTTGTTGGGCGCGGTGGCCGGGTCAAGGCCCGGCGGGCACGCGCCCAGCATCAGGTAGGCGCCCGGCACCTGCTCCAGCACGAAGGAGAAGTCCTCCGCCCCGGTCAGCGGGTCGGGCTGGGGCAGGTAGTGGTCCTCGCCCAGCAGATCCGCCGCGACCCGCGCCGCGAACCGCGTCTCCGCCTCGTCGTTGACCGTGACCGGGTAGCCGTCGCGGAAGCCGGCGCTGACGGTGACCCCGTGCGCGCTGGCGATCCCCTCAGCCAGCGCCACCGCCGACGCCCGCACCCGGTCGCGGGCGGCGGGGGAGAACGAGCGCACCGTCGCCAGGAAGCTCGCCTCGTCCGGTATCACGTTGTCCGTGGTGCCGGCGTGGAAGCTGCCGACGGTGATGACAACCGGGTCGAAGACGTCGAACTTGCGCGTCACCAGGGTCTGCAGCGCGGTCACGATCTCGCAGGCGGCCGGGATCGGGTCGGCGGCCAGATGCGGCTGGGAGCCGTGGCCGCCATGGCCGTGGACGGTGACCTCCAGCACCTCCGCCGCGGCGAGCATCGGGCCCGGGCGGGTGCTGCAGACCCCGGCGGGCAGCTCGGCCGAGGCCACGTGCAGCGCGTAGGCGGCGGCGACCCGCTGCCCCGCGGCGTCGAGCACGCCCTCGGCGATCATCTGCCGCGCGCCCGCGTGACCTTCCTCGCCCGGCTGGAACATGAACACCACCGTGCCGGGCAGCTCACGCTGGCGCGCCGCCAGCAGCCGCGCGGCCCCGGCCAGCATGGCCACGTGCAGGTCGTGGCCGCAGGCGTGCATGACGCCCTCGTTCTGCGACGCGAAGTCCAGGCCGGTCCGCTCGGCCACGGGCAGCGCGTCCATGTCGCCCCGCAGCAGCACGGCCGGCCCGCTCTCGCCGGCCGGACCCCCCGCGCTCCCGCCCCGCAGCACCGCGGTGACCGAGCTGAGCCCGGTCCCCACGCTGATCTCCAGCGGCAGCCCGGCCAGGGCGTCGAGGATCTTGCGCTGGGTGGCGGGCAGGTGGAGCCCGATCTCAGGCTCGCGGTGGATATCCCGGCGCAGCGCCGTGAGCTCGGGGGCGATCGCCTCGGCGTCATCACGTACACCCATGGCCAACCTCTTCCTCCTCTGCCGCCGCCGTCTCAGCGGATGCGGAACGCCCCGGCCGAGGGTACCGCCTGCAGGAACGCCGGAGGCGGCCAGCTGCGGCGGGCGAACTCCGCCGTGATGGCGGCGCTGACCTCCCGCTGCCCCGCAGGCACCAGCGCCAGCGCCGACCCGCCGAACCCGCCGCCCATCATCCGGGCGCCGAGCGCCCCCGCGGCCATGGCGGCGTCCACCGCCGCGTCGGCCTGTGGCCAGGAGACCTCGAAGTCCCCGGCGAGCGAGGTGTGTGACGCGAGCAGCACCGGACCCACCCCCGCCAGGTCGCCGCCGGTGAGCAGGGCGACCGCCTCCTCCACCCGCCTGTTCTCGGTGATCACGTGCCGGGCCCGGCGGCGCAGCACCGGATCGGCGAGCCCGGCGGCCGCGGCCGGGCTGGTGACGTCCCGCAGCGAGCCGACCCCGAGCAGGGCCGCCGCCCGGTCGCATTCGCGGCGCCGCTCGGCGTACCGGCCGTCGGCCAGGGCGTGCCGGGCGCCGGTGTCGACGATGAGCAGCGCCAGCCCCGCCCCGGCCGGGTCGAGCGGCACGTCGGTGGTGCCGCCGGACCGGCAGTCCAGCAGCAGGGCGTGGCCGGCCTGGCAGAGCAGGGACGCGGACTGGTCCATGATCCCGCTGGGCACGCCCACGAAGTCGTTCTCCGCCCGCCATGCCAGGGTGGCCAGCTCCCGCCGGGGCAGCTCAAGCCCGGACAGCCCGGCCAGCGCCAGGGCGGTCGCGCACTCCAGCGCGGCCGAGGACGACAGGCCGGCGCCCTGCGGCAGGTCCGAGTCGAAGGCCAGGCTGGCGCCGCCGGCCAGCTGGTGGCCGGCCTCACGCAGCGCCCACGCCACGCCGGCCGGGTAGGCGGCCCAGCCGGTGACGGCGCCGGGCGCCAGGGCGGCGAGCGGCAGGCTGGCCGGGGCGCCGGGAGCCTGCCGCGAGGCGAGCGCAAGCACGCCGTCGCCGCGCCGGCTGGCGGCCACGGTCACCCCCAGGTGCAGCGCGAACGGCAGCACCCACCCCTGGTTGTAGTCGGTGTGCTCGCCGATGAGGTTGGCCCGGCCGGGCGCCCGCCACACCCCCTCGGGCCTGCCGGCGAAGCAGTCGGCGAACCAGCGTCTCGCCGGCCCGGCGCCGGCCGCGCCGCTCACCGGGGCTGGCCCCGGGTGAACTCCCACGCATCGGCGACCATCGCCTGCAGGCCGGCCCGCGGGCGCCAGCCTCGTTCTGCATGAAAAAGGGCGGAGGAGGCGATGAGCACCGCCGGATCGCCCGCGCGCCGGGGGCCGGTCCGGGCCGGGATCTCGCGCCCGGTCACCTCCCGGCAGGCCTGCAGCACCTCCAGGTTGGAGTACCCGCTGCCGCTGCCCAGGTTGTAGACCCGGTGCTGGCCGGGGACACAGGCGTCCAGGGCGAGCAGGTGGGCGTTGGCCAGGTCGGTTACGTGGATGTAGTCGCGCACGCAGGTCCCGTCCGGCGTCGGGTAGTCGTCGCCGAAGATCGACACCTCCGCGCCCGGCCCCGCGTCCCCGGCCGCCGCCCTGAGAATGTTCGGGATCAGGTGGGTCTCGGGGTGGTGCCGCTCACCGAGCCACCTGCCGCCGCGGCCGGCGTGGGCGCCGGCGACGTTGAAGTACCGCAGGCTGACGGCGCCGATCCCATGCATCCGGGCGTGCTCGGCCAGGGCGGTGTCCACGGCGACCTTGGACGCGCCGTAGGGGTTGCCCGGCCGGGTCGGGGCGGTCTCGTCGATGGGGACGCGCTCCGGCTCGCCGTAGACCGCGGCGGTGGAGGAGAAGACGATCCGCGCGGTCCCGGTGACCCGCATGGCCTCCAGCAGCGCGAGCGTGCCGCCGAGGTTGTGCTCCCAGTACAGCGACGGCTTGGCCACCGACTCGGCCACCAGCGACTTGGCCGCGAAGTGGAAGACCGCATCGATCCCCGCGCCCGCCACGCCCCCGCTGGCTAGTACCGCCTGCGCGTGGTCGCGGACGGTCCCCTTGACGAAGGCCGCCTCCGCGGGCACGGCGTCCGCGTAGCCGGTGGACAGGTCGTCGATCACGGTCACCTCGTGCCCGGCGCCGGTGAGCAGTGTGGCGACCACGCCGCCGATGTAGCCGGCGCCGCCGGTGACGAGCAGCCTCATCGGGCCTCCCGGAGCTCCTGGGCTGCCTCTTCGGGTGTGATGTCGTTGATCCACACTCCCATGCCCGACTCGGTGCCCGCGAGGTACTTGAGCTTGCCCGGCGCCCGCCGGATGGTGAAGAGCTGCAGGTGGAGCGCGAATTCGCGGCCGGCGAACTCGTCGCCGGCCGGTGCCTGGTGCCAGGCCGCGATGTAGGGCAGCGGCATGCCGAACAGCGCGTCGAAGCGCCGCAGCAGCTCCGGGTAGATGTCGCAGAACGAGGCCCGCGCCGCCTCACCGAGTGCCGGGATGCCCGGTACCCGCTGCGCCGGGAACAGCAGGACCTCATACGGCCAGCGGGCCGCGGCGGGCACGAAGGCGGTCCAGTGCTCGTTCCGGCTGACGATCCTGGTGCCTGCCGCCTCCTCGCCCGCCACCATGGCGTCGAACAGGTTGCCGCGCCCGGCCGCGGCGTGGGCCTTCGCCTGGCCGATCATGCGTGCCGTCCGGGGGGTCACGAACGGGAAGCCGTAGATCTGCCCGTGCGGGTGGTGCAGCGTCACCCCGATCTCCTCGCCGCGGTTCTCGAAGCAGTAGACCTGCTCGATCCCGGGGGTGGCCGCAAGGACGCTGGTCCGGTCCGCCCACGCCTCCAGCACGGTCCGGACCCGCCGGGCGGGCAGGCTCGCGAACGAGGCCTGGTGGTCGGCGGTGAAGCAGACCACCTCACAGCGCCCGGTGGGCGGGCGGCCCGGCACCCACCCGGTCTCCGGCGGGCCGCCCGGGACTTCGGGCGGCCCGCCGCCGGGCGGGTCCGCTGGCGGCGCGGGGGTGGGGGGCAGCCCGCGCAGCGATGGGAACCTGTTCTCGAACACGACCACGTCGTAGTCGGGTGCGGGGATCTCGGTCAGCCTGCCCGGGCGTGACGGGTCCAGCGGGCATTCGCCCGGCGGCGGCAGGAACGTCCGGTCCTGGCGCTGGGCGGCGACGATCACCCACTCCCCGGCCAGCGCGTCCCAGCGGAGCCCGGCAGGCGCCAGGTCCGGGCCGCCCAGGCGGTCCTGGCCGGTGCCGGGGGCCGCTGCCGCGTCCGCGAGCGGCCGCCGGTCGGGCACGCTGGCCCGCCGGAGGTCTGGCGACTCGTCGAAGTAGATAATCTCCCGCCCATCGGCGAGTCTGCCGCTGCTTTTCCAGATGGGATCCCCCACGGAACACATACGTTAGCCGGGCCACGCCGGCTCTGTTACCCGCTCCACGCGCGCCTGGCCCATTCCGGCCCCGGTACTGCCCGGCTAATCCAGCGCCCCCTTGCCGGGGCCTCTTAGACTGTGCAGACCCACCCACCGTGGCCACGGCCACGGTCCGGGGCACGCGGCTGGCGGGCCGACAGGGGAAGCCGCCCCGCCGCGGGGGATGCGGAGGTCAGAGATCGAGCCGTGAACCAGGTCGGCTGGGACGTCATTGTCGTGCTGGCCATCGTGCTCGTCGGCGGGTTCTTCGCCGGGGCGGAAATGGCCCTGGTATCGCTGCGCGAGGGGCAGATCCGCCGGCTCCGGCAGCGGGGCAAGCGCGGCCAGCGCGCGGCCAAGCTCGCGCAGGACCCCAACCGGTTCCTGTCCTCGGTCCAGATCGGCGTCACCGTGGCCACCCTGCTCACGGGCGCGTTCGGCGCGGCCACCCTGGCCGGCGACCTGAAGTCCGTACTGATCCGTCACAACGTCTCCGCCGGGTGGGCGTCCACGATCTCGCTGATCGTGGTCACCGGGGTGATCTCATTCTTCACCCTGGTGCTGGGGGAGCTGGCTCCCAAGCGGCTGGCACTGCAGCGCCCGGAGCCGGTCGCGCAGTTCGCGGCGCCCGTGCTTGACCGGATCTCGGTGCTGGCCCGGCCGCTGGTGTGGCTGCTGTCGCGGTCCACCGACCTGGTGGTGCGGCTGCTCGGTGGGGACCCGAGCATGAGCCGCGGGGTGATGACCGAGGAGGAGCTCCGCGATCTGGTCGCCGGGACCCAGGCGCTCAGCGCCGACGAGCGGCACATCGTGCGCGAGGTGTTCGATGCCGGGAAACGGCAGCTGCGCGAGGTGCTGGTGCCCCGCACCGAGGTGGAGTTCATCGCGGCCGCCACGCCGCTGGAGCGTGCCGCCAAGATCGCGGCCGCCGCGCCGCATTCGCGCTTCCCCGTCTACCAGGATTCCTACGACGACATCATCGGCTTCGTCCATGTGCGTGACCTGCTCAACCCCGACCTGGCCGGGGGGCAGGTGCCGGTGAGGGAGGTGGCCCGGCCGGTGAAGCGGCTGCCGACCAGCAAGCGGGTGCTGTCCGCACTGTCGGAGATGCGCCGGGACCGCGCGCATATGGCGATCGTGGTGGACGAGTACGGCGGGACCGCCGGCATCGTGACGCTGGAGGACCTGGTCGAGGAGCTGATCGGCGAGATCCAGGACGAGTACGACCTGGAGGAACCCGGCCCGACGAAGCTGCTCGGCGGCCAGGTCGAGGTGGACGGGCTGCTGAACCTGGACGAGTTCGCCGAGCAGACCGGCGTGAACCTGCCCGAGGGCCCGTACGAGACCGTGGCCGGCTATGTGCTCGCCAAGCTGGGGGAACTGCCCGGCGTCGGCGCCGAGGTGGAGATCAACGGTTACCGGCTCACCGTGACCCAGCTGGACGGCCGGCGCATCGCGCGGGTCAGGGTGGGCGAGGTGGGTGCGGGCGGCCCGGCCCCGGACGAGAAGGCCGCCAGCCAGCCGCCCGGCTGAGGCTGGCGCCGCGAGCCTGTCCCCGGCCGGCCGGGCCCGCCCCTAGACTGCAGGTCGTGGCAGTCCCGCCGGAGAGCGGGCGTGCGGGCCCCCCGGGAAGGCGACGTGGTGCACGCTGGGGATTTCGACACCGTGCTGGTGGTGGACTTCGGCGCGCAGTACGCCCAGCTGATCGCCCGGCGGGTCCGCGAGTGCCACGTCTACTCCGAGATCGTGCCGGCCACGATGCCGGCGGCGGAGATCCTGGCCCGCAGGCCCGCGGCGGTCATCCTGTCCGGCGGCCCGGCCTCGGTCTACGCCGACGGTGCGCCCCCCGCCCCGGACGGCCTGCTGGCCGCCGGCGTGCCGGTGCTCGGGATCTGCTACGGCTTCCAGCTGATGGTGGCCGGGCTGGGCGGGTCGGTGGCGCACACCGGCGCGGGTGAGTACGGTGCGACCACGCTGGAGCTGCTGCCGGCCGGCGCGCCCGGCCCGGACTCCGCGCCGGGCGGGGCGCTGCTGTCGGGCCTGCCCGCGCGCCAGCAGGTCTGGATGTCGCACGGGGATACCTGCACGGTGGCGCCGCCGGGCTTCACCGTCACCGCGCGGACAGCGGCCACGCCGGTGGCGGCGGTGGAAGCCCCCGGCCAGCGGCTTTACGGCGTGCAGTTCCATCCCGAGGTGCTGCACACCGAGCACGGCATGGAGGTGCTGCGGCGGTTCCTGGCGGCGGCGGGGTGCCGGCCGGACTGGACCATGCACAGCATCATCGACGAGCAGGTCGCCCGGATCGCGCAGCAGGTCGGCGGGGCCAGGGCCATCTGCGGGCTGTCCGGCGGCGTCGACTCGGCGGTGGCCGCCGCGCTGGTGCAGCGCGCCATCGGGTCCCGGCTGACCTGCGTGTTCGTGGATCACGGGCTGCTGCGCAAGGGCGAGGCCGAGCAGGTCGAAAAGGACTTCGTCGCGGCCACCGGGGTCGATCTGCACACGGTGAGCGCGGCGGGCACGTTCCTGGCCGCCCTCGCGGGCGTGACCGATCCAGAACAGAAGCGCAAGATCATCGGGCGGGAGTTCATCCGGGCGTTCGAGCGGGCCACCCGCGAGATCACCGCCGAGGCGGGCGCGCACGGCGAGGCGGTCGACTTCCTGGTGCAGGGGACGCTGTACCCGGATGTGGTGGAGTCCGGCGGCGGCACCGGCACCGCCAGCATCAAGTCCCACCACAATGTCGGCGGGCTGCCCGCGGATCTCGGCTTCACACTGGTGGAGCCGCTGCGCGACCTGTTCAAGGACGAGGTGCGCCGGCTCGGCCAGGAGCTGGGCCTGCCGCCGGAGATCGTCTGGCGCCAGCCGTTCCCCGGGCCGGGGCTGGGCATCCGCATCATCGGCGAGATCACCCAGGAGCGGCTGGAGATCCTGCGTGAGGCCGACGCGATCGTCCGGGAGGAGCTGTCACGGGCAGGGCTGGACACCGACATCTGGCAGTGCCCGGTGGTGCTGCTGGCCGACGTCCGCTCGGTGGGGGTGCAGGGGGACTTCCGCACCTACGGGCACCCGGTGGTGCTGCGCCCGGTGACCAGTGAGGACGCCATGACCGCCGACTGGGCACGGCTGCCCGGCCCGCTGCTGGCCGCCATCTCCACCCGGATCACCAACGAGGTGCCTCAGGTCAACCGGGTGGTCGTCGACATCACGAGCAAGCCGCCCGGCACCATCGAGTGGGAGTAGCCTCGGGGCTCCCCGCACTCCCCTCGATTGCCAGTGCCCGGTGCTTGGGCGGCCTGGCCTCAGGACAGGTCCTCCGCGAAGATCTCCTCGCACAGCTCGATGCACTCGGCGCAGATCCGCGCGTCACCGGCGGCCGCCAGCCCGGCCACCCGGTGCAGGGGCTGGCCGCAGAAGCTGCACCGCTGCCCCCTGGCGTGAGGGTCCAGCCTGACCATCGTGGCGGTGGCGGTGGCCGTGGCGGCCGGGCCGCCGGCGGTGAGCACCGACGCCGCCTGGCCGACGCAGCCATCGCAGATGTAGGCGTCCGGGCCGGCCACGATCTTGCTGACCTCCCAGCGCGTCTGGCCGCAGAAGGAGCACGACAGGTCATCGGACCGGGTGCCGCCGTCGCCGCCCGGCTCGCCGTCCTGGCTGCCCGTACGGACGGCCCACCCGGCCTGGCCGCGCGGCCGGGTGACCTCCTCGCCGGCGGCGATCCGGCGGATGGTGTCGGCCGCCTCCCAGACGTCGGTGAAGCTGGTCGTGATCGGCGCCGGGCCCAGCCGGAGCCGGTCCGGGGCCCGGAGGTCGCCGACCACCCCGGCCCGGGTGAGCGCCTCACCGATCTGGGTGGCCTGCGGGTGGTGCAGGCAGACGTGGGAGCCCCGGCGCGCGGCCTCCCGCGGTGAGGCGAGGTGGAAGCCCAGTGGGACCAGCCAGGCGTCCGCGAGGTCGATCAGGTAGTCGGTGAGCCGCATGCCCTTGTCCCGGAGCGCCACGATGCCGGCCTCGGCCAGCAGGCTGACGCCTTCGGCAACGGCGGTGGTCCCGATGATGTCCGGGGTGCCGGTCGTGAACCGGCCGATGCCGGGAACCGGGTCGTAGACCGGCCCCATCGCGAACTGGTCCCGCTGGCCGAACCAGCCCTGCACCGGCTGGCGCAGTTGTTCCTGGAGGTCACCCCGCACATACAGGAACGCGGGCGCGCCGGGACCGGCGTTGAGGTATTTGTAGGTGCACCCGACCGCCAGGTCGGCGCCGCACCCGTCGAGGTCCACCGGTACCGAGCCGACGGAATGGCACAGGTCCCAGAGCACCAGCGCTCCGCGGTCGTGGGCGATGCGGGTGATCTGCGCCATGTCGGCCAGGGCGCCGCTGCGGTAGGCCACGTGGGACAGGCAGACCAGCGCGGTGCCCTCGTCCACGGCCGCGCTCACCGCCTGGCCGCTGACGCCCTGGTCGATGTCGGTGTGGATCATGCGCAGCTCGCCGCCGAGCTCGGCGGCGACACCGGCCAGCACGTACCGGTCGGTGGGGAAGTTGTCGTCGTCGGTCACGATGACGCCGCGGCCAGGCCGGTGCGCGGCGGCGGCGCGGGCCAGCTTGTAGAGATTGACCGTGGTGTTGTCACACACCACCACCTGGCCGGGCCCCGCCCCGAGCAGGTGGTAGCCCAGCAGGTCGCCCACCCGGCGGGGCAGGTCGGCCCAGTGGCCCCAGGACCGGATCAGCCCGCGGCCCCAGCTGCCGCGTACCACCTTGCCGATCCGCTCGGCGGTGGCGGCCGGCAGCATGCCCAGCGAGTTCCCGTCCAGGTAGATCAGCGATGGGTCGTCCCGGACGAAGCGGCCACGGAACCCCGCGAGCGGGTCGGTGGCGTCGCGTTCCTCCGCGAAGGACCGGTCGAGCGGGGAGTTCACCACGGCCTTACAGTAACTCCGGTTCCCCGCCCTGCCACGGCCCGGCGGGCCCCGCGGTCACAGCGGGAGCGTGCGGCCGGCGGTGATGCCCCGCAGCTTGTCCGGATTGGTCACCAGCTGGATGGCGGTGATCTGGCCGCCCGCGACGACGGTGGTCACCGCGGTGATCGGCTTCCCGCCCGCCGTGATCAGCGCCCCCAGCGCACCGTTGATCTCCGCCAGCTCCAGCGTCATGTCGGAGGGGTCGATCCCCATGTAGGGCCGGCCGGAGATGGCCGCGAGGAACCGGGCCACCTTGGCGGCGCCGGTGATCGGGCGCCGCGGCGCCTGCGCCTTGCCCCCGCCGTCGGGGATCAGCGTCACGTCGGGAGCCAGGACCGCCATCAGCTGGTCGATGTCGCCGCCCGCGGCGGCGGCGAGGAACCGCTGGGTCACCTCACGCTGCTGGCCGGCGTCCACATCAAACCGCGGCCTGCGCGCCTGCACATGCTCGCGCGCCCGGTGCATGAGCTGGCGGACCGACGCGTCGCTGCGGCCGATCGCGGCCGCGATCTCGGCGTGCGGGAAACCGAACACCTCATGCAAAACGAAAACCGCGCGCTCCTCGGGCGTCAGCGACTCCAGCACCACCAGCATGGCCAGCGACACCGACTCGGCCAGCTCCGCCCGGTCCGCGGCGTCCGGGCCGCTGGTCAGCAGCGGCTCGGGCAGCCACGAGCCGACATAGGCCTCCCGGCGGGCGCGCGCCGACCGCAGCCTGTTCAGGGCGATATTGGTGACGGTCCTGGCCAGGTACGCCCGCGGCTCGGCGATGTCGCAGCGTGGTGCCGCGGACCAGCGCAGCCAGGCGTCCTGGACGGCGTCTTCGGCATCGGCGACCGTGCCGAGCATCCGGTAGGCCACGGCGAACAGCAGCTCGCGGTTGGCCTCGAACACCTGCTGGTCGTTCACTGCGCCCCCGGGCGGCTGCCCGGCGCGGCGGCTGGGCCGGGCATGACGCCGGATCGGCGCGGGGAGAACCGGGCGCCGGGCCGGTACCCCGGGGCCTGGGGCGGGCCGAGCGAGATGCGCGCCATGGCGGGCTCCTCTCCCTTGGGTCTTACCCCTCAGACAATGCGGGCCGCTCCGGTGTGACAGCCTGCCCGCGGCGTGCGCCGTCTATCCTGCGGGCATGCCAGCAAGCGGCGACGAGGCGTTCTGCGCCGAGGCGGCCGGGGCGCTGGCCCGCCTGCCCGGCGTCCGGGCGGTCGCTCTCGGCGGCTCCCGGGCGGCCGGGACGGCGCGGCCCGACAGCGACTGGGACTTCGCGGTGTACTACCGCGGCGGCCAGCCGGGCCGCGGCGGCTCGTTCGACCCCGCCAGCCTGAGCACCCTGGGCTGGCCGGGGGAGATCTTCCCGATCGGCGGCTGGGGCGGCGGGGTCTTCAACGGCGGCGCCTGGCTGCGCGCGGGCGGCCGGCGCGTCGACGTGCACTACCGGGATCTGGACGACGTGGAGTATCACCTGGCCGAGGCCCGGGCCGGGCGCTTCCAGGTCGAGCGGCTGCTGTTCCACCTGGCTGGCGTCCCCACCTACATCGTGGTCGCCGAGCTGGGCCTGCACCGCGTGCTGCACGGCAGGCTGCCCAGGCCCGGGTTCCCCGGCGAGCTGCGCCGCCTGGCGCCCGCCCGCTGGTGGGGCAATGCCCGGGCAACGCTGGATTACGCGCGGGCCGCGCACGCCGCCCGGGGGCACCTGGCCGACACCGCGGGAGCGATCGCGACCGCGGCATGCCAGGGCGCGCATGGCGTCCTGGCGGCGCGAGGGGAGTGGGTCACCAACGAGAAGGCCCTGCTGGACCGGGCCGGGCTGCGCGGC
>DATIXO010000266.1:0-3477 GCA_035518495.1 Streptosporangiaceae bacterium
TCGGCCGGACATAAGCGGCCCGCCCGGCAGCGCATGGCCCCGGATCCGGCGCTGGCTCGCCCGTGTCCGGCAAGCCCGATTGCTGGGTCCGTGCGCGCGAGCAAACGTGGAGCAAACACGGGGACGAAACGGACACATAAAAAATGACCTGGAGCAATGAAACCCCAGCTCAGCACGGGTGGGCTAACGACAAAACTCGGTGACCTGGGGTTTTTGGGGTTTTCTGGGGTGCTGGTCCCGCGTTAAGCGGGCTGATCTCCCGGCGTTTTGGGTGTTTCGGGGTGTTCGGCGAGTTCGATGGAGACGGCCTCGAGTTCGGTGATGAGCTGGCGCAGGCGGCGGTGGGCGGCGAAGTAGGGGCGCAGCCGCTCGGCGTCGGCGGCGGTGAGGGTCTTGGTGATGGAGCGGGCGCCGGCTTTGCGGGTCCAGGTGGGGTAGGGGCCGTGCAGGACCGGCGGGGTGGCGCGGCAGTGGCAGCCGGGTCGCTGGCAGCGGGTGGTGCGGCTGGTGAGCGAGCCGGGCAGGGCGATGCCGATCTGGGCGAGCTCGGCCTGGATCTGCTGGTGGCGGCGGGCCAGGTCGTCCATGGTGACAGGATTGCGTATCCGCCGCGCCGGCGGCATCCCCCGCCCGGATGCTTGAGTTCACTATATTTCAAGCATGGCTGTCCCTCCCGGGGACGATACGGCGGGCGCGGGCATGCGCATGCTGCCGGCCGGCCGGGTGACCGCGCCGGCGCTGCGCGGGCTGTCCCGGTTCGCTGAGACCCGGGGAGTCCCGGACAGCCGGGAGTTCTGGCTGGACTATGACGTGATCGAGGCGTTCTGCGTGGCTGGCCTGGCGGGCCGGGCGTCCTCGACGCGGGGGACGTACCGGTCGGCGCTGTACCGGCTCGCCGAAGTAGCGCACGGCCCGGCGGGGCAGCGGGCGACGCCGTTCGCGGGCGCGAGGGCGCCGGCGCCGTACTCGCCAGCCGAGCGGGCGGAGCTGGCCGCGATCGCGGCCGCGCAGCGCGATCCGGCGAAACGGTCCTCGGCGCTGGCGATGGTGGTGTTCGGCATCGGGGCGGGGCTGCGGCCCGGCGAGATGGCGGCGCTGCGCGGCGGTGACGCCGCCCGCCGCGGCCGCCAGGTGATGGTTCAGGTCAGCGGGCCGGGTGCGCGGGTGGTGCCGGTCACCTCGCGCTATGCCGGCCGCGCCTGGGGGCTGGCCCGCCGCGCGGGCAGCGATTTCGTGTTCCGCCCCGGCCCGGCCGACCGGTCTTATAAGAACTTCGTCACCAATTTCGCCCGGGGCCTGACTGCTGACCCGGCCGCGCCGGGACTGTCGATGCGCCGGGCCCGGTCCACCTTCATCTGCTGCCACCTGGCCGCGGACACCCCGGTCGGCGTGCTGCTGACGGTCACCGGGATCGCCGAGGCCGGGTCGCTGGCCCGGTATGCCCGCCACGTCGCCGGCGTCAGCTCCTCCAAGGGCGCCTTGCGCGAGCGCTGGCGAGCGGAGCGCACGCGGTGAGCGGCAGCGGCCTGGCCCTGCCGCCAGCCGGCGGCGGCGTCAGCGATGACACGGTTGCCTTCGCTGCTGAGCTCATCGACCGCTGCGGCAAGGCCCCGGTCATCGAGGCCGCGCTCGCTCACACGACCGGCCGGCCCCGCCCGCTGCCGGTGCGCGCGGTGCTCACCGCGCTGGTGTGCCTGGCTCAGGATGACCGGCCGCTGTTCCTGACCGAGGCCACCCGGCTGCTGTTTTGCGAGCTGTCCCATGCCTCCCGCAGGCTGCTCGGCATCCCGGGCACTGCCAGCGGCGAGCGGGCCTTCCTGGCCGCCTACCGGCGGGTCCGCTATTGCTTCGGCCAGATCTGCTCGGTCATGGACCCCTCGCCGCTGCCGAAGAACCGCCGCCTGACCGAGCAGGACCTGCGGGCCCGCATCAGGAAGATGATCCCGGGCCAGGCCGAGGCCGCCAGGGACCGGCTAGAGGCGCTGGCCAACGCGCTGCTGGAAGCCAGTATCTCCGTCCTTGACCAGGAAGAACGCGCAGCGTTTGACGGCTGCACCGGCCTGGACGCCACCCCCGTCCCGCTGTATTCCCGCGGCCCGTCCCGCCGCAGCGGCCTGTCAGCCAGCGACCCCGACGGCGGCTGGTACGTCCGCGAGGGCGACCACCGCGACCGCGAGGACGACAAAGGCAAGCCGCTGCGGAAAATCTCCTGGGCGCTGGAGGCCACCATCGCCACCACCGCGCGGCCGCCCGGCGCGCCGCCCGCAACGCCGAACCTCGCGATCGGGATGGCCATGACCCGGCCTGGCGAAGACCCCGGCGGCACCGGCGCCCGCGTGCTGGCCTCCGTGGCCGCCCGCGGCCACAAGACCGGCCCGCTCGGCTACGACCGCGCCTATACCCAGGCCCTGCCCGAGCGCTTCTGCCTCCCCGCTCGCGCGCTCGGCTACCAGCCGGTCATGGACTACCGCGCCGACCAGCTCGGCATCCAGGCGAACAGCCAGGGAGCGCTGCTGGTCGAGGGCAGCTGGTACTGCCCCGCCCTGCCCGGGCTGCTGATCACCGCCACCGCCCGGCTGCGCGATCACGCCATCACCCGCGACCTCTACGACCATCAGATCGCCGCCCGCGGCCCCTGGCAGCTCAAGCACAAAGACGGCCCCGACACCGACGGCTACCAGCGCCTGTCCTGCCCGGCAGCCGGCCAGCACCCCCGGCTGATCTGCCCACTGCGCCCGGCTTCGCTGACACCCCGCGACGGACGCGCCAAGGTACTCCAGCCACCCCCCGAACCGCCCAGGATCTGCTGCCAGACCGCGATCACCATCCCGCCCGACGTGGGTGCCCGCTACCGCCAGGACCTGCCCTACGCCAGCCCGGCCTGGCACAAGTGCTACGCCACCTTGCGCAACACCATCGAAGGCCTCAACGGCTACCTCAAAGACCCAGCCCACCAGGCCCTCGCCCAGCCCGGCCGACGCCGCGTCCGCGGCATCGCCGCCCAGCCGGTCTTCACTGCGCTGCTGCTGGCCGCCGCGAACATCCGCAAGATCCGCGCCTGGCGGGCCCTCACCACCCGCGACAAGACCCGCATCGCCCGACGAGCGCGGCGACGCCGCACCAGCCTCCCCAGCTACCTCCCCGACGGCTGACACCCACCCACAGCCACGCCACTGCGATCACCACCAGCCACCCGGCCAGCCCAGCCATCCCCCAGCAGGCCGGCAACCGCCCAGCAACGCCATCCACCAGCCAGCAAGCCGGAAAAACGCAGCCAGCGCCGTGTCAGAGCCCCGCGCCATACTAAAAATCAGGCCACCGCCAGAGTTCTGTCGGTATGACACCGGCAGTTCTGTCGGTGACCCCGGGTGGGCTAACGACAAAACTCGGTGACCTGGGGTTTTTGGGGTTTTCTGGGGTGCTGGTCCCGCGTTAAGCGGGCTGATCTCCCGGCGTTTTGGGTGTTTCGGGGTGTTC
>DATIXO010000267.1:0-3034 GCA_035518495.1 Streptosporangiaceae bacterium
TGGCCGAGTGGCTTAGGCAAGGGCCTGCAAAGCCCTGTACGCGGGTTCGATTCCCGCTTCCGCCTCGCGGGCGGTTAGCTCAGCGGGAGAGCGCTTCCCTGACACGGAAGAGGCCACTGGTTCAATCCCAGTACCGCCCACCACCGAAAGCGCAGGTCACTGCGCCTTCCGGCTTGCATCGCATCGGTCCTGCCTCCATCCTGAGTGACTTTCTGCGTGACTACGCGTCCTCGCCGAGCCCGAAGATGCGGTCCATGGCCTCGGCTCCGCTTTGCAGGACGGGCCGGATCTGCTTGCGGTAGACCAGCTCGGTGACGAGGGTGCTCTTGTGGCCGACCAGGCGGGAGATCTCTTCAAGCGGGGTGCCGCTGTCAGACAGCAGTGAGACGAAGCTGTGGCGCAGCTCGCGCGGCGTCCACTCGCGCGGGTCCACCCCGGCCGCGCTCCTGATAGCGGTGCGGAAGTCGCGGCGCACGTTGTCCGGGCGCAGCGGAGTGCCGTAGCGGGTGGTGAAGACCAGGCCGGTGCCGCGCCAGCGCGGCCCGGCGGCGGAGCGCTCCCGGTCCTGCCGGTGCCGCAGGTCGCGCAGCGCGTCGGCGCAGCGCCGGGGCAGGGCCAGGGTGCGGCGGGATTTACGGGTCTTGGTTTCGCCGCCAGTGCGGACCGACCGCCAGACGGCGACGTGCGGCGGGATGGGCGGGTCGGCATCCGGCTGGCCGACCAGGTCGACGTGATCCCAGGTGAGGGCGCGCAGTTCCTCGGTGCGGGCTCCGGTGAGCAGGGAGACCACGATGTAGGCGTGCAGGCGGCTGCCCTCGGCCGTGACGAGGATGGCGTCGGCCTGGGCCAGGGTGAGGGCCTTGGACGGGCGACCGGGCTGGCCCCGGGGCACCGAGCACAAGGCGACGACGTTGCGGCGCACGGTGTCGCGGGCCATGGCCCGGCTGATCGCTCGGTTCAGGCACGAGTGCAGCCGCTGGAGCGTGGCGGTGCTGAGGGTCTGCGCCTTGGCGGCCAGCCACCGGTCCACGTCCTCGGCCCGCAGCTCGCGCAGCCTGCGGGCACCCAGCGCGGGGATGATGTGGGTCTGGCACAAGGTGGTGCAGGTAGTGACGGTGGCCAGGTCGCGGCCATTCAGCCCGTGGGCGAGCCAGTCGGTGACGGCCTGGGCGACGGTGTAGGTATCGGGAGCGATGGCCAGGCCGTCTTCATAGTCGCGCAACACCTGCCTGAGCTTGTTCTTGGCCTCGGTCTTGGTCTTGCCGCTGCCGCGCTTCACGATCCGCTTGCCCGCCGGGTCATGGCCGAGGCTGGCGGTGGCGATCCACCGCTGCCGGGCCGAATCGTAGTGCAGGCCGCCGTCCCCGCGGCTGCGGCGGGCGGCCATCAAGCCACCTGCGATTCGCGCTCCAGCAGCGCGATGTACTCGGCGATGGCCGAGGCCGGGATCAGCCGGGCGCGGCCCTGGGTGACCGACCGCAGGCGGCCAGAGCGGATCTGCTCGTAGATGACGCTGCGGCTCATCGACAGCACCACCATGGCATCAGCGACCTTGTACAGCTGCCTGCCCGGAACCTGGGCAGCAAGGGCGGGAACCGGGTCCATGGGCATCACTTCCCTGCGCGAGTCGGACGGGGGCTGGCGGCGGGAGACAATTAGCGGCTGCGGGCCCGGTCGGCCGAAGCGAGAGCCAGCGCGGCGCCCGGAGTCGTGGCGTAGCCGGTTCCCGCGTAGGCCCAGGTCGCCAGGACCAGGACCACGGTGTCGTCGAGGGGCCGTCCCCAGGGATCGCGCTCGCCGCCGGGGTGGCGCTGAGCCCTGCGGTGCGCCGTGCGGGCGCGGCGGAGCTCGCCGAAGGTGACCGAGTAGCGGCGGGATTTAGTGAGGAAGTGGCCGCCGTGGCCGAGCTGGTGCGCCCAGCGGCACAGCCGGGAGGGCCGCAGGCCGGCGGTGAGCTGCCCGCCGCCCACTTCCCACGCGGTGGCGATCATCTGCTTGTGATGCCTGGAGCACCGCAGCGCCTCGATGTCCAGCCGGGTGCTGATGGTCCGGTCCGCGAGGCCGGGTACGTCGAGGGTCTTGGTGGCGTATTTGGCGATGTAGCTGGCAACGGCCTGGCCGTCGAGCGCGCCGCCGGTGCCGGGCAGGTCGCGGTGGTGCCGGATCGGCCGGGTGTCGGTCTGGGCGCCGAACCGCAGCGTCCGGGCCGGGATGCCGGGGTGGCCGGGCTCGGGACCGGTGGCGATGGCGACGGCGGTGGCAGCAGCCTTGATGGCCTGGCAGAGCAGGCTGGCGGTGAGCCAGGGCGGCGGCGGCTGGTAGCTGTCGCCGGGGGCGTCGAGCCGGATGACGGCGTGGTAGTGGACGACGCCGCGGGCCTGGTACTCGGCGACCTTCACGTACCGGATCGCGGCCTCGCTGCGTAATGCCCTGACGGTGCGGCCGGTGAGCGCGGCGAGGTGGCGGGGCAGGTAGGTGGTGAACCGGCGCCACAGGTCCCCGGCGCGGGCGTTGAACAGCACGGCGGCGGCGTAGTCGTAGCAGTCCGGGCACAGCGGCCGTCCCAGCCGCGGGTCGTCGTCGGCGTGCCGGTGCGGGCAAGAGATGTCCCGGCCGTGCGGGCAGCGGCGGGCGTGCGCGTCCCGGCGCGGACGGCACGCCAGCATCCTGCTGCCTTTCGTGCGCCGCGAATGCACCGGCCCGAACGACGGCGCGGTGAAGGTGGCGAACACGCACGGGTGCGCGGCGACGGTCTGGGGGATGCCCTTGCCTCCGGCCAGGCCCGCGCGGACCAGCTGCCGGGCGTCCCGCTTGTAAACAGCGGAGCAGGGCGGGCAGACGGCCTCGCGGCGGTTGCCGCAGGCGACCAGGAGAACCCCGTCCGGCTCGGCGCCGGTCGTGTAGACGGGGGCGGTCTCGCCGGTGGCCAGGTCGATGGCGTCGATCCGGCCGCGCAGCCGGACCGGGCGGCGGCAGTGCCCGGTGTTCGCCAGCTGGGTTTCCCACCGGCCGAAGTCGGCGCGGCTGGTCCGCT
>DATIXO010000268.1:0-6452 GCA_035518495.1 Streptosporangiaceae bacterium
CGCCGGCCGCGTCCCCCGCCTCCCCGGTCCAGTAGATGAGGTTGTTCCTGGTGGTCAGGGTGTCGGGGTGCTCAGGCCCGAGCACCTGCTCACGGACGGCCAGCAGGGCGGCGAACTGGTCGCGGGCGCCGGCCGGGTCCCCCGCCACCCCGGTCCAGGCAGCGAGGTTGTTCCTGGTGGTCAGGGTGTCGGGGTGCTCGGGGCCGTACACCCGCTCGGTGACCTGGACCAGCACCGCGAACTGCTCGCAGGCGTCGGCCGCGTCCCCGGCCTCGCCGGTCCAGCGGGCAAGGTTGGCGCGGGTGGCCAGGGTGTCGGGGTGCTCGGGCCCGAGGACTTCCTCTGCGGCAGGCAGCAGGGCGGCGAACTGGTCGCGGGCGCCGGCCGGGTCTCCTGCCTCCCCGGTCCAATAGGCGAGGCTGCCGCGGATGGTCAGGGTGTCGGGGTGATCGGGGCCCAGGGCTCGCTCACGGACCGGCAGTTCCGCGGCGTACTGGTCGCGGGTCCCGGCCGGATCGTCGGCTGTCGGCATCATCCGCGCGTCCCTCCCTCACCTGCTGACCAACCATCGCATGCCATGGACCGACGGCAGGCAAGATTAGCAACCCTTGATGAGCCGCATCAAAAGAGCGGCGTGGGCGGTCACCGCCCAAGCCGGGCCCGGCCAGCCCGGCGCGGTCCGCGATCAGCCAGAACGGCCGCGTGACCAGCCGGGACTGCCGCGATAAGCGGGGAGGACCCCGGACGCGTAGGCGCGGGCGATCAGCTGACCCCGGCTCCTGGCCTGGGCGGGCCGCCTGTCAGTTCCCTCCGCCGCCGCCGTTGCCGCCGCCGCCGTTGCCGCCTCCGCCATTACCGCCTCCATTACCGCCGCCGCCGTTGCCGCCGTTGCCGCCGCCGTGGTGGTGCGGCTTGGGCGGGGTTGGCGAGACGATGCCGTTGCCCATCGAGAACAGGTCGCTGGACAGGGGCACGGGAACGAAACTGCGTGGCGGTGTGGGCAGGTTGGCGTGCAGGAACGTCATCTGCCAGGTCTGCCCGGGCGCCATCGAGCCATACATGAACCCTTCGCAGCCGGCCCGCCAGCAGGACCCGGGGTAGCCCGCCATCGGGTACCGGAAGGAGCCGGCCGGGTTGCCGACCCAGACCGCGCCCAGCAGGCCAGGCGTGTAGCCGATGAAGAACGCCGACACGTACTGGTCCGCGGTGCCGGTCTTGGACGCCGCCGGGAAGGGGACGTTGTCGGCGGTCGCGGTCCCCAGGCCGTTCAGGTCGCCCTGGAGGATGTAGTTGGCGGCGTCGGCGATGACGGCCGGCAGGACCCGGTGGCAGTCCGCCGACTCCACCGGCAGGCTGGTGCCGCTGATGGTCAGGATCTTCTTGATCGCGATCGGGTGGCAGTAGATGCCGCGCGCGGGCAGCACCGCATCGGAGGCCGCCACGTCGATCGGCGCGACGTTATCGGCCCCGAGCGTGAACGACGGGTCGTTGTCCGCGCTGTACTGGTGGTGCTCCTTCGGGTCGGGCTGCAGCAGCGACGTGCCGTCCGGCCAGGTCAGGCCCATCCGGGCGGCGGTGCGGACCGTGTTGCACAGGCCGACCTTCTGCTCCAGGTAGGCGAAGAACACGTTGATCGACGCGGTCGTCCCGGTGTAGAGGCTGTAGTGGCCGCCCCGCTCGCTCTCGTCGTTGTGCACCTGCCACGGGGCGGTGGGCTGGCCCTTGCAGTTGCTGTAGCCACCGACCGTGGCAGAGAAGCCGACGGTCTTGCTGTATCCGAACGGGACGCCCTGCAGCAGCGCGGTCACCATCGTGTAGACCTTGCCGGTCGACCCGATCTGCACGCCGTAGCTGCCGTTGTACTGCGGGCCCACCGCGTAGTCGATGGAGTTCTGGTGCGGCCCGAAACCGTACGGCCGGTCGATGGCGATCGCCCGCACGTCCCCGGTGCCGGGCTGGATGAGCACCTCGGTGTCGGCGTTCTTGCCGGGGTTGACCGACGACGGCGGCCGCGGCAGCTCGTAGTTGACCGCGTTCCGGGCCGCCCGCTGGTCCACCGGGTCGAGGGTGGTGTAGATCTTCAGCCCGCCGATCCCGTTGAGCCGCTGCCACGCCTGCTTGTACGCCGGGTCCACGCGCATCGCGGCGAGCACGTAGTCGCAGAAATACGCCGCGTACCTCGCGGAGCTGCTGGTGCAGCCGCTTTGCGGCATCGAGGGGCTGAGCCCGAGCGGCTGCCTGTCGGCCGCGCCGGCCTGCGCCGGGGTGATGTCACCGACCTGGGCCATCCGCTGGAGCACCAGGTTGCGGCGGGCGAGCGCCGTCTTGGGGTTGGTGAGCGGGTCGTACGCCGTCGGGTTCTCCACCAGCCCGGCCAGCAGCGCCGCCTGTGGCAGCGTGAGGCGGGACGCACCAGTGCTGAAGTAACGCTCCGCCGCCACCTCTACGCCATACGCCGAGCTGCCGAAGTAGGCCACGTTCAGGTAGGAGGCGAGGATCTGGTTCTTGCTCATCTGATGCTCGACCCGCACCGCCATCCGCAGCTCGCGGATCTTGCGCCCGATCGTCTCGCGGGTCGCGCCCGCGAACGCCGCCTGCGGGTCAGGCGCGGACAGGTACAGCACGTTCTTCACGTACTGCTGCGCGATCGTGGACCCGCCCTGGACCGCGTTGTGCTGGAGGTTGTTGATGACCGCCCGGATGGTGCCCTTGAAGTCGATCGCCCCGTGCTGGTAGAACCGCGAGTCCTCGATCGCCACGATGGCCTGGCGCATCGCCGGGGCGATCTGGGCGTAGCTGACCGGCACCCGGTCGATGCCCCGGCCGTAGTAATAGGCGAGCACGTTCCCGTGCCGGTCCAGGATCTCCGAGCGGACGGGGATCTGGCCGAGCTCGGGCGTGGACATGGCGTTGAAGTTCTTCGCGGTGTTGCGCACCGTGATCCCGGTCAGGCCCACAGCGGGGATGGCGACGGCGGCAACCAGCGCGCCAGCGGCCACGGCCAGCCCGGCCAGCCGTGCGACCACGCCGGCTTTGCCGGCGAAACGTGACGTCAGCACGGACCAAGGGTACGCCCGGCCGCCGCCCGCCACGGCCTCCGCCGGTGGGTGACTACCCGCCCGCCGGGGCATGGCCCATGCGGACTATCTGTGAAATGGGCCTAACGGGGTCTAGCGCACGGGCCCGGACTTCCGTAAGTTACTTTTTCGCAACGAACCTTCCCCGGGGCGGACGACTGTGATGTCGCTCGCCCCGCACCGTGAGTGAGCGCCATCCCGGCGTGACGACCCCCTCGGGGGCGTGGCGATCAGGAGGAGTTGGACCACATGTGGATCGCTGACTGGACCAGTCGTGCCGCGTGCAAGGAGTCTGACCCGGACGAGCTCTTCGTCCAGGGCGCGGCGCAGAACAGGGCCAAGTTGATCTGCCGTGGCTGCACCGTGCGGACCGAATGCCTGGCCGATGCGCTGGACAACCGCATCGAGTTCGGCGTCTGGGGTGGGATGACCGAGCGCGAGCGGCGCGCCCTGCTGCGTCGCCGCCCCGACGTCACCTCCTGGCGGGATCTCCTCGAGCAGGCCCGCAACCAGTACGAGCGCCGGGCGGAGGAAGCGGAAGAAGAGGAGCTGGTCGCCAGCTGACCGGCTGGCAGTTCACCGCTCTCCCCGCAGGCTCTTCCAGCAGCGCCATCACCCAGCGGCGAAGCTCTGGCCGATCGTCCGCAGACCGGCCAGGTCGTGCACGTCCTCCGGCTGGGCCGGGACCCGGACGGCCGGCACCGCGGGATGAGCCGCCGTGAAACGCTGCGCGAGCCGCCGCTCGGCGGCGGCGAGCTGCATCCGCTCCGCGTGCAGCCGCAAGGCTGTCACCGCCAGCGGGTGCCGCGGCCCATCCGCGGTGGCGCCGGCCGGATCGTTAGGCATGGAAGAGGCTGAGCCGGTGCCGTCCCCGCTGGCCGCGGCCTGCAGCGCCTCGGCGGCGGCCAGGCTCCTGGCGGCGGACAGGTGCGCCGCTGGCGTGGGGTGGACGCGGTTGAGGATCAGGCCCGCAAGCGGCATCCGGTCCTGCGACAGCCGCTCCACGAAGTAGGACGCCTCACGCAGCGCGTCCGGCTCGGGGGTGGCGATCACCAGGAACGCGGTGCCCGGGGTCTGCAGCAGCCGGTAGGTGTCCTCGGCGCGCTCGCGGAACCCGCCGAACATGGTGTCGAACGCGGCCACGAACGTCTGCACATCCCGCAGCAGCTGGGCGCCGAGCACCTTGGCCACCACCCCGGTGAACATCCCGAAACCGGCGTTGACAACCCTCAGATACGCCCGGCTGGACACCCGGGTCGGCGCGGTGAGCAGCCGGATCAGCCGCCCGTCCAGAAACCGGCTGAGCCGCTGCGGCGCGTCCAGGAAGTCCAGCGCCGACCGGCTGGGCGGGGTGTCCACCACGATCAGGTCCCACTCGTCGGCGCGCCGGAGCTGGCCGAGCTTCTCCATCGCCATGTACTCCTGGGTGCCAGCGAAGCTCGACGACAGTGACTGGTAGAACGGGTTCGCGAGGATCTGCGCGGCCCGGTCGGGGTCGGAGTGCGCCTCGACGATCTCGTCGAAGGTGCGTTTCATGTCGAGCATCATGGCGTGCAGGCTGCCGTCGGCCGCGCCGGGCAGCGGCACCGGCCGCGGGGTGTTGTCCAGCGACGTCAGGCCCATCGACTGGGCGAGCCGGCGCGCGGGATCGACCGTCAGCACCACCACGTGCCTGCCGCGCTCGGCGGCCCTGAGCCCCAGCGCGGCCGCCGTGGTCGTCTTGCCCACCCCACCGGAGCCGCAGCAGACGATGATGCGGGTGCGCGGGTCGTCCAGCAGCCGGTCCACCTCGAGCCGGGCCGGGCGCAGCTCCACCTCGTCGAGCGCGCCGCCCGCTGGCGCCGTCCGGCCTGGCGCCGTCTGGCCTGGTGCCATCGCCTACGCCGCCCCCTGCTCCCGCAGCGCGCTGGCGAGCCGGTACAGCCCGGCCAGGTCCATTCCGTCGGTGATCAGCGGCAGCTCGTAACACGGCTGGCCGGCGCCGGTCAGCAGCTCCCGCTGGCCACGCTGGGCGAGCGCTTCGGTGGCATGCTCGGTGAGCTCGGCGGCCAGGCTGCCGGCCAGGTTGAGGTTCCCCCCGGGCCCGGCGCTGTCCTCGACCCCGGCCGCTTTCAGTCCCAGCGCGAGGTCATGCACGTCCAGCGCGCCTGCCGCGGCGGCGGCCAGCTGATCCTCGCTGAGGTCCACCGGGCGCACCATGTTGATCATGATGCCGCCCAGCTGCAGCCCGCCCGGGGTCAGCCCGCGCAGCTCCGCGACCCCGTCCAGGGTCTCCTGCACCGGCATCTCCTCCAGCACGGTGACGAAGTGGATGGCTGTCAGCGGGGAATTGATGACGCCCTGCACGGTGTCGGCGTGGCCGCGGATCGGGCCCACCTTGGCCAGCCCGGACACCTCGCTGGCGGCGTTGAGGAAGCGGGCGATCCGGCCGGTGGGCGGCGCGTCCATGACCACCGCGTCGTAGGTGTACCGCTTGCCCTTACGCCGCCGCGTGGCCTCGGCGGCCTTTCCGGTCAGCAGCACGTCCCGCAGCCCCGGCGCGATCGTGGTCACGAAGTCCACGACGCCGAGCCGGTTGAGGGCACGCCCGGCGTGCGGCAGGTTGTAGAACGTCTCCAGGTACTCCACCAGCGCCGACTCGGGATCGGCGGCGAGCGCGTAAACGTCGCCGCCCGCCCGGCCCGGGGTGCCCGGGGCCACCGCCACCTTGCGCTCCCCCTCGGGCAGCGGCGGGCAGTCGAAGAGCTGGGCGATTCCCTGCCGCCCCTCCACCTCCATGAGCAGCACCCTGCCGCCCGCGGACGCGAGCGCGAGCGCGAGCGCGGCGGCCACGGTGGTCTTGCCCGTTCCCCCCTTGCCGGTGACGACGTGCAGCCGCACGCCCTCCCAGTCAGTGTCCCGAGCACTCACGTTTAGGAGGCTATCTCCGCCCGTGGAGCGAATGGGCCAGGCGGACCGGGGCGGGCGGGGAGGGACGCTGGAGGGCCGGGGGCCGGCCCTGGGCCAGCCCGAATTGTGTACAGGGGAATTGTCATTAGGCTTGTGACGGGAGTGGGGGACGTTTTCGACGAGAAGAGGTGTTCCCGATGGAGGTAGTAGGAATCCTCCTGGTCATCCTCATCATTCTTGTGCTGGGCGGCGCGGTGCTGGCCGCACGCTCACTGCGGGTCGTGCAGCAGTACGAGCAGGCCCTGATCTTCAGGTTCGGCAAGGTGCTGCCCGGCACCCGGGGCCCCGGGCTGACGGTGATCCGGCCGGTCGGTGACCGGATGCAGAAGGTCAACATGCAGATCGTCGCGATGGCGGTCCCGGCGCAGGACGGCATCACCAGGGATAACGTGACCGTCCGGGTGGACGCGGTGGTGTATTTCCGGG
>DATIXO010000269.1:0-2636 GCA_035518495.1 Streptosporangiaceae bacterium
GGCCTTCGGGCCGGTGAACCCGAACAGGTGATCGTCGGCGTAGCGGAGGTACCAGAGCCTGCGGTAGCCGGGATCACCGGGATCCCGGGCGGGCAGGCCCCGCCGCTGCTGGCGCAGTTTCCGCACCGCGGCACGGTCGCCGCGGCGCCGGGCGGCCGCCATCGCGTTGGCCACCTTGGTCCAGGCAGGATTGGCTTTCCTGCTTTTCCCTCGGGTATATTCCGGGATGAGGACTGTCTCGGCGAACTTATCCAGCCGGTCCAGGTAAATGTTAGACAAGACAGGGGATGCCACGCCGCCTTGCGGCGCACCGGAAATCGTCGCGTTCCACTGCCAGTCTTCCAGGTACCCGGCCCGGAGCATGTTCTTGATCAGCCGCAGGAACCGGTTATCATGGATGTGCTCCGCCAGTACCGACAGAAGGACATCATGGTCCAAACTGCCGAAGGACTCCCCGCCTTACTACCTGCTTCGATGACCTGGCCGCGGCGGTCCGCGCGTGGGCCAAGGGCTGGCTGCCCACGGAAGCAGCCGCTGAGCTGCTGATCGCGCACCGGGCGTGGCTGGAGCGGGAGGATTTCCTGCGGGTCGCGGTCGAGGTGCGGTGGGAGCCGTTCCGGGGCCGGGAAGTCGCCGCGGTGGACTTCGCGGCGGCAGCGGACGCGGTGCAGGGCGTGCTGCCGTGCTCGGACGGGGAGCGGCAGGTGCTGCTGGTCGCGGCCAGCATCGCCGGGGGCGTCCCGGTCGACCTGCGTGAGGCCGCGCTGTGCATGGACGCGGTGAACGCCGCGCGGGCCGCCCAGGCGATCTGCCATGCTGCTGGCCGCCATGTGCAGGTGGTGGCGGGAGCCGGCCAGTGACCGCCGTGGTGCCGGGCATGGTGCGGCTGACCCGGCCGCGTCATCCGTTCGATGGCCGGCGGTTGCCGGTGCTGGGCAGCATGCTCCGGCACGGCGCGATGGAGCTGCTGGTGGTGCTGCCGGACGGGTCCAAGCGGCTGATCCCGGCAGCCTGGACCGACCTGGAGCCGGCGCCGGGCGGGGACGGCCCGGCAGCGCTGGGGGCGGCGGCGGACCTGCTGGGCCTGTCCGTGCTGGTTTCGGGTCTTTCCGCCCGCGGCGCAGATAGCGGGGAGCAGGCTGCACGGAAGTCACCGTGCAAGGAGGACGACCGTGCAGCCTGTTCAGCTCAGTCTGCTGCCGGACCAGGTTCCGGCGCCACCCCCGGCCCTGGCCGGGCATCTTCCCGCCGTGCAGGTAGAAGCGGCCTTGGCGCTGCTGGCCCGCCTGATCGTGAAGGCAGCCGGGACCGCCGCGGGAGCGGGGGACGGCGATGAATGACTCCGGCAAGATAACCAGCTCCCACCTCTCCAGAGCGGCCGTAATCTACGTCCGCCAGTCCACCCTGGCCCAGCTCGAACGCAATACTGAGTCCACCGCCCGCCAGTACGACCTGGTCAACCGGGCCCGGCAGCTGGGCTGGCCGCCGGAGGCGATCCGGGTTGTCGACGGCGACCTGGGCATCTCCGGGTCGGTGACCGGGCAGCGGGCCGGGTTCGAGGGCGTGGTCGCCGAGGTCGCGCTCGGCCAGGTCGGGATCATCCTGGCGCTGGAGGCCTCCCGGCTGGCCCGGGACAACGCGGCGTGGTACCGGCTGCTTGACCTGGCCGGGGTGTGCGACACGCTGGTCGGCGACGCCGACGGCGTCTACCACCCGGCGCTGTTCACCGACCGGCTCGTCTTGGGGCTGATGGGCATCATGGCCGAGTCTGAGCTGCATGTCCTGCGGGCCCGGCTGGAGGGCGGCATCAAGAACAAGGCCGCCCGCGGCGAGCTGCGCCGCGGCCTTCCGGTCGGGCTGGCCTGGGGCGAGGGCGACGGGGAGATCTGCTTCCACCCCGATGAGGCGGTTACCGGCGTCATCGCGGCGGTGTTCGGGCAGTTCGCGGTGTGCGGGTCGGTGCGGGCCACCTGGCTGTGGCTGCGCGGCCAGGGCCTGCGCTGGCCGCTGCAGCACGCGGTCTACCTGCACGGCAAGCCCGGTGAGATCACCTGGGTCGAGCCGACTTACCATGCCGTGCACACCACGCTGACCCACCCGGCCTACGCTGGCGCCTACGTCTACGGCCGCACCCGCGACGAACGGTATCTCGGCCCGGACGGCGCGCTGCGCACACGGCGCCGCAAGCTGCCCCGCGACCAGTGGGAGGTCCTCATCCCCGATCACCACCCCGGGTTCACCGACTGGGACACCTACCTGGCCAACCAGGCCCGCATCGGGGCAAACATCCGCCCGCAGGCCAGCCAGCCGGGCACCGGCGCGGTCCGGGAGGGCAGCGCGCTGCTGCAGGGCCTGGCCACCTGCGGCACCTGCGGCCGCAAGCTGGCCGTCTTCTACCGCGGCCCGGCCAAGACGGTGCCGAACTACTACTGCCAGGGCTCCGCCGAGCTGGTCGAGGGCCGCGGGTCCCGGCACATGAACGTCGGCGGGCAGGGGATCGACGCCGCCGTCGCCGCCGCGTTCCTGGCCGCCCTCCAGCCGGCCGCGCTGCATGCCTGCCTGCAGGCCGCCGAGCAGCTCGAGCACGGCCACGACGCGGCGCTGGACCAGCACCGCCGCCAGGCCGAGCAGGCCCG
>DATIXO010000270.1:0-11296 GCA_035518495.1 Streptosporangiaceae bacterium
ACCGTCCCCTGATCCTGCGCCCGGGTACAGCACGGAAGTACCGCAACAGACCCGGATCCGCACGGATCTGGATGCACGTCCAGGGACACTGAGCTGCGGGGATGGACGCTGATGGACAGGCTGCCTGTTGTTTGCAAGCAGTCCTGATGTCTCCTGCGGGGGACGCCTTGCGGGCGTGAAAATGGGGTGGGGCTGCCCGCCGACGCCGGTATCTCCTTGGGTGCGTGAGCCCGTCAAGGCAGTCTGGCGGCGGGGCCCGACCTGGAAGGGTCACGCACTGTTGCTCCGGGCACGCCGGTCAGAATTTCGGTTCCCGGCCGAGGCCCCCGGGCATCCCCGCTTTTGTCCCTGGTCGGGTGCTGGGAGAGTGCCGGTGATGATGGAACCGCGGGAGATCGAGGATGAGGGTCATGAGCGGATCGTGGAGCGGGTAGCCGCGATTGACGTGGCCAAGGCCTCGGGGATGGTGTGCGTGCGGGTGCCGCACGGATCCAGGCCGGGCCGGCGGGTCAGCCGGGTCTGGGAGGTGGCTGCCACCACCGGTGCGGTGACCGGGCTGGGTGATCAGCTGGCCTGCCAGGGGATCGAGAAGGTGAGTGTCGAGTCGGCCAGCGATTACTGGCGGATCTGGTTTTACCTGCTGGAGGCGGCCGGCTTGGAGGTGCAACTGGTCAATGCCCGGGAGGCCAGGAACATGCCGGGCAGGCCGAAGACAGACAAGCCCGGCAGTGTCTGGCTGGCCAAGTGCACCGAGCGGGGGGTGCTGCGGCCCTCCTTCGTCCCGCCGGCCGAGATCCGCGTGCTGCGGGACTACACTCGGCTGCGCACAGACTTGACCGGGAGCGGACCCGGCACTGGTCCCGGCTGGAGAAGCTGCTTGAGGACGCGCTGATCAAGGTGTCGGCGGTGGCCAGCACGATGACCACCAAGTCGGTCCGCGACATGATCGAGGCGCTGATCGCCGGCGAGCGCAGCCCCCGGGCGCTCGCGGACCTGGCCCGCGGCCGGATGAGAGCCAAGCGGGCCGCGCTGATCGAAGCGCTCACCGGCCGGTTCGGCCAGCATCACGCCGAGCTGGCCCAGATGCTGCTGGACCAGATAGATGCCCTGAGCGCCCAGATCGGCACGCTCACCGGCCGGATCGACGAGCTGACCGGCGCGATTCCCGCCGCCCGCGGCGTCAACGCCGACGGAACCACCGGCCCCGCAGCGGGCACCGGCCCCGACGCGGCCGTCCGCCCCGCAGCGGCGCGCCTCGATGACATCCCCGGCATCTCCCAGCCCGGCGCACAGGCCATCCTCGCCGAGATAGGCCTGGACATGACCCGGTTCCCCACCGCCGCCCGCCTGGTGTCGTGGGCCAAGCTCAGCCCGCGCACCATCCAGTCCGGGGCCAGCAACCGCTCCGGCAAGACCGGCAAGGGCAACCCTTACCTCAAGGGCGCCCTCGGCGAGGCCGCCGCGGCGGCCGCCAGAACAGACACCTTCCTGGGCGAACGGTACCGGCGGCTGGCCAGGCGGATCGGCAGGCTCAAGGCCCTGGTCGCCGTCGCCCGCTCCATCCTGGTCATCATCTGGCACCTGCTAGCCGATCCCGACGCCCACTTCCGCGAGCTCGGCCCCGCCTACCACGCCAGCCGCACCGGTACCCAGCGCAAGGCACGCGGCCACATCCGCCAGCTCGAAGCCCTCGGCTACACCGTCACCCTCACCCAGGCAGCCTGACCCCACGCCGCGCACGCCCAGACCCGACCGCACAGCACCGGCCAAGGTCCGCTGCCGCGCGCCCGCCGGGGACCCCATTTTCCGGTCAGGGGGCCGGGGGTTCGAGTCCCCCTAGCTCCACCAGGCAAGAGGCATAATTCGAAATCCTGGGCCCCGGGTATAGGGGCAGGTACAGCAGCAAAGTACAGCAGCGGCGATCGCGCCAGATGCCGCACACGCGTTCGAGCTGGGCCTCTCCCTCGTCGGCACGGCCTGCAGATTCCCGGCCCCTGAGCGGAGTTCTGGGCCGCTGAGCAGGAAGAATGCTTTCCTCTCAGTCCCGTGCTAGTTGGCCCGCAGTTGCCCCGCCGCCTGTGTTTCACGGCTGACTCTTGCCGGTGATGCAGGCGGTCAGTCTGGGCTGGTCCTGTCCGCCGTCGCCCAGATCGCGCCGGTGCTCATGGGCCAGATGGGTTCCGGCGCCCTGAGCCGCCCTGCGTGCCGAAGGCCTGAGCTGACGGCGCGCGCCGCGGCGCCCGTTCGTGCCCCGGCCAGTTCATCATCGGGGCAGGGCCTGTTGTGCGCCGTGGCGCACGCCGGCGCGCCAGCCGCGCCGGTCGGCGCATGGCCGACGCGCTGATCCAGTCCGGCCAGGCGCCGGGATGACACGGCCGGTAGGCAGCTGATGGCACCTGCCGGTTCAGGGCGGGATCGGCCCACCGGAACGGACCGGGCTGCGGCTGGCCTGCTCGCGGCTGGCCTTACGCTCTGCCTGGCCGCAGATGTAGATGCGCCACCTTTGCTGATTAGTTAAAGTAATCAGCAAGAGTTGGGCGCCCAGTTCCCGGCTGCGCCAGATCGCCGAATTGGGGCGGCCCGTCAAGCCCAAATTTCGCTGGGCCAAATGTCGCAGAACAGCCGGCTCTGGAGCGCCTGACTACGCCACTGCCCTGCGAGGCAGCAATCCAGGCGGGCCGCCGCGTGACCACGGAGCTGTGCCGCGGCGTTGGTGTGCTACTACCACCGTTTCTTGCGTGCCTGCCCTCTGGCGGCTACGCCAGCCGTATGCGACAACTGGGTAGAGGAATCGCCCTTGCGCTGGTAGATCCTCCTGCGGTACCGCTGAATACCGCATCGCGCTGGGCCGGGCGCCCGCCCGGCGGCCAATTGGTGGCTGCTGCTCTGCTCTACGGCTGCCGTCAGGCGCTCGGGTGAGTGGGTGAACTCGCTGTCACTGTGGGGACTAATGACTCTTCCCTGGGCCGGGCGGTAGGTGCACGTTGGTAGTGAAAGAGGCGATCCCGGTGATGGGAGGGGTCGACGCCTGAGTTCCATCGGAGGGCACCGTGCCGCTCTCTGAGCATGAGCGACGCCAGCTCGAGCAGATCGAGCAGGCGCTCCGCGCCGATGACCCGCGGTTTGCTGACGCCGTAGCTAAGGCCGACCCGCGGGTGCACTACAGGCGCCGGGTCATCGCGGCGGCGATCGGGTTGGTGATTGGCGTCGGGCTGCTGCTCGCTGGGGTCGTGATCAATGTCATCGCGATCGCGGTGGCGGGCTTTGTAGTGATGCTCGGCTGCAGCCTGGGGGCGGTGACCAGCTACCGGCGCATGACCGGCAGCACCACCGGGCGCGTCCCCGCCAAGGGCAGGGGCTCGGGCAAGCAGCGGCGCGCCGCCAAGGGCCGGCGGACCGGCAAGCAGGCGGGATCGGGGCTGATGGGGCGGCTGGAGGAGCGCTGGCGGCATCGCCAGGAGGGCGGCCGCTAGCCCGAAGTTCCCCTGGGTGATTCGCGCGTATGGCCGTTCACCTGGGGTTTCTGGTGGTGCTGGGGTGGCTTCTGACTACGCGATCCCGAGGCGGTGGCTGACGCCGAGCAGATCGAGGGCCTGGCGCTGCAAGGGGGTGGGGGTGGTGAGGAGCTGGAAGCCGGGGAGGGCGGGGCCGGCGGGCTGGATCTGGTTGAGGCAGATGGTGGCCAGGTCGGCTAGCAGGCTGGTCAGGCTGTGCACCGGAAGGCCGGCTGGGGTGCGCTTGGCGGCGGCCTTGGCCGCTGCCCGCGGGGAGCGCGCAGCGGGGGCCACAGGGCTGGGGCGGGCGGCTTCGGCGGCGGCCTTGTCGTCGTCGGTGAACAGCGGGGGCGCGAGGCGGTCGTGCATGTGCCAGGTGAGGTAGTACGGCAGCATCCGCAAGAACACATGCGCACGGACCCGGGTCTCGGTGCGGTGGCGGATAGGGCGGATGTCCAGGCCGGTGTTCAAGGCCCGGAAGGCCCGTTCGACGTGGGCCAGCGCCTTGTAGGAGGCGACCGCCTCGCTGCTGCCGAGGCTGCTGGGCCCGACGCTGGTGCGCAGCACGTAGATGCCGTCCAGGGCGGCTTCGACGGTGATGGACTCCTCGTCGCGGGCATAGGTAAAGCTGTTGTCAGTGATCTCGGTCCGGAAGTGCTTGGCGACCTTGCGGCGGCGCAGCACCCGGTCGGCGCGCTGCGCGATCTTGTCCTTGCCGCCAGCGGCCGGCGTTCCCGCCCGGCAGCGGCGGCGATTTTCGCCAGGTCAGCTTCAGTGGCCTGGAGGAGGCTCTCGCGCTTGCGGGCCTGCTCGGCTTCCGGGAACGGGTTCTTGCAGGCCACCAGCCGCTCACCGGGAAAGTCCGGGGCGCTGATCTCGGCCAGGTCCATCTCATCGAAGATGGACAGCTGCAACGCCCCGTCGCGGACCAGCGCCTTGACCTGCGGAGCGCGCAGTGCGGTGATCCAGTCCAGGCCCGCAGGACCGACGTCCTCGCGTAGCCGTGCCGCGGTCAGCATGCCCCGGTCACCGACGAGCACCACGCGGGTGAGGGCGAACCGGCGGCCTCCTGAGGCCGGTGAGGGTCCTCACGTGGCCAGCTTCGCCCGCCTCCACTGCAGGCACGGCATGCCTCGCGGAGATCATGATCACTGACCGGCCATGGATGCCGGTGACGAAGGGCCCTACCCGCTGGGTCTGCCGTCGGCCAGCCTCGATCGCAGGGCCATGCGGAGGGCCTGGCGCCCGGGCGGGCATGCGTGGCACGGGCTGGGCGCATGCCATTGATGTGTGTGGAGTGCCCGGGCAGAAGGGGCGGTCATCGTGAGCAGTAACGCGCTGGCGTTTCTGGGCCGTGACATGGCGGTCGATCTGGGCACCGCGAACACCCTGGTCTACGTCCGGGGGCGCGGGATCGTGCTCAACGAGCCGTCGGTGGTGGCGCTGAACACCAACACCGGCCAGATCGTCGCAGTGGGGGCCACGGCGAAACGGATGATCGGGCGGACACCCGGCCATATCGTGGCCGTGCGCCCGCTCAAGGACGGTGTCATCGCCGACTTCGACGTGACCGAGCGGATGCTGCGTTACTTCATCCAGAAAGTGCACCGGCGCAGGCGCCTGGCCAAGCCGCGGGTGGTGGTGGCGGTGCCGAGCGGCATCACCGGTGTGGAGCAGAGCGCCGTCAAGGAGGCAGGCCATCAGGCTGGCGCCCGCCGGGTCTACATCATCGAGGAACCGATGGCGGCCGCCATCGGAGCCGGGCTGCCTATCAACGAGCCAACCGGGAACATGGTGGTGGACATCGGCGGCGGCACGACCGAGGTCGCGGTGATCTCGCTGGGCGGCATCGTCACCTCTCAGTCGATCCGCGTTGCTGGAGACGAACTCGACCAGGCGATCATCACCTTCGGCAAGAAGGAGTACTCGCTCATGCTGGGCGATCGCACCGCCGAGGAAATCAAGATGGCCCTGGGGTCCGCGTACCCGTCCGTGGATGAGCCGCACGCGGAGATACGAGGCCGGGACCTCGTGAGCGGCCTGCCGAAGACCATCGTGATCTCCGCGGAGGAAATCCGGCGCGCCATCAAGGAGCCAGTCAGCCGGATCGTCGACACCATCAAGTCAACGCTCGACAAGTGCCCGCCCGAGCTGGCCGGGGACGTGATGGACCGGGGGATCGTGCTGACCGGGGGCGGCGCGCTGCTACGCGGGCTACCCGACCGGCTGCGCGAGGAAACCAGCATGCCGGTCCACGTCGCCGACAACCCGCTTGAGTCGGTGGTGCTCGGCACCGGCAAGTGCGTGGAGGACTTCGACACCTTGCGGCAGGTGCTGGTGCCCGAGTCCAGACGCTGACCGCCCCCGGCAGGGGCCACCGGTTCTGCCAAGCGAGGATGCTGATCCGGCCGGCACGCGCAGGACCACCGACCTGGCGGGACAGCAGCCGCGTTCAGCCAGAAGAGGCGGCCCGCGTTATAGCTCGGTCGGATTGCGCTCCCACAAGGGGTGAGGAAGCCATGTGCCCGATGTTGCGATTGGAGTCGGCGTTGTACGGTCCAGGAAGATCGGGCCGTAACGCCGTCGCCAGGGAGGCGCCATGCGCGAGTTCAGCATGCCCGCGCCGGTAGAGATTCAGGCGTCCGCCAGCCTCGTGGATGTAATTTTCCGCCGGGCGCAGGCGGAGCCGGGCGTGGCCATGCTGCGCAGGCGGACGCCCCGGGACGGCTGGCAGGATGTGACGGCTGCGGAGTTCCGCACTGAGGTGGCCACACTGGCCAGGGGGATCATCGCCGCGGGCATCGAGCCGGGCGACCGGGTTGGGCTGATGTCGCGCACCCGCTATGAGTGGACGCTGATCGATTACGCCATCTGGGCGGCGGGCGGCGTTACGGTGCCGGTGTATGAAAACCTCCTCGGCTGAACAGGTCGAGTGGATCCTCGGCGACTCGGCGGCGCGCGCCGTCTTCGCCGAGACCAGCACGCACGAGGAGATCATCAGCAGCGTCCGGTGCAGGCTTCCCGGCGTGGAGCACCTTTGGATGATCGACGGACTGGACACGCTGGCGTCCGGCGGCGGCCAAATCAGCAAGGAGCAACTGGACCAGCGCCGGAGTGGCAGAAAGGCCGCTGACCTGGCGACCGTCATCTATACCTCCGGGACGACGGGGCGGCCGAAGGTGCTGGACTCCAGTGGCTGGCTGCGCACAGGCGACATCGGCGCGCTGGACGATGCGGGCTTCCTGCGGGTGACCGGCCGGCACAAGGACTTGATCGTCACCGCCGGCGGCACGAACGTCGCGCCCGCCGTGCTCGAGGGCCGGGTCCGCGCGCACCCGCTGGTCAGCCAGTGCATGGTGATCGGCGACGGCCGTCCCTACATCGCCTGCCTGGTGACGCTGGATCCCGAGGCGCTGGAGTCCTGGCAACGCCAGCGCCGGCGGCCCGCCGGCGCCACGCCACATGACCTCGCCGAGGACCCCGAACTGATCGCGGAGATCCAGCTGGCCGTGGATGAGGCGAACAAGGCGGTGTCGCGCGCGGAGTCGATCCGCAGGTTCCGGATCCTCGGCACGGACTTCACCGAGGCCTCCGGCCAGCTCACGCCCTCGGCCAAGGTCCGCAGGAACATGGTCGCCCGCGATTTCGCGACAGATATCGAGGCGCTCTGCAACCGGAGGGGGTGACGTCGCCAGATCCCACTGTGTCCTGTGCAGACGGCCCAGCGGTGATCACCGGGTAGCGGCCGCCTCGGGGCCAGGTACCTGCCCGGTCGCGCGGACCCTGGCAGTCTGGCGCGGGGGCGTTGGTCCACGTGCTGCGGGAACTGCGTCCCTGCCGTGGCAGCGGGCCCGCGTGCCAAGCTCATGGCATGACGCCCGCCCGCGATCGCGGATCGGCGGCAGGGCGGAACCGCTACGCGGACCTGCTGCGGGTACTCGCGATCGCCGCGGTGGTGGCAGGCCACTGGCTGCTGATCAGCATCACCTACCGGCACGGGCAGCTGTCCGGGCTCGACGCGATCCGCTACGTCAGCTGGGGCGGCTGGGTCACCCTGGTCTTCCAGGTGATGCCGGTCTTCTTCCTGGTTGGCGGCTACGTCCACGCCATCTCGTGGACGCGGCACCACGCGCAGGGCGAGGCCTGGGCCGGATGGGTCCGTGACCGCGCGATTGGGCTGCTGTGGCCGACGACGGTGTACGTGACGGCAATGGTCCTGGCCGTCGCCGTGGCCCGGGCAGCGGGGGCGGGTCCGGCCGAGCTGGCCCGGGCCGGCTGGCTCGTCGCGCTGCAGCTGTGGTTCCTGCCCGTATACCTGCTGCTGATCGCGCTGACCCCGGTGATGCTGGCCGCCCACCAGCGGTGGGGTCTTGCCGTCCCCGCGGTGATGGCACTCGCCGCCGCCGCCGTGGACGTGGGCGTGGTCGGCGCTCATCTGCCGGTCCTCGGCTACGTGAACTACCTGCTGGTGTGGGGCTCGATGTACGTGTGGGGGTTCGCCTGGCGGGATGGCACCTTGACCCGCCCGCGGTGGCGCCCGTACGCGCTCGCCGCCGCGGGCGCCGCGGCCATGGCTGGCCTCGTGGCGTGGGGCCCCTTCCCAATCGACATGATCGGGGCGGGCGAGCGCGTGGGCAACACCACCCCGCCATCGGTTGCGCTGCTGGCCTATGCGGCCGCCGAGACCGGGCTGCTCCTGGCGGCGGTGCCCGCGGTGTCGCGGCTGCTCGCCCGCCCCCGCTGGTGGCGGCCCGTCACCCGGCTCAGCCCCACGGTCATGCTGGTCTACCTGTGGCACATGGTGCCGGTGATCATCGCGGCGGTCGCTTTCTACCCGACCGGGATGATCCCCCAGCCACGGATCGGATCGGCCGAGTGGTGGCAGCTGCGCCCGGCCTGGGAGGCCCTGCTGGCCGTGATCCTGGTTCCGCTCATCGCCGGCCTGCTCTGGCTGCACCGGCCCCTGCTGCGCATGCTGCCTACCGGGCTTGGGCCCGGCCGGCCCTGGTCACCGGCCGTCCTGGTGGCCGGGCTGGCCACCGCCGGGTTCGGCCTGGCCAGGCTCGCGATCGCCGGCTTTGCCCCCGGCGGCAGGCTGCCGGCACTCGTCCTTGCCGCCTACGCCTGCGGCCTGCTGCTGACACTGCTCTCCGGCCCCCCGTCTCCCGAGCACGGCTCGCGCCCACAGGAACCCGGGGCCGCGCCGCAGCGCGCAGGACCCGGCCCGCCTGCACCGGTCGTGACAGCACCTCCCGTTTAGTTCACTAGCCGGACGGCTCGCTGAAGTCAACGCGCTCGAACCGGGAGCCCGCAGACGGCACGAATGAAGTCAGCCTGAGACGACGCTAACCTCACGTGCTGAGATCCGCCCGCACAGGGGGGACGACCGAACCGAGTCATGCAGCCAGCGGCAATCAATGAGGATGGCCGGTGCGGCATTGTCTCACACACTCTGACCAGCTACGCGTCGGCGAAGCGCGCGTGCCGGCTGGGGCCGGCCAGTACAGCAGGAAAGTACAGCAACCGGCCAGGATTCCGGAGGACCGGTACGTGGGGTCACGGTCGCTCCCGGCGGGTCTTCCAGTCACCGATCGCGGCTAGGCGCCGCCGCTGCTGGGCCGCGGCCCCGGCGTCGAGCCCGTGGCTGCGCTGCTCGAGGCGGCCGATGACGCGCTGGCGCTGCTCGACGGGGTTGGCGTCGTCGTACTTGAACTTGGCGTCCACCCGCAGCACCGCCAGCCGGACGCCGCGGATGCCGGGCAGCATCCGCCCGTACGGCGCCGCGCCAGGCGCCACGGCGGCGTGGCGGCCCTCGGGCTGGAAATCGGCGAGCTGGGCGGTGAGGATCTCCGCCTTGCCCTGGGGGTCATCGACCACGGTGGGCCGGCACACGAACTGCACCGCGGCGTAGTAGCTGGTCGGCACGCCGTCCTCATCCGGGCCGCCTGCCTTGGCCCGCCAGTACGTCGGGATGTAGGCGTAGTCGCCGGTAACGGCCAGCCGGACCTCGGCAGCTGCCTCCAGGTGCGGCCAGACCGGGTTCGGCCGGGCCAGGTGCATGAGCAGCTCATCGCCGGCCACGGTGAAGTGCAGGGGCAGCACCAGCGGGGCCCGGGCCGGGTCGAGGTTGTTGACCGCCAGCATCCCGAACCTGCCGGTGGCTGCCAGCCAGTCCTGCCACTCGGCACTGTCGAGCGCGGCGTCCCACGGGTGGATCAGCATGTCAGTCTCCCTCGTCAGGCGCCGGGGCCGGCAGCGATCAGGCGGCGGGCGGCCCGGACGTCCGGGCCGAGCCGGGCCAGGCGGGCGAGAAGGCCGGCGGCGGCGGCGTGCAGCTCTTCGCCGGTCACCGGGTCCAGGGCGTCGAGGATGAACAGCGCCGTGCTAGTGCCCTCGCGCAGCTGGGTGCGGCGGGCCTGGCGCCAGTTCCAGCGCCGGCAGGTCACCCCGGCGTCATCGCACCACACCACCTCGCCGGGGTCGGGGTGCTCGGTCACCGCGACGCCGTCAGCCACGGTGTCGAAAGGCTCGTCGCCGGTGGCGCGGATCAGCCGCGGCGGGCCGGCGTAGCGGGTCAGGTCTTCCCCGCCGAGCGGGATCTGGTGCAGCACCGAGACCGCGTTGTAGCAGTCGGTGAGCCGGTTCACCCGGGGCAGCCCGGGCGCCGCCCGACGCAGCAGTGCCTCCAGGCTGTTGCGTGTGCGCTGCGGCTTGGCCCCGAACGCCCGGTACGCCTCCCGCCACGCCGCCACGTGCGGGAGCTGCTCCACCGGCCGGTCGCGGAGCGCCTTAGCGGCGGCGGTCTCCGCCGCCTGGAGCAGCGCGTCGCTCGCCTGGTCGCCCGGGCCCGGGACGAGACCGCCGACGGCCAGCAGCATCGCGCGGTAGTCGGGCCGTAGCGCGAACACCGCGGCATCGACACAGGCGCCGGCCAGGAATTCCTCAAGCATGCCCGCCTCAGGCATCGGTAGCCTCCGATCGTGCTCCCGGCCCCACGCCCGGCTCGAACACGGTCAGGGCGAACCGCGCCACCTGCGGGCCGGGGTTGACGTATCCGTGGGGCAGGTCGCCGGCGAACGAGGCCGAGTCTCCCGTGGCGAGTACCTCGGCGTGCTGGCCCACTCGGAGTTCGACCTGGCCGTCAAGGACCAGGAGCAGCTCGCGGGTTCCGGCCGCGTGCGCCGGGCTGGAGTGGCTCTCGCCCGGCCCGAGCGTCCAGTCCCACAGCTCGGTGACGTCCGGCGGCTCGGTGCCGGCGACGAGCACGGCCTGCCCGCCGGCCTTGCCCTGCCACAGCACCGGGGCGCTGCCGACCCGGGTGACCCGCAGCCCGGGCGAGCGGTCCATATCCACCAGCGCGGGCAGCCCGATGCCGAGCGCGTCGCTGATCAGCAGCAGCGTCGCGATGCTCGGGTTGGCCGAGCCCGCCTCGATGCTGACCAGCATCCGGCGGCTGACCCCGGAACGCCCGGCCAGCTGGTCCAGGGTCCAGCCCCGGCTGTTCCGGCCCTGCCGGACCCGGCCGCCGATGGCCCGGGCGACGCCGCCCGCCCCGGCCCGCGCCTCCAATTCTGACTGCCTCATATAAGGCACTATACTGCACTATCGGGAGGAAGGAACACCCATGACACCTGAAGACCATCCCGCACCCGCCGGCCTGCACCCGGAAACGGCGATCATCTGCGCCGGCCGCCCCGGCCACACGGCCGGCGAGCCGCTCAACCATCCCATCGTGCTGGCGTCCAACTTCCAGGCCGGTGCCACGGCAGCGCTGGGCAGCGGAGAGGACAGCCGCGCCTACT
>DATIXO010000271.1:0-11672 GCA_035518495.1 Streptosporangiaceae bacterium
GCCACCCCGGCCGCGACCGCCTCCTGGCCGGTCCCCAGGTGGGTGGTGCCCTTGACCAGGTTCTGCAGGAACAGGTCGTGGGCGCGCTTCTCGAACTGCCGGATCCTGGTCATGGTCTGGTACAGGCCGAGAGCGGTTGCCTCGTCCATAGCGCCTCGCAGCTCAGTCGGGGGTCTCGGGGGTAGCTGGCCGTCAGTACGGGTTGGTGACGAACAGTTCGGCGGACGGGAACCTGGTGATGATCTCGACTCCGCTGCCGGTGACCACCACCTCTTCCTCCAGCCGGGCGGCGGAAACACCGTCGGCCGCCGGGCAGTAGGTCTCCACCGCGAAGACCATGCCCTGCTGGATCTCCATGGGGGCGTCCAGCGAGGACAGGCGGCTGATGATGGGCCGCTCGTGCAGCGCCAGGCCCAGGCCGTGGCCGAACTGGAGGCCGAACGCGGTCTTCTCATCCGGCAGGCCGAACTCCTGCGCGGCCGGCCAGAGCCGGGCCACCGTGTCCGTGGACACGCCGGGCTTGATCGCGCCCAGGGCCGCCTGCATCCACTCGCTGGCCCGGGCGTAGGCGTCCCGCTGGGCCTGGGTGGAGCTGCCGACGCTGAACGTGCGGTAGTAGCAGGTCCGGTATCCGTTGAAGGAGTGCATGATGTCGAAGAACGCCTGCTCGCCAGGTCGGATCATCCGGTCGGAGAAGTTATGCGGGTGCGGGTTGCACCGCTCCCCGGAGACCGCGTTGATCGACTCCACGTCGTCGGAACCCATCTCGTACAGCCGCTTGTTCGCCAGCGCCACGATCTCGTTCTCCCGCACACCCGGCTTGAGGGCGTCGGTGATCTCCTGGTACACGCCGTCCACCATGGCGGCCGCGGTGGTCAGCAGGGCGATCTCGTCGGCCGACTTGAGCTGCCGCGCGTCCAGCATCACCTGCTGGCCGTCCCGCACGTCCACGCCCTGCCGCTGCAGCTCGAACACGGTGGCGATCTCGGCGAAGTCCACGCCCACCGGCATGCCCGCCACCCCGGTGTCCGCCAGGATCCCCTTGATCTCCGCGACGGCCTTGCCGGGCAGGCCGGCCTCGGGGGCGGTCGCGCCGCGCATGGTGGTCCAGGAGGCGATGCAGTGCTCGGGCTTCAGCCACGGGCAGTACATCCGGTGGTGGACCGCTGCCGAGCCGAAATCCCACAGGAACAGCTCGCCCGTGCGGGTGTAGAGCGCGTACCGGCACAGCTTGTCCCGGGTCCACTCGCCGATCGCCACCCCGGTCAGGTAGCGGATGTTGTTGTTGTCGAAGACCAGCAGCGCGCCCAGGTCGCTGGCCTCCAGCGCGGCCATGGCACGGCCCAGCCGGTACTCGCGCAGCCGGGCGAAGTCCACCCGCTGCTCGAAGTCGACGTTCATGCGCCCGGGGGCGGGCGTCAGCGGGAGGGCGGGAACAGGCGGAATAGGCGCAACCATGGGGTCTCCTGGGGTCGGGCGGTTGCTGCGGGAGCCTATGTACAGCATGATTAAACGGCTGTACAGTGAGGCTGTCAAGGGGTGGCCGACCGACGATACGGCTTACCCCGACTCGGCAGCAGAAACGCCGATTCGGGCAATCCGCACCGCCAGTCAGCTACCGGTGCCGGTAGGCGAGGACGGCGATCGGGCGGGTCGCCTGCCCTGGAGGATGACGGTGCGGCATGGAGGGCCTTGAGCGGGACTCAGCCTTCGACCCCGGCACCGAACTGGGGCCGCGGCTGCGGCGGGTGCGGGAGGACCGGGGGCTGTCGGTGCGGGAACTGGCCCGCCGGGTCCAGTGCTCGCCGAGCCTGATCTCGCAGATCGAGCGGGGGCTGTCGGCGCCTTCGGTCGGCATCTTGTACGCGATCGCCACCGAGCTGCGGGCCTCGCTGGACTTCCTGTTCGGGGCCGCGGCCGTGGGAGATGCGATGCTGGCGACGGCGCACGGCGACGGCCACCTGCGCCCCCACAACGGGGCGGCGCACGGGGCGGGTTCCGGCTGGCCCGATGGGCACGGGCTGGTCCAGCGGCGCGGGAGCCGGCGGACGATCGATCTGGCCAGTGGGGTGCGGTGGGAGCGGCTGACGCCGGGGGCGGACGACCGGGTGGACTTCCTGGAGGTGATCTACGAGCCCAGCGGGCACTCCACCGACACCCGGCGGCCGCTGCGCCACGACGGCCAGGAGTACGGGCTCATCATCAGCGGCAGCCTGCGGGCGGACGTCGGGTTCGAGACATTCGAGCTGGGGACGGGCGACTCGATCGCGTTCGACTCCTCACTCCCCCACCAGTACTGGAACACCACCGATGCCGACGTCCACGCGATCTGGGTGGTCGTGCACGCCCACCCGGGCCGTGCCTAGATCAGCTTGTCCTGTCAGACGAGCCGATCTGCCCCCATCAGGGCGTGCCCGCCTCGCCCGGCTCCGGCGCGGCGGGCTTGCCGTCCCCCTTGCCGCCGCCCGTCCCGGCGTCCGCGGCCGCGGGCAGCAGCTCCTCCAGCCGGCGGCCGGTCAGCCGCCGGAACGCCCGGTGCGCCCGGCCGCGCATGAGCACCGCGACCTCCAGCTGGCCGACGTTGACCTCGGACGTGTCGCCGTTGCCCTGGCCCGCCAGCGCGGCGAGCGCGGCGGACAGCGCGGCCGACAGCGGCATCCCCTCGGTATAGCGCTCCTTGAGCACGGTGGACACCTGGTCGGCCTGGCCGCCCATGGCGACGAAACCGTGCTCGTCGGCGACCGAGCCGTCGAAGGTGATCCGGTACATCTGGTCGCCGGCCGCGCTCTCGCCCAGCTCGGCGACCACGATCTCCACCTCGTACGGCTTGTTGCTCTCGGTGAAGATCGTCCCGAGGATCTGCGCGTACCAGTTGGCCAGCCCCCGGGCGGTGACGTCGGCGCGGTCGTACTGGTATCCGCGCGTGTCCGCGTAGCGGACCCCCGCGACCCGCAGGTTCTCGTATTCGTTGTAGCGGCCGACCGCGGCGAACGCGATCCGGTCGTAGATCTCGCTGATCTTGTGCAGCGCGCCGGAGGGGTTGGGGGCGACGAACAGGATCCCCTCGTCGTACTGGATCACGACGCTGTTGCGCCCGCGGGCAATGCCCTTGCGGGCGTAATCCGCCTTGTCCTTCATCTGCTGTTCAGGCGAGACATAGAACGGCATGGTCACCGCTGGCGTTCCCCTGTTCGTGTGTGATGGCTACTGGTGATGGCGGGAGCGGGCGCCGGGGTCTGGCTGCGCTAGCTGCTCTGCCGGAGCGGCGCGTTGGGGCCGGCCGGTGAGCGCATGCGCTCGTCCACGACCGCGCGGGCGTACCCGCCCGCTTCCTCCTCGGTCAGCCGCCGGAACCCGTCCTCGGTGACGGTGGCCACCACCGGGTAGATGCGGCGGGTCAGGTCCGGGCCGCCGGTGGCCGAGTCGTCGTCCGCGGCGTCGTAGAGGGCCTGCATGCAGACGGTGATCGCGTCATCGGCGGGCATGCCGTCGGTGTAGAGCTTCTTCAGCGAGCCGCGGGCGAACACCGACCCGGAGCCGATCGAGTGGAACTTGTGCTCCTCGTACCGCCCGCCCGCCACGTCATAGCTGAAGATCCTGCCCTGCTGCGTCTCCGCGTCGTACCCGGCGAACAGCGGGACCACCACCAGTCCCTGCATGGCGCCGCCGAGGTTGGCCCGGACGAAGGCGGACAGCCGGTTCGCCTTGCCTTCCAGCGACAGCGACCGGCCCTCGAGCTTCTCGTAGTGCTCGAGCTCGAGCTGGAACAGCCGGACCAGCTCCAGCCCGATCCCGGCCACGCCCGCGATGCCGACGCAGGAATAGTCGTCGCTGCGGAACACCTTCTCGATGTCCCGCTGCGCGATCATGTTGCCGGCGGTGGACCGGCGGTCACCGGCCATCATGACGCCACCGTCGAACGAGGCGGCCACGATCGTGGTCCCGTGCGGCAGGTCCAGGCCGGCTCCCTGGCCCAGCCCTCCCACGGTTGCGCCGGGCAGCAGGTGCGGGGCACTGGTGGTGAGGAAGTCAGCGAAGGACGAGGTGCCGGTGGCCATGCACGCGGCCGTGAACCGTTCGCCGAAATAGTCGAGCCCCACGGAGATCCTTCCGGTTGGTAGGCGTTGGTTCCCTGTCCCGACACTACTGCCCGGCCGCCGGCAATACCGGCCGGGTGCGTCAGCCCTGCGCGAAGCGCAGCGCGGTCACTGGCCGCCCTTCTGGACATAAGACCGGACGAACTCCTCGGCGTTCTCCTCCAGCACCTCGTCGATCTCCTCGAGGATCGCGTCCACGTCGTCGGCGAGCTTCTCCTGGCGCTCCTTGACCTCCTCGCTCGCCTGTGCGCCGCTCTCCTCGGTCTCCTCGCCGCGCCGGGTGGTCTGCCGCTGGCCGCCGGTGTCCTTCGTCGCCATACCGAACCTCCTCGTCGGGGCCCCTCACCGCCTCAACCGTATCCTCGCCTGCGGACGGCATACCCAATCCTGGAACCGGACACAAGTATCAAAATGGTTTCTCCTGGCCCGCCAGGCACGGCCGCAGCCAGCGGTCCGGCCCTGGCCGGTCAGCCCTGGCCGGTCAGGGCGGCCACCAGCTCGGCGGCGGTCCGGGACCGGTCGAGCAGCTCACCCACGTGGGCACGGGTTCCCCGCAGCGGCTCCAGCGTCGGCACCCGCTGCAGCGAGTCGTGGCCCGGGATGTCGAAGATCACCGAGTCCCATGAGGCCGCGGCCACCGCGTCGGGATACTTCTGCAGGCAGCGGCCCCGGAAATAGGCTCTGGTGTCGTCCGGCGGATTCTCCACCGCGGCAACGACTTCGGCCTCTGGCACGAGCCGGCGCATCCGGCCCCGTGCCACCAGCCGGTTGTACAGGCCACGCTCGGGGCGCACATCGGAGTACTGGAGGTCGACCAGCTGGAGCCGCGGGTGGCCCCAGCCCAGCCCGTCCCTGGCCCGGTAGCCCTCCAGCAGTTCCAGCTTGGCGACCCAGTCCAGCTCCCCGGCGGCCAGCATCGGGTCCTCGGCCAGCCGGGTCAGCACCGACTCCCAGCGGTCCAGCACATCCGCGGTCATCTCGTCCACGTCGGTGCCGAACCTGTCCTCTGTGTACTTGCGGGCCCGCTCCAGGTACTCCATCTGGAGCTGGATGCCGGTCATCCGCCTGCCGTCCCGCAAGGTGGCCAGGTGCCGGCAGGCCGGGTCGTGTGAGATGGCCCGCAGGTCCGCGACCGGCGCCTCCAGCGCGAGGTCGGTGTCCAGGAACCTGTCCTCGATCATCGCCAGCACCAGCGAGGTGGTGCCGAGCTTGAGGTAGGTGCTGACCTCGCTCATGTTCGCGTCGCCGATGATCACATGCAGGCGACGGTACTTCTCCGGGTCGGCATGCGGCTCGTCCCTGGTGTTGATGATCGGCCGCTTGAGCGTGGTCTCCAGCCCGACCTCGACCTCGAAAAAGTCGGCCCGCTGGCTGATCTGGAAGCCCTCGTTGCGGCCGTCAGCGCCCAGGCCGACCCGGCCGGCGCCGCACACCACCTGCCGGGAGACGAAGAACGGGGTCAGGTGCCGCACGATGTCGGCGAACGGCGTGGCCCTGGCCATGAGGTAGTTCTCGTGGCAGCCGTACGAGGCACCCTTGTTGTCGGTGTTGTTCTTGTACAGCTGGATCGGGGACGTGCCGGGCACCGTCGCGGCCCTGGCCGCCGCCTCGGCCATCACCCGCTCGCCGGCCTTGTCCCACACCACCGCCGACCGCGGGTTGGTGGTCTCGGGCGCGGAGTACTCGGGGTGGGCGTGGTCCACATACAGCCGGGCCCCGTTGGTCAGGATCACGTTGGCGAGCCCGAGGTCCTCGTCGGTGAGCTGGGTGGCGTCGGCCGCCTCCCGGGTCAGGTCGAACCCGCGGGCGTCACGCAGCGGGTTCTCCTCCTCGAAATCCCAGCGCGCCCGGCGGGCACGGGCCGAGGTGGCCGCCTGGTAGGCGTTGACCACCTGGGACGAGCTGACCATCGCGTTGGCGCCCGGCTGACCAGGCACCGAGATGCCATACTCGGTCTCTGTCCCCATGACCCGGCGAACGCTCATACCGGCAAGCCTAACGGGGGTTCCGGCCAGCGTTCCCCACACCGGCCGGCCGGCGTGGCCCGGTTACAGGTACTGGCCGGTGTTGGCGACGGTGTCGATCGACCGTCCCGCCTCGGTCCCGTGTTTGCCGGAGACCAGCGTCCGGATGTAGACGATGCGCTCGCCCTTCTTGCCGGAGATCCGCGCCCAGTCGTCGGGGTTGGTGGTGTTCGGCAGGTCTTCGTTCTCACTGAACTCGTCCACACAGGCGGTCAGCAGATGGGCGATGCGCAGCCCCTTCTGCCCGGTCTCGAGGAACTCCTTGATCGCCATCTTCTTCGCCCGGTCCACGATGTTCTCGATCATGGCGCCGGAGTTGAAGTCCTTGAAGTACAGGACCTCCTTGTCCCCGTTGGCGTAGGTCACCTCGAGGAAACGGTTCTCCTCGGTCTCGGAGTACATCCGCTCGACCGCGCGCTGGATCATCGCGTCCACCGTCGCCTCCGGCGAGCTGCCGTTCGCGGCGAGGTCGTCCGGGTGCAGCGGCAGGCCGGCCAGGACGTACTTGGAGAAGATGTCCCTGGCCGCCTCGGCGTCTGGCCGCTCAATCTTGATCTTGACGTCGAGCCGGCCAGGGCGCAGGATCGCCGGATCGATCATGTCCTCCCGGTTCGAGGCCCCGATCACGATCACGTTCTCCAGGCCCTCGACGCCGTCGATCTCGCTCAGCAGCTGCGGCACGATCGTGTTCTCGACGTCGGACGACACCCCGGACCCGCGGGTGCGGAAGATCGAGTCCATCTCGTCGAAGAACACGATGACCGGCATGCCCTCGCTGGCCTTCTCGCGGGCCCGCTGGAAGACCAGCCGGATGTGCCGCTCGGTCTCACCGACGTACTTGTTGAGCAGCTCGGGGCCCTTGATGTTGAGGAAGAAGCTCTTGCCCTCGCGCTCGGCCCCGAGCTCGGCCGTCCGGGCCGCCACCTTCTTGGCCAGCGAGTTGGCGACCGCCTTGGCGATGAGTGTCTTGCCGCAGCCGGGCGGCCCGTACAGCAGGACGCCCTTGGGCGGCCGCAGCTGGTGCTCCTTGAACAGGTCCGCGTGCAGGTAGGGCAGCTCGATGGCGTCCCGGATCTGCTCGATCTGGGCGGCGAGGCCGCCGATCTCGTTGTAGGTGATGTCGGGCACTTCCTCGAGGATCAGCTCCTCGACCTCGGCCTTGGGGATGCGCTCGTACACGTAGCCGGACCGCGGCTCGAGCAGCAGCGAGTCCCCGCCCCGCAGGGTCATCTGCAGCAGTGGCTCGGCCAGCCGGGCGACCCGCTCCTCGTCCGCGTGCGAGATGACCAGCGCCCGGTCGCCGCCCTCCAGGATCTCCTTGAGCATGACGACCTCGCCGATCGTCTCGTAGCCCTGGGCGATGACGACGTTCAGCGCCTCGTTCAGCACGACTTCCTGGCCGGGCCGCAGCGTGTCGAGGTCGACGGCCGGGCTGACGCTCACCCGCATCTTGCGGCCGCCGGTGAACACGTCGGCCGTGCCGTCCTCGCAGCCGCCGAGGAACACACCGAAGCCGGAGGGCGGCTTGGCGAGCCGGTCCACCTCCTCCTTCAGCGCAACAATCTGGTCACGGGCCTCCCGCAGCGTGTCGGCGAGACGCTCGTTCTGCCCGGTGACAGACGAGAGCCTGGCCTCGGTCTCCCGCAGCCGCTCCTCCACCAGCCGGGCTTGCCGGGGCGAGTCGGCGAGCCTGCGGCGCAGCACCGCTACTTCCTCTTCGAGGAAAGAGATCTGCGTGGTGAGGCCTTTGACCTGGTCGTCATGCCGCGCGGAAAGCGAGCCGTCATCACGAGTGGCCACGCCCCCACCTCCTTCCGAAAGCAGGTCCCACCTAGACCCTACCTATCTGCAGCGCTCTCGTAACCTGGGCACGCATGCCAGGCCGTAATTCCGCCGTCGTGCAGGTTATTCCCCTTCCGGCGCGCCCCTAGCCGGCCTGCGCCGTCTGGGCCGGTCACGATCCGGCCTCCGGCTCCCGGGCGCCCTTGGCTGGCCTGCGCCGCCGGGGCGGCGGGACCGTCCCTTCGGCGAGCCGCCGCGCCGTCACCAGGAAGCCGGTGTGGCCGACCATCCGGTGCCCGGGCCGTACCGCGAGGCCGTCCACGTGCCAGGGCCGGGTGAGCGACTCCCAGGCGGCCGGCTCGTCGAAGCTGCCTTGCTCCCTGACCGCCTCCACGGTCCGCGACAGCTGCGTCACGGTGGAGACGTAGCAGCAGATCACACCGCCACCGATCAGCACCCGCGCGGCGGTGCCGGTGTGCTCCCACGGCGCCACCATGTCCAGCACCACCCGGTCGAACGGCTCGTCACCGGCATCGGCACCGTGATGCGGGGCGGAGGCCCGGGGGCCGCCCTCCTCCGGCCCGGGAGCACCCTCCTCCGGCCCGGGAGCACCCTCCTCCGGCCCGGGAGCGCCCGGGGCGGCCAGACCAGCGAGATCCCCGGTGCGCAGCCGCCACGCCGGGTGCGGGCCGCCGTAGAACCGCTCCACGTTCTCGCGGGCGATGTCCGCGAAGTCGGCCCTGCGCTCGTAGGAGACGAGCAGCCCGGACTCCCCCACCGCCCGCAGCAGCCAGCATGACAGGGCGCCCGAGCCCGCCCCGGCCTCCAGTACCCGGGCCCCGGGGAAGATGTCGGCCATGGCCACGATCTGGGCGGCGTCCTTCGGGTAGATGACCGCCGCTCCCCTGGTCATGGCGAGGGTGAAGTCGGCAAGCAGCGGCCGCAGCGCCACATAGGGGGTGCCGCCGGAGGACCGCACCACGCTGCCCTCGGGGCCGCCGATGAGATCGTCGTGAGCCAGCGAGCCCCGGTGGGTGTGGAAGGACTTGCCCGGCTGCAGGACGACCAGATGCTGGCGGCCCTTGGGGTCGGTGAGCTGGACCTGGTCGCCCGGGGTGAACGGGCCGCGGCGCTGTCGGATCACGCCCGATACAGTAGCGGGGCTGGTCAGGGCCGCGAGATCGGCCTCAGGTCCCGGCGAACGCGTGGTCGAGGTCGGCGGTGGCGAGCACCCCGAACACCTGGCCGGACGGCTCGACGAGCAGGTACTCGCTCGCGGGCGTGCGGCGCACCGCCTCGATCAGCGCCATCCCCGACAGGTCGGCCGGCAGCACCAGGCCCGGGTCGATGGTGCGCGCCAGCGTGCCAGCCTCGATCCATGGCCTGCGCTGCGGCGGGGTGGCCATCACCGCGGTCTCGTTCACGATCGCGATCGGCCTGTCCTCGTGATCGACCACCACCAGGGCGCGTGCCTGGGCGGCGTCGGCGCGCCTGATCGCCTCCGCCAGCGGCAGGTTCGCCGGGATCGGGATGGCCCGGCGGGCGAGCGCCCGCGCCCGCAGCCCCGGCAGCCGTTCGCGCACCCGGGTCGCGCGCAGGGCCTGGCCCGCGCCGGTCCACATGAAGGCGGCGATGACCGCCAGCCAGGCCACGTCGAAGAGCTGGATGCCGCTGCCCGGCCTGGCGTAGAGCGCGAGCGGGACGATCAGCACACACGCGGCCAGCACCCGGCCGGCCCAGGCCGCCGCCACGGTCGCCTGGCCCGGGCGGCCGGTCAGCTTCCACACGCCCGCGCGCAGCATCCGGCCGCCGTCCAGGGGCAGGCCCGGCAGCAGATTGAAGATCCCCACCAGCAGGTTCGCGACGACCAGCTGGTCGAGCAGGATGCTGGCGACGCCGCCGACGTGCACCGTCCTGGACGGCACGAACTCCCCGCCGGGCACCACCTTGAGCAGCACGAACCCCGCACCCGCCAGGGCCAGCGACATCGCCGGCCCGGCCGCGGAGACCAGGAACTCCCGGCCCGGTGTGGGCGGCTCTCGCTCGATCTCCGAGAAGCCCCCGAGGGGGTACAGCAGGATCCTGCGCACCGGCAGGCCGAACGCCCTGGCCACCACCGAGTGGCTCAGCTCGTGGACGAGCACGGACGCGTACAGCAGCACCACGAAGGCGGCGGCGACCGGGTACCGCAGCGACTCGGGCACGGACTGGACCAGGCCGCGGGCGTACAGGAACACGAACAGGCCCGCGATGAGGAACCAGTAGGGCGAGATGAAGACCGGGATCCCGAACGGCCGGGCGATCCTCACCCCCGGGCTCGGCTCGGCAGGAGCCGGCCGCTGAGGTTCCGGCTCTCCCGGTGTCATGCCTGCCACACGCCGATGCTACGTCCTGCGGCAAGCGGTCAGCACTGCCGCGCCACGCCGGCACGGCGTGTCAGGACGCGCCCACGGCGGGCGCGGAAATCACGGCAACTGTCGGAGCCGTCCCCTACCCTCCAGGCATGGGTGATGAGACCGCGGCGGCCGCTGACGCCGTCCCCGCCGTGCCAGGTGCGCCCGATGAGGCCGCTGCGGCGGAAGATGGCTCCCGCGCCCGGCCGGCCAGGTCGCTGTCCCCGTCCCGGGCCGGCGACTTCCTCACCTGCCCGCTGCTGTACCGGTTCCGTGTCATCGACCGGCTGCCTGAGCCGCCGAGCCCGGCCGCGGTGCGCGGGACGCTCGTGCACGCCGTGCTGGAGCACCTGTTCGACCAGCCAGCGCCGGACCGCACACCGCAGGCGGCCCGCTCGCTGGTCGAGCCGCAATGGGAACGGCTGACCGCCGAGGAGCCCGAGCTCGCCGGCCTGTTCGAAGGGAAGGAGGAGCTGGCTGCCTGGCTGGAGGGCGCCGGTGTCATGCTCGACCGCTACTTCACGCTGGAGGACCCGCGGCGGATCGAGCCCGCCCACCGCGAGCTGTCCGTCGAGGCCGAGCTGGCCTCCGGCCTGCGGCTGCGGGGCTACATCGACCGGCTCGACGTGGCGCCGGGCGGCGAGATCCGGATCGTCGACTACAAGACCGGTACCTCACCGCCGGAAGAGTTCGAGGCGCGGGCCCTGTTCCAGATGTGGTTCTACGCGCTCGCGATCTGGCGCACGCAGGGCCGGGTGCCGTCCATGCTCCAGCTGATCTACCTGGGCAACGGCGAGATCGTGCGGTACCAGCCCGACGAATCCGACCTGCTCGCGACCGAGCGGAAGGTCGAGGCGCTCTGGCAGGCGATCGAGCGCGCGCTGCGCAGCGGCGACTGGCGGCCGCGGCCCGGGCGCATCTGTGAGTGGTGCGCGCACCAGGCGATCTGCCCGGCGTTCGGCGGGACCCCGCCGCCGCTCCCGCCCGACCTGCCTGCCAGCCTGGCCGAGGTGGCCGGCGCGGGCGAGGAGGCGCCGCCGTCCCACCCGGCCAGCACGGTGCCGGCCAGCACGGTGCCGGGCTGACCGGCGTCCGCCGGCCGCCTCCCAGCCTCACCGGCCGCGCCCGGGTGAGGCTGCTCGCCGCACTGGGCCCGCCAGCCGCAATCGCAGCGTGCCCCGGGTGAGGCTGCGCTTCCCGCGCCTGGCCCACCACCGGCGCCGGCCCGGGCCGGGCGGGACCGTCAGCGGTCATGAGCGAACCAGGGTTTCCGGAGACCGGCAGCGCGCGGATCCACATCCTGCACGAGGGCTACGTGCGGGAGGTCCGGGAGGGTAACCGGGTCGCCAGCACCGTCGTGCTCATCATCGACGGCG
>DATIXO010000272.1:0-2119 GCA_035518495.1 Streptosporangiaceae bacterium
CGGCGGGTACGCGGCGACCGCAGCCCGGTCAGCCACGCCGCCGCCAGGACCTGCTCCCGCTCCCCCAGCTCGCCCACCGCCGGCAGCTCCGCCAGCGTCCGGGCGAGCATCTCGGCCGCCACGGCCGCCGGGCCAGTGCCGGCCGGCGCACGGGCGGCGGGTACGGGCAGCAGTTCCAGGTCCCTGGCCATGCCGGGATGGTAGCGGCGGGCACCGACATCTGACCGGGTGATACAGCGGGTTATCACCCGGTAAGCGTGACCAGTTGCATCGGGCGCGAGAACTCGTCGTGGGTGGGGTATCAGCTGCTCGATCCGCCTCATCGATAGTAGGGCGCGGGCCCTCGCCGGGCGTTGATCGAGCCACGACCGGCGTGTCGCGAGCGTACGGACCTGCACTTCTACTAAGTTTCTCGCATCAGGTGCACGATTCGTGGGCTGTGGGCTGGCGGGAGGGGGACAGTTCGTGGGTGGATCGTGGAGCGTGCCGGGGGCGGCGCCGGGGCTGTTCGTGCTGGGCCAGCAGCGGCTGTTGCGGCCGGATGAGCAGGTGTTCGAGGCGATGCTGGCGGGCTGGCGGGATCAGCAGCTGTGCCGCAACCTCGGCGAGGCGACGGTGCGGCGGCGGCTGGAGGGGGTGCGGCGGTTCCAGCGGTTCACCAACGACTGGCCGTGGCGCTGGCGGCCAGTGGATCTGGAAGAGTTCACCGCGCAGCTGCGCGGAGAGCGGCGGGCGCGCTCGACGATCCGGTCCTACCACGGTGATCTGCGCCTGTTCTGCGAGTACGCCGCCGACCCGCGCTATGAGTGGACCGCGGTGTGCGAGCGGCTGTTCGGCGCGCACCCGGCGCAGATCTGTATTGAGTGGAACACCGCGGTGCACGCCGCGGAGTACGAGGGCGAGCCCGCCCGGCGGGCGCTGGCCAAGCGGGAGCTGCAGGAACTGTTCGACTACGCCGACGAGCGCGTCGCCCACGCGCGGGAGCGTGGCCGCAAGGGCTGGCTGACGGCACTGCGGGATGCCGCCGCGCTGAAGACCGCCTACGCGTTCGGGTTGCGCCGCCGCGAGCTGGTGATGCTCGACCTGGCGGACTTCGGCGCCAACCCGCAGGCGCCGGAGTTCGGCGACTACGGGGTGGTGTATGTGCGGTGGGGCAAGGCCAGCAAGGGCAGCCCGCCGAAGCGGCGCAGCGTGCTGACGGTGTTCCCGTGGTCAGCGCGGGTGCTGCGCCAGTGGGCCGAGCAGTTCCGCGGCCTGTTCGGCCAGGCCGCCGGCGGCGGGGCGCTGTGGCCCAGCGAACGCTCGGCACGGGTGTCGCTGGAGAAGATCAGCGCCCGCTTCGCGGAGTACCGCGGCGTGCTCGGGCTGCCAGACAGCGTGTCGCTGCACAGCCTGCGCCACTCCTATATCACGCACCTGATCGAGGACGGCTACGATCCGCTGTTCGTGCAGCAGCAGGTGGGCCACTGCTACGCCTCGACCACCGCGCTGTACACGTCGGTGTCGTCAGACTTCCGCAACCGGACGCTGCGGGCGGCGCTGGACCGGTCCATCCAGGCCGCCCTCGGCAGGGATGCCGCATGCGGGAAGGATGGTCGGTGATGGCGCGCCGGACGCTGGACTTCCACTGGAACCTGCGCCGGCTGATGGCCGCCCACCAGATGTGGAAGACCACCGAGCTGATCCCGCTGCTGCGCGAGCGGGGCGTGGAGCTGTCGGCCTCGCAGGTGTATCGCCTGGTCACCGACAAGCCGGAGCGGCTGTCGATGAAGGTGCTCATCGCGCTCTGCGACATCCTCGACTGCACTCCCGGCGACCTCATCGACCCCTACGCCGAGCCAGCCGCCCGCCGCAAGACCGCAGGCGAGCCCGCCGCGCCGGTGGTGGAGCTCAAGCCCGGCCCACGCCCAGAACCGGCCCGCATCCTCGACCCGGAGTAACCCGGTATGCCGCGACCGCGGCGGCGCCAGCCCGATCCCGCTCGGTTCCCGCCGTGTGCGCGCTGCGGCCAGTGTTACCCCGGCGGTGCCGATAACTGGCCGGAGGGACGGGTCTGCAAGTACTGCTACCTGCAGGCCCGGCTGCGCACCGGCATCTGCGCCGGCTGCGGCGCGCTCAC
>DATIXO010000273.1:0-4696 GCA_035518495.1 Streptosporangiaceae bacterium
GGACCGGGCGACCTGGGCGCTCATCTGCCTCGTCACGCTGCCGCTGGGTGGCATCCTCTATCTCTCGCTTGGCAAGAAATGGAAGAGCCGCAGCTCTGGCGCTGCCCCGCGGTCCCCGATGTGGCGTCCCAGCTAGGACAGATAGACGTCAAAGTCACTGGTCGGACGGGTTCTGTCAAGTGTGGCCGTAGGCCATCCGGAGGACGCGAAGCGCTCTTGACAGGTTCCGGGAGACATCCACGCTTGATCGAAGGGTGAGGGGTGGTGTCGGCCCGATGACGGCCAGCGGCGTCTACCAGATGATCGAGCGGCGCGGCCGGGACGCGGGCGTTGAGGTCAACCCGCATAAGTTCCGGCACATTCTCTGCGCTTAATGACAAGTGAGCAGAATTACATCTGGTGCATCATTCGGCAGGTCGCGTGGACACGCGCTGCCTGCGGCGCAGCGTGCGGCGCTGCGGCGGGCCCGGAGTGGTGATGGGCCGCCTGGCATGCGTGACCTGCGATGTCATCGGCTGGCGGCGTGAGTTGCAACGGTGATGCACCTGGTGTCGTTGCACCGGGGGCCGCGATGATGCATTCGGGGTAAGGATCGGGCGGCGGGATCGGGCGGGGTTGCATCGGGTGCATCGTCTGGGACGCTGGAGCTGGCTGCGTGGTCGCGGCGCATGCTGGTGCCCTGCCGGGCGCGGCCTGGACGGGGGTGATCGCGACACGCTGCTGACCTGCGGGTCGGTCGTTGCGGTTGCGGCGGGTGCCAGGATGTGGCATCCGATCCGATTGCATTTGGTAGCTGCCTGGCCGCGCCTAGTGCATGATTTGTGGGGGTGTTGGTGTCCGGGATGCGGAAGGCCGCGGGGTCGGCTGCTTTAGTGCTGGTGGATGGCGCGGTGCCGCTGCGGCCCGAGCCCGCGCTGTTCGATGCGATGCTGGAGGGCTGGCGCCGTCAGCAGGCCGCGCGGCGGCTGAGCGGGCCGCTGGTCGAGGGCCGGGTCCGGCTGGTCCGCCGGTTTGCCGCGTTCACCGGGGCGTGGCCGTGGCAGTGGACCCCGGAGCAGGTGGAGCACTGGGTTGCGTCGGGCGGGTGGGCGCATTCGACGATCCGCTCCTATGAAGGCGCGCTGGCAGTCTTCCTGGATTATGTCTGCGATCCGCGGTACGGCTGGATCGCGGAGTGCGAGCAGCAGGCCGGCGTCCGGCCGGTTCAGGTGTGTCATGCGGGCAACACGGCGGTGCATGCGGCGGAGTACGAGGGCCGGCCGGAGCGGCGCCCGCTGACCAGAGCCGAGCTGCAGGCGTTCCTGGATGCCGCGGATGATCACGTCGAGCGGGCGGCGGGCTCGCGGCGCAAGGGCTGGCTGGCGGCGTTCCGCGACGCGACGCTGTTCAAGGTGGTCTACGGGTGGGGGCTTCGCCGCCGGGAGACGGCGATGCTCGACGTGGCTGATTTCGCCGTGAACCCGGCGGCCCCGGAGCTCGGCGGGCTGGGCATCTGCCATGTCCGGTACGGCAAGGCAATGCGGGGCAGCCCGCCGCGCAGGCGGGCGGTAGCCACCGTGATGCCGTGGACGGCCGAGGCGTTAGCCCAGTACATCAGCGAGGTCCGGCCGTGCCATGAGGCGGCCCGCCATCCGGCGCTATGGCTGACCGAGCGGGGCGGGCGGATCTCGCCCCGCCAGATCGATGACCGGTTCGCCGCCTGGCGGGTCGCGGCCGGGCTCCCGGCCGAGCTGTCGGTCCACTGCCTGCGTCACTCATACATCTCGCACCTGATCGAAGACGGTGCTGACCCGCTGTTCGTGCAGCAGCAGGCAGGGCATTCCTGGGCATCGACGACGGCCGTCTACACCACGGTCGGGCAGGACGCGAGGAACCGGATGCTGCGGGCCGCGCTGGCCCGCGCCTTCGAAGGAGAGGACGGCAGGCATGGCAGCGAAAACGGCCGGTTACCGGTGGCATCTGCGGCGGCTGATGGCTGAGAAGGACATGTACGCCACGACCCAGCTGGGGCCGCTGCTGGCCGAGCGCGGCATCACGCTGTCCCGCGAGCAGGTCTACCGGCTGGTCACCGGCGTCCCGGAGCGGCTGAGCCTGGCCACCTTGGCCGCGTTGTGCGACATCATGGGCTGCCAGCCCGGTGACCTCATCGAGGTGGCCAGGACGCCCGCCGTCACCAGGCCGGCCCCGCCATCGCCGGCGCGGCGGCCCCGGCCGGTGCGGGCCCGGGTGGTCCCGGCCCCGGAGGGCGGCAGTGGCCCGCTGCCCTGAAGGTCATGAGCTGACCAGCCACGGCACGCGGCGGCCGTGTGCTGCCTGCCGCCGGGACGCATTGATCCGGTACGTGATCACGGCTGAGGGGTCGCTGCCACGCAGCGAGGCCGCCGCCGCGGTGGACGCGGTGGCCACCAGCCCGGCGGTGCTGCGGGACCTGGCCGCGGCGCTGGCCGCCGATCCTGGCATGCTCCGGCATGGGGCGCCGCCGGTGGCCGGGCGCCTGGTCTCCGAGCTGATCGCCCGCGGATCGAAGACGCTGACCGTGCCCGCGTGCGCGCGCTGCGGCCGGACCGGGATGCCGCTTTACCGCACACCGGACGGGGGCATGTGCAAGCCGTGCACCGCCCGCCAGATCACAGCTGAGTGCGCGCACTGCGGCCAGGTCAAACCGGTCGTCAGCCGCGACGCCGACAGGCAGCGCATCTGCGAGCGGTGCCGCCGCCACGACCGCGGGCACCGCAGGTGCGGGGTATGCGGGCAGAGCGCCTCGATCGTGGTGCGGGCCCGCGGTGACGCGCCGGACATCTGCGTCAGCTGCTACCGGATGCCCAGCGCCCTCTGCAGCGTGTGCGGCAAGTACCGGGAATGCAACTTCGCCTCCAGCGACCATCCGGTCTGCCCGTCGTGCTCGCCGCGGGCCGCCGCCCGCTGCGCCCGCTGCGGCCAGGACCGCCCGCCGCAGGCCCGCTGGCCCGAAGGACCGGTCTGCGACCCGTGTTACACCGCCGCGCTGCGACACCGGGCACGATGCGCATCCTGCGGGCAGTTGCGGCGGCTGGTCGCCCCGCCCGGCCCGGATGCTGACACCTGCGCCAGCTGCGCCGGGCAGCCCGTCACCAGCGCATGCACCGGCTGCGGCCTTGAGGACAAGCTTTACGAGCGCGGCCGGTGCGAGCGGTGCAGCCTGCGGCGGCGGGCCGCGGCGCTGCTCGCCGGACCCGGCGGCGACGTCCCGGCCGCGCTGATGCCCGTCTTCGAGGCGATCTGCGCGGCCCGCACGCCCAAGTCAGCGCTCAACTGGCTGCGCCGGGACGGCGGCGCCGGGATCCTCGCCCAGGTCGCTTCGGGAAACCTGCCCGCCACTCACCAGGCGCTCGATGCCCATCACCGCCGCCGGGCAGCCGATCAGCTGCGCTATGCGCTGGTGGCCGGCGGCGTGCTGCCGCCCCGCGATGAAGAACTCGCCCGCACCGGGCAATGGCTCACCGGCATCCTCGCCGCCATCGAGCCCGCCGCCGGACGCCGTCTCGTGCAGGCCTACGCCACCTGGCACGTGATGCGCCGCCTGCGCACCAGCGCCGGCAAGGCCGGCCGGCCGCGCACATACACCGCCCACGCGCGCAACAACATCCGCGCCGCCGCGGACTTCACCGCCTGGCTCGCCCGGCACGGCAGGTCACTGCAGAAATGCCGGCAGGCCGACGTCGACGGCTGGCTGGCAACCGGCCCCGGCGCCGGCCAGGTCCGCGACTTCCTCACCTGGGCAGCCGCCCGCGGGCACTGCGCGGCGCCCGACATCCCCGGCCCGGCCCACCGCAGCGGCACCGCCGCCAGCCAGGACGACCGCTGGGCACAGGCCACCCGCCTGCTGCACGACGACACCCTCGACCTCACCGACCGCGCCGCCGGATGCCTGCTCCTGCTCTACGGTCAGCAGCTGTCGCGGATAGCCGCCATGACCACCAGCCAGGTCACCAGCCACGACGGCACCGTCTTCGTCCGGTTCGGCCGCTATGACGCGCCGCTCCCCGAGCCGCTCGGCGTCATCCTCACCGAGCTGATCCGCACCGGCCGCTCCCGCACCGGGACCGGATCCCCGCCCAGCACGCCATGGCTGTTCCCCGGCGGCCTGCCCGGCCGCCCGATCACCCCGGGCCAGCTCGGCCAGCGCCTGCGCGCCCTCGGCATCTACGCCATAGCAGGACGCCGTGCCGCACTCACCGACCTGGCCGCCCGCATGCCCGCCGCCGTCCTCGCCGACCTCCTCCACCTAGCCCCGGGAACCGCTGTCCACTGGACGCACGAAGCCGGAGCAGACTGGAACCGCTACGCAGCCGACCTAGCCCGCACTCGCAATCACCAACGCGGGGAATAGCCCCAGGGCTCCCGGCCCAGGCTGAGGTATTCAGTGTGGTTGGAACATTGCTCTCTACCAGTTTGGCCGCCGGGGTCGACCTGCGGGTCGTGCAGGACATGCTCGGCCACTCCAGCATCGTGCTGACCGCCGACACTTATACCTCCGTGCTGCCCGCCGTGGCGCACACAGCGGCCGAGAAGGTCGCCACCCTGATCATCCACGCGGGTTGCCTGGTCCCGGGCACCCGGCGCCGACGACGGCGCCAGGGCACCAGGAACCGGCGCAGCGCACGGGCCGGAGGAAAGCGAATCAGGACAACGTGGCGGTCAGGAGCTCATCCAGCCC
>DATIXO010000274.1:0-2092 GCA_035518495.1 Streptosporangiaceae bacterium
GGGCTGTGGCCCGGCCGGCCAGGCGCCTGGCGCTGGTCATCGGCCGCAGGTAACGGGCAGGTGAGGGACGCGATGAGCACGAGTGAGCCGGTGGAAGACCGCCGGGTGATCAGTGGCGAGGCGGTCGTCGATTTCAGCCACCTCACCTCACCGGAGGAGCTGGCCGCTATCGGCCGCATTGAAGAGGTGGGCACGGTCATCGTGCCGCAGTCGCTGGCGGCCGCGTACGCCAGGATCCCCACCTCGGAGGTGGGCGCCACGGTCTTCGTGCCCGACGGCGCGAACGTCCGGATCCACACCGGCTCGCTGACGGTCAGCGGCGACGGGCTCGGCGCCGCGGACGACGTGCTGGTGGTCATCGGGATGCTGGTGATCACCAGCCAGGTGACCGGTGAGGTGCCGCAGCGGATCACCGTGGTCGGGCTGGTGCTCGCGCCACGGGGCAGCGAGGCGGTCCTCGGCCGGGTCCTGGGCGGCGGCTCGGGCAGCGTCAGCTACTACCGGCACACCGACGGGCAGGACTTCAAGGTCCTCTCCGGCCAGGTCAAGCTGTCGGGGGCGATGCTGGCCAACCCCGCGGGCGAGCCCGGCGACATCCTGATCGCCGCCGGGCAGGTGATCGTGACCGGCCCGGTCACCGAAGTGGGATTCGCGCAGGTGATCGTCGCCGGGCAGCTCATCGCGCCGGAGGCGAGCCGGGATCTGCTCGAGCCGAGGATCCAGATCACCGGCCAGTCGGCGTGGTACCGGTCCGGTGACCCGCGGATCATCCTCGAAGACATGCGGGTCGGCCCGGACTTCTTCCGGCTGCTCGACCACCCGGTCAGCCTGGTCCTGCTCGGCGACATGACCGTCGAGCAGGGCGTCAGCGAGGACATGGTGCGGGAGAAGATAGCCGACATCATCCTGCTCGGCACCATCACCGCACCGCCCGGGCTCGTGGCGGTGTTCCAGGTGCTCACCACCGAAAACTTCGGGGAAATCCTGGCCGCCGATGGACCGGGAAGCTGAGTTCCGCGAGCTGTACGAGGGGCACCGGGACGCGGTGCACGCCTACTTCACCGGCCGGACCGGTGACAGGTGGGCCGCCGCCGACCTGATGCAGGAGGTCTTCATGCGGGTGTGGCAGCGGCTCCCCGAGCTGGCGGGCAGATCGGCCGACGGGCAGCGGGCGTGGATCTTCACCGTGGCCAGGAACCTGGCGATCGACACCCACCGGCACGAGCGCACCCGGGCCGGCGCCGAGGCGGCCCTGGGTCACGAGCCCGCGCCCGCGTCGCCGCCGGCCAGCGCCCCGGTCATCGCGGCGGAGCGGGTCACGGTGGTGGGCGAGGCGATCAGGCGGCTGCCCGAGGAGCAGCGCGTCGCCGTCACGATGGCCGCCGCTGGCGGGCTGACCAGCGGCCAGATCGCCACCGCCCTCGGCGTGCCGGCCGGCACCGTGCGCTACCGCCTCTCGCTCGCCCGCCGTACGCTGGGCGCAGCGCTCGCCGCCTACGACCAGCCAGCCGGAACCGCGGAGGAACGATGAGCCTCGACGACGCCCTCGCGGCGTGGGCGGCCACCGTCCGCCTCCCCGACGCCGCGGCCGACGGCATCTACCAGCAGATCGTCGCCACAACGGCGCCCGCCGGCGAGCCCTTCGGGGGACTCGGCCGCACCTGGTGGCGCGACTTCAGCGCCGGCTTCGCCGCCCGGATGGTCACCAGCACCCGGCCGGTGCGCTGGGCAGCCTGACCGGCACGGGCGCGAGCGCGATCGCAGAGCCCCGGCCGATGCTCAGCCTGGCGCACGATGCGTGGCTGGCCGTCAGCCCTGGATGTTCAGCCCCTCGGTGATGCCGGTGGGCAGGCCCATGGCGTCCAGCAGGGAGCGCAGCTCGTCGCGCTCGGCCGTGGTCACCTCGGCCCGGGTCTCAGCGAGCCCGGCGATCAGGTTGTCGACCGCCTCTCCCCATTCCCCTGCGTAGGCCGCCTCGCGGACATCGTCAAGGTCAGTGGGGTCGAGACGGCCTGCGAAGCGGTCGGGCAGGGCATTGACCCGGTCCATCATCTCGTCCTCGTTCACCGGGCGCCTCCCTTCGGGTTGCGCA
>DATIXO010000275.1:0-32611 GCA_035518495.1 Streptosporangiaceae bacterium
GCCGTCCAGCCGGGAATCACCACCGCTGGGTCACGCAGCGCGTGCCAGCAGCCTCCTGACCGCCGCCACGCCGGCCATGGCCTGATCGTCGTCGGGCGACTGCGGGATGAGGTTGAACTCCGTGCAGCCCGCGGCGGCGTACGGCGCGAGGAACCCGGCGACATCCTCGGCGGTGCCGTAGGGGCAGTAACGCTCGAAGCGCTCGAACGGGAGCTGGTAGAAGTCCTGCATGGCCGGCGCCAGGCAGGCACGGGCAGCCTCTTTGGAGTCCGCCAGCCCGCACCACACCTGCATCGCGTGGCGCGCCGGCGGGTCTGGGCGGCCCGCGGCGGCGGCCTCCTGCGCCGCCATCTCGACCGCGGCGGCGAACCGCTGGGGAGAGTTCCAGATGCCGAGCCAGCCGTCGCCGAGCCGGCCGGCCCGCCTGATCGCCGCGTCCGAGCGGCCCCCGACGATGATGGGAACCGGGGTGGCCGGCGCCGGGGCGATGACCGCCTCCTCAAGGTCGAAGAAGGTGCCGTGGAAGGTGACCGGCTTGCCGGTCAGGAGCTGGCGCACGATCGTGAGGCATTCGTTCATCCGCATGCCCCGCGTTGCCGGGTCGACACCGCAGGTCGCGACCTCGTGCCGGTCCTCGCCGCCCACCCCCACCCCCAAGATGAGTCTGCCCGGGGCGAGCCGGCCGAGGTCGGCGAGCTGGCGGGCCACCAGCACCGGATGGCGCAGCGGCAGCAGGTACACGCCGGTGTAGACGGGCAGTGTGGGGTGGAGCATCGCCAGCGCGGTGGCCTGCAGGAGCCCGTCGAACCCCATGCCGGTGAAGAAGCTCACATGGTCTCCGCAGCAGACGTGGTCGATGCCTGCCGCGCCGGCCCGCGCCAGGAACGCCGCCGCGGTCTCCGGATCCTGCTCAAGCAGGCCGAAGGGCGGGAACATGCCGACCCGGGGCGATGCGCTCATGCTGTCTCTGCTCATTGGCTTGCCACGCTCCGGCGGGATCGGGGACGAAGGGCGGGGACCAGCGCGGGCACGCGCGCTCCGGGCGGGTGGGCTGCCTGGTGGGGGTCATGACCCGAACCTAGGATGACCCGGCCGCGGGGCGCCATCGGGTGAACTACCGGTACCGGCCGGGTCCAGGGGGCCCTGGCGCCCGGACGCCGCCCGGCGCATCGGGCGAACTACCGAGGCTGTCGCCGATGCCGCCGGTGGCGCACAGCCCGGGCGCCGCTACGGTGCCGGCCGGTGCTCGGTGATCCAGGCGGCGATCTGGGCGCGCGAGCGGACCTGCAGCTTGCGCCGGATGTTCTCGACGTGCGCCTCCGCGGTCCGTGGCGCGACGGACAGGCGCACCGCGATGGAATGGTTGGTCAGCCCCTCGGCGACCAGCCTGGCCACCTCCATCTCACGGCCGGTGAGCCGCGGCTGCGGGCCCGTCCGCTCGCCGAGGAAGCCGAGCGTCGCCGCCAGCGCCGCTTCCCATTCACCCTGGTAGAAGAGATGGCCGGAGCCTGGCAGCGGGATGAGCGCCGCCCCGGGGATCAGCGTGGCCACCTCGCGGCCCAGCTCGAACGATGTCGCGCTGTCCGCCTCCCGGTGCAGCACCGCCGTCCGCGCCTGGACCGTCGGCAGCAGCGCCCTGACGTCGGTGCCGTAGTAGACCTCCAGGAGCCGGCAGCCCACGGCGGCCGAGGCGGCCGCCCGCTGCAGCCGCGTGAACGCCTCCACGTCCTCGGCGGTCGGGTCGGGGATGAAGATGCCGGCCAGCATTTTCGAGCCCAGGCCCCAGTGCGCCCGCATCAGCGCCACGATCGAGTCCCTGACCTCGGGCGGTGCCAGGTCGGCGCCGCTGGCGCACATGCCGTACAGCACCAGCGCGTCGACGCGATCCGGGCACTTCGCCGCTATCGCCACGGCGAGCTGGCCGCCCTGCGAGGCGCCGAACATGGCGAACCGGCCGGCCCGGGCGGCGTCGGCGACCGCCAGTGCCGCTGCCACCTGCCCGTCGAACGACAGGTCGATCCCGTCCCGGTCCGACAGGCCGCACCCGGGCTTGTCGTAGCGGATCACCGTGAACCGCTCGGCCAGCCGCTCGGTGAAGCTGGCGAAGGAGAACAGCTCCAGTTGCCCGCGGAGATGGGTTATCCAGCCCGATTCGAACAGCAGCGGCGGCCCGGCGCCCAGCACCGAGTAGGCGACACGGCCCGCGGGCGTGGCGCAGTACCTGATGGCCGGCATCACCCGTCCAGGCTGGCATTCCCGGCCAGCGGAGTAAAGGAAGGCCAGGATGGCGCCAAACGGGCAGGCATGGCGGGCGCTGAGCCGCGCGCGCGAGCCCGCCCCGGCAGGGGGGCGCAACGCGGACGGCCGCGCCCCGGGCGCCCGGCAGGCCGGGTCTCTAAGCTGCTGTGGGGGAAGGGAGGATCACGTGGGGCCGACAAGCAGCTATCTGGATAACTCCGGCCGGGACGACGTGCTCGGCGGGGGTGCGCGGATGATCCCGGTGAGCACCCCCAAGGGGACCTACCGGGTCTGGGTGAAGCGGACCGGCAACAACCCCGCCCTCCGGGTGCTGCTGCTGCACGGCGGGCCCGGGGCGACGCACGAGTACCTGGAGGCCTGCGACAGCTACCTGCCCGCCGCCGGCGTCGAGTACTACTACTACGACCAGCTCGGGTCGGGTTTCAGCGACCAGCCCGACGAGCCCTCGCTGTGGGAGGTTGACCGCTTCGTCGACGAGGTGGAGCAGGTCCGCGTCGCGCTCGGGCTGGACTCCGGCAGCTTCGTCCTGTACGGCCACTCATGGGGCGGGATCCTTGCCATCGAGTACGCCCTCGCCCATCAGCAGCATCTGCGCGGGCTGGTCATCTCCAACATGATGGCCAGCGTCCCGGCCTACAACGCCTATGCCGAGCAGGTGCTGATGCCGGAGATGGACCAGGCGGCGCTGGCCGAGATCAAGGCGCTGGAGGCCAGCGGCGACATCGAGAACCCCCGGTACATGGAGCTGCTGAACGAGCAGCATTACGTGCACCACGTGCTGCGCATGCCGCTCAAGGACTGGCCCGATCCGGCCCAGCGCGGCATCGCCCACATCAACCCGGCGATCTACGTGTCGATGCAGGGCCCGAGCGAGCTCGGGATCAGCGCCGACGCCAAGCTGGCCGGCTGGGACCGCACCGGCGACCTCGCGTCGATCACGGTGCCGGCCCTGGTCATCGGCGCCCGTTACGACACGATGGACCCGTCCCACATGGAGATGATGGCCAGCCGCCTGCCCGCGGGCAGCTACCTGTACTGCCCGGAGGGCAGCCATCTGGCCATGTATGACGACCAGGAAACCTACTTCGCCGGCCTCGTCGCCTTCCTGCACGGCACCGCCGGGGAGCCGGCGGCACCGGCGCCCGGCTAGGCCGGCAGCGGAACGGAGCTGTGTCATGTGCAGGCTGCTGGGGCTGACCGCGGGATCCGAACCCGTCGTCGCCACGTTCTGGCTGCTCGACGCGCCGGACTCGCTGGAGGTGCAGAGCCGCCGCAACGCCGACGGGAGCGGGATCGGGTTCTTCGATCCCGCGGGCGCGCCTGTCCTGGACAAGCAGCCCGAGCCGGCGTTCCGGGACCCCGATTTCATCCGGGAGGCGAAGCAGGCCGAGTCGGCGGTCTTCGTCGCGCATGTGCGGCTGGCGACGGCGGGCGGCCGGTCGGTGCGCAACACCCATCCGTTCACCATGCACGGCCGGATCATGGCGCACAACGGCGGCTTCGGCGAAGTCCAGCGGCTGGAGGAGCAGCTGGGCAGCTACCGCGAGCTGGTGCTCGGGGACACTGACTCCGAGCGCTACTTCGCGCTGATCACCCAGCAGACCGAGGCTCACGGCGGCGACGTCGGCGCGGGCATCGCGGCCGCGGCCCGGTGGATAGGCGCCCGCCTGCCGGTCTCGTCGCTGAACACCGTGGTCGCCGCGCCCGGCGAGCTGTGGGCGCTGCGCTACCCCGGGCAGCATGCGCTGCACATCATCGAGCGGCCAGCGGGGGCGAGCGCCCCGGCGGGCACGGCCAGCGGCGCGGCCACCGGCACGGTCGCTGACGGCACGGTCGCTGACGGCACGGGCCGCTCCGGCCTGCACGCCCGCAGCACGACGTCGTCGGTGCACGCGCCCGCGCTGCAGGCGCTCCCCTCGGTCGTCGTCGCGTCGGAGGAGCTGGATGGGGAACGCGGCTGGCGCATGCTGGCCTCCGGCGAGCTCATCCACGTCCGCCAGGACCTGACGGTCGAGTCGGCGGTCGTGATCCCCGAGCCCCCCGCGCACCTGGTACCGCTCCCGGCCGGCAGCCCCAACATCGACACCTGACCGGGAACCGCCGGCGGGCGCGGCCGGGAACCGCCGCCGGGCGGCCGGCCCGGGGCCGTTAGGCTGCCAGGGGAGCGGCAGACACCGGGAGGCGGCGCATGACCGGTCCTGTCAGCGCGGCAGCCGCGGGCACCATCGAGCTCGGCGGCGACCTGGTGGTGCGGCGGATGGGCTTCGGCGCGATGCGGGTCACCGGCGACGGCATCTGGGGCGACCCGCCGGACGCGGAGCAGGCCAGGGCGACGCTGCGGCGGGTGGTGGAACTCGGTGTCAACTTCATCGACACCGCCGACTCTTACGGCCCGGAGGTCAGCGAGCGGCTGATCGCCGAGGCCCTGCACCCGTATCCCGGCGATCTTGTCATCGCCACCAAGGGCGGCCTGGTGCGGCCGGGCCCAGGGCGGTGGGACGCCGACGGCCGGCCCGGGCACCTGCGCGCGGCCTGTGAGGGGAGCCTGCGGCGGCTGCGGCTGGACCAGATCCCGCTGTACCAGTTCCACCGGCCCGACCCGAAGGTGCCGCTGGCCGAGTCGCTGGGGGCGCTCGTGCAGCTCAAGGACGAGGGGAAGATCCGCCACATCGGGATCTCGAACGTCTCGCCGGCACAGCTGCGGGCGGCGCAGCAGATCACCCCGGTCGTCTCGGTGCAGAACAGGTACAACGCGGCCGACCGCAAGTCGGAGCCGATGGTCGAGCTGTGCGAGCTGGAGCAGATCGCGTTCCTGCCGTGGGCGCCGATCCAGCAGTCCGACGGCAACCCGGCGGTGGCCGCGGCGGCCCGGCGGCACGGCGCCAGCCCCCGGCAGATCATGCTGGCCTGGCTGCTGGCGAGGTCGCCGCGGATGCTGCCGATCCCCGGCACCGGATCGCCCGGGCACGCCGAGGCCAACGTCGCGGCCGCCTCGATCGAGCTGAGCCCGGACGAGGTCGCGGCGATCACCGGCCGGGCGTGACCCTCAGTATTCGGCGAGCGCGCGGCCGTGCGCGGCCAGCGCCCAGATGACGACCACGTCGATCGCGATGATCAGCAGCGACCAGACCGGATAGAAGGGGATGAACAGGAAGTTCGCGATCGCGGACACCACGGCCATGATGATTCCCACCACCCGGGCCCACAGGGCCCCCTGGAACAGGGCGAAGCCGGCCAGCACCACCACGATGCCGACGATCAGGTGGATCCACCCCCACCCTCTGGCGTTGATGCTCACGTAGTAGTGGGGCGGCACGTGGTAGAAGCCGCTCCTGACGATCGCGGCGAGCCCCTCGAGCGCGCCGAAGATCCCCAGCACGATCATCATGATGGCGGCGAAGGTAACCCATCCGGCCCCGGCACGCGACCGCGGTCCCTGATGAGACATGGCCTCATCCCCTCTCCCCGGCACTGGTTGCAGGCACCGGCACCCTCGCATCCTGGCGCGGCAGGAACAGGTCCCACATCATGCGTAACGGATGAGATGTCTCACCCTTCCACCAGCGCCAGCTCCCGGCACCGGGTGACCGCCTCGCTCCGCGAGGAGGCCCCCAGCTTCCGGTAGATCGAGGCGCCGTTCCCAGGATTCCCCCGATCCTTGGCAGATCATCACCTACCGGGTCAGGGACAGCGGCGGCGAACCTCCGTTTCGCCCTTTTCGCGCCGGGCCGGGTGCGGTCAGATCAGCTCGAGCTGCCGGGCCCGGCGGACCGCCTCGCCGCGGTGGGCCGCGGCCAGCTTGCGGTAGATGCTCTTGAGGTGCGACTTGACCGTGTTGACGGAGATGTACATCTCGCTGGCGACCTCGGCGGTGTTCAGCATGCCTGACACGTGCCGCAGCACCTCACGCTCGCGTTCGGTGAGCGGCTCCACCGCCACGACCGCCGCCCGCTCGGGCGCACCCTGGGGCGCCGGGGGCTGGCCGGGACGACGGGCCGGGGTGAACAGGCGCCGGTGGGTGCGGGCGAGCTCGGGGTCACGCCGCAGCACCGGCGCGATCCAGCCGCGCTCCATGGCGAACGGCAGCCGCAGCTGCTCACGTTCGGCCAGCCGCAGCGCTGACGTGAGTGACCGGCGCCCCCGGGCGCTGTCGCCGCTGCCGTAGCTGAGCCGCGCGTCGACCAGCCACGCTTGCAGGCGCACCCGTTCGGGTGTGGCGCTGCCGGCCGCCAGCGCGGGCGCGAGCGCACGCCTGGCGTTCGTGCCGTCCCCGGCGGCTACCCACGCGTGCGCGAGCGTGACCGCCACCTCCAGCGAGGTGTCACGGCCCGCCTGGCCGGCCCGCCTGGCCGCGGCGAGCGCGGCCGGGATGTCACCGGCCGCCGCGCATGCCCGCGACTCGGCCAGGCTCAGCCGCTGGTCGAGCCAGGCCGGGACGGACCACCCGGACCGCGCCGCTGCGACGGCCTGCGCGGCCGCCTCGGCGTGTCCCTCGGCCAGCCCGCAGCGCGCCGCCACCAGGCCAGCCAGCGCCCCGGTCAGCTTGTCCGGGCTGGCGGCAAGGGCGGCGTCCGCCTGCCTGAGCCGGCTGCGCGCCCCGCGCAGGTCACCCCGTTCCAGGTGCACCCAGGCGAGCGCGACCAGCGCCCCGGCGCCCGCGGGCTGGCCGGGCGCCTGCTGCTCCCCGGCGCCCGCGGCCGCTGCCACCTGGCCGGCCAGCTTGGCCGCGCTGCGCAGGCGGCCGCGCAGCACCTCCACCAGCGCGAGCTGCCCGAGGCAGCCGGCCCGTTCGCGATCCCCGCCCGTGACGGCGGCCACACCCGCCTCGAGGACGCGGGCCGCCTCGTCGAACTGGCCCGACCACATCGCGACGGCCCCGCAGCCGGACAGCACGCGCGCCCGGGCCCGCGCATGCTGGCGGGGCTCGCCGGGCTGGCCGGCTGGCATCGCGCCGATCAGCGCATCCGCACGGGAGGCCGCCGCCGCGGCCACGGTGAGGTCGCCGGTGCGGCGCGCGGCGGCCAGCCGGATCATCGCGGCTGCCAGCCGGCTCGCGGCCTCCTGGCCGCCCGGAAGACGCTCAAGGATGCCTTCCGCGGCAGCCAGCGCGGCGGCGGACGCCGCATGCCGGTGGCCGGCCAGCGCGGCGGCGGCGGCGGCCAGGTACGGCTGGGGCCCGGTCCAGGTCCCGCCGGGTGGCATGCCCACGAACGCCCCGGCCAGCGACTGGCCGGCCGGCGGCTCGATGATCTCGCCGATCGCCAGGCCGTCGACGGCGATGCTGGCGGCGAGCTGCCAGTCACCGGCCCGGGCGGCGTGCCGCACAGCGTCGGTGAGCAGGCCGCTGCGCTGATACCACCGGGCAGCCTGCCGGTGCAGGACGGTCACCCGGTCCGGGTGCTCACGCCTCAGCTTCAGGCGGAGCACCTCCGCGAACAAGGTGTGGTAGCGGTAGCACCCGTGCCCGGCCGGCTGCACGAACGCGTTCGCGCGCGCGGCGGCCGACAGGATCGCGGCGGCCTGCGCTTTGCCGGTGAGCTCGACAGCGGCCTCGGCGCTGACCTGCTCCAGGATGGAGGTGCTCAGCAGGACTTCCCGGGCCTCGGGCGACTGGCTGCGGAGCACCTCCTCCACCAGGTAGCCGGTCAGGGCGCTGTCGTCGGTGATCAGTTCCTTGATGAACTGGTCGGGGTCGGGATGAGTGCCCATGGAGATCGCGGCCAGGCGGATGCCAGCCGCCCAGCCCTCGGTCCGCTGGGTGAGGCTCTCCAGCGAATCCGCCGACAGCGTGCCGCCGTGCTGGGCGACCAGCAGGCCCGCTTCGGCGGTGCTGAAGGCGAGGTCGCTGGCCCGGATCTCGGCCAGCTCGCCCGCCAGCCGGTACCGGTGCAGCGGCAGCAGCGGATCGGTCCGCGAGGAGACAAGCATGCGCAGGCCGGGCCCGGCGTTGCGGAGCACGAGGTCGAGCTCGTCCAGCACCGGCGGCCCGGCCAGCACATGCAGGTCGTCGGCGACCAGCGTCACCGGCGGGTGCTGGGCGGCCAGCGCCGAGGCGAGCCGCAGCAGGAACACATGGCCGGCTGCCCGCCCCCGCGGGGCAGCCGGCAGTGCGCCGGCGGCGGTGACACCGGACCGGCGCAGCGCCTCGATGGCGTGGGACCAGAAGACGCCAGGCTCGTTGTCCCACTCGTCCAGGGAAACCCAGGCCACAGCCCCGGGCTCCGCAGCCGCCCATAGCGCCAGGGCCATCGTCTTGCCCGCGCCGGGAGGGCCGGTGACCACGGTCAGCGGGCACGACCGGGTGCCCTCGGCGATGAGCTTGGTGACCCGGGGGCGCGGCACCGCCCAGCCCGGCGAGCCCGGCGCTGTGATCTTCGACGCCAGGATCGGGACGCCCGCGACCGCCCCCGGCTCGCTGGCGGAGGCCGCATGCTGCTCGGCAACGTGGGTCGCCACCGGGATCTCTCCGCTCTCTCCGGCGGCCAGATGGCCGCCCGCCATGGGAGATCACACTGGAGGGCCCTTGCCCTCACCACCACCCAACGCCAGCCGGCCCCGGCGGCGCATCATCCGATTGGTATGAAACCGAACCTTTACCCGCTCATGGGCCTGTGCTGCCCTCAAGCGGTTCTTTGCTTGCCGGTTAACTCTGATTGGCAAAGCGGCGAGGATTGGCACGGGCCGAGCTGATGGGCCTGCAGCCCTCAGCGGCCGTCCAGCCCCAGCTCGCGCGCGCGGGCGACCGCGTCGCTGCGGGAGGAGACCCCGAGCTTGCGGTACGCGGAGTACGCCTGTGTCTTGATCGTGTGCGGAGAGACGAACAGCCGCTCGCCGATCTCCCGGAACGACAGATGCGTGGACAGCAGCGGCAGCAGCCGCAGCTCGGCCGCTGTCAGCGACGACGCGCCGGCGGAGCCGGTCTTGAGCGTGGCGAGCCTGGACCGCAGCCCGGCGGCCTGACCGGGCAGGACGCCGAGATCCGGCCGCTGCTGGAGGATGTCGCGGGTTTGCGCCAGCACCGCCGCGGCGCCCCCATGGTCGGCCAGCGTCAGGTAGGCGCACGCCATCTCCAGCAGCGCCTGGACCGACACGGCCGGCAGCACGTAGGTCAGCAGGGGCCTGAGCCGGGAGGCGCGCCCCAGGTAGTAGCGCGCCTGGGGGATGTCCTTGCGGTGCAGCTCGGCCCGGGCCGCCCACGCGTAGACCAGGGCGCTGGTCCAGTAATCGCCCAGGCATCCGTCCTCCACGATGCCGACCGCGCGCTGCGCGAGCGCCGTCACAGCGGGCCAGTCGCCGCGCTGTGCCGCCACGGCGCACCGTTCGGCCATGATGAGCGCCGCCAGCGGCAGTGAGCCGGCGCCGATCGCGACATCGTCCGCGCGGGCGAGCACCGGCCCGGCCCGGTCCGGGTCGCCCTCCAGCAGGTAGGAGATGCCCTCGGTGTACAGCATCGTGGCGCGGTACGGGCTCGCCGGGCTCAGCCCGTCCCATGCGGCCTGCGCGTCGCGCCGCATCTGGCCGATGCCGTCGCGGCACAGGATCGCGCGCAGGTACGCCAGCGTTCCCGCCATCGTGCTCCCGTCGGGCAGGATCCCCGCGGGCGAGGCACGTTCCGCGGCGGCCGCCCAGCGCTCGGCCTCGGCCGGCTGCCCGAGCAGCGCGAAGATCAGCGAGCCGTGCACGGCGATCGCGCCATAGTGCTCGGCCGAGGTGATATCCCGGAGCCACTCCATCCACCGCAGGACCGTCTCCACCCGCCCGCTGGCCCAGACCGGCTGCTGCAGCCTCAGGACCAGGCGGGTCAGCCGGTCGTAGTCCCCGGCGGCGTGCGCATGCTCGAGCGCGGCCTCCGGCATCCCGTTCGCCTCGAACCACGCGGCGGCCCGGAAATGGAGATCGGCGACCAGATCGGGCTCCCGCCGCCGGAGCTCGGACTGCAGCAGCTCCCGCAGCAGATGGTGGTAGCGGTACCACTCACGCCTGCGGTCGAGCGGGACGACCAGCAGATTCCGGCTCTCCATCCGGTCGAGCACACGCCCGGACCCCTTCTCACCCAGGACCGCGTCGCACAGCGGCCCGCACATCCGGTCCAGGACCGAGGTGCGGGCGAGGAACGACGCCTCCGCGCCGGAGACCCGGTCGAGCAGCTCAGAGCGCAGGTAGTCGCCCATGAAGATGTCATCGCCGGTGAAGGTGTACCCGGCCTCACGCTGCCGGGTGCCGGATTTCATGGCCAGCGCGGCGATATACAGCCCAGCCGGCCACCCCTCGGTCCGCTGCAGGAGATCGCGCACCGCCGCCTCGCCGGCCTCGGCACCGGCGCCTTTCAGCAGGCAGAACGCCTCCTGCGGCCCCATCGCCAGATCCCCGGCGCTGATCTCGGTGATCCCGCCCTGGGCACGCAGCCGCGCCGCGGGCAGCGGCACGCCGGACCGCGAGGCGAGCGCGAACCGCCACCCCGGCGGCAGATGCAGGACAAGCTCGGCGACCGTGTTCAGGCACTGCTTGTTGGTGACCGCCTCGGCATGGTCGAGCACCACGGTGACCGGCCGGCGCATCGCGGCGACGGCGGACACGAACCGCGGGACCACGGTGATGCCGGCGCCCGAGGACGCCAGCGCCCAGAAGATGCCCGGGTCCACCGGCTCGATCCGGTCGAGCGCCACCGCGAGCGCGCTCAGCAGCACCACGGGGTCGTTGTCCTTCTCGTCGCAGGAGACCCACGCCACGCGGCGCCCGATCCGCTGCGCCCACTGCGCCAGCAGCGTCGTCTTGCCGTAGCCGGGCGGGGCGACCACGGTGATGACCGGCGCCTGCGCGGCGGCCAGCCGGTCGACCAGAGTCGTGCGGTCGACGATCCCGGGACGGGCCGCCGGGGGCTGGAATTTCGACTCAGAAAGCTCAAAGCCGAGCCGCGGAACGGCCCGGCTGCCAGAGATCACGGAAGGCTCATCGATCACCTCCGGCTTCACCCTCCCGAATGTACCCTCCTGATCAGGACCGCACCAACGAGACATGGATGACCGCGGCGGCCACATCTGAGCCTGCCGGGGCCGCCGGCCAGCCGCAGGTGCGGTGCGGCGGTACCCGATGGCCGGCGGCTACTGGCGCCACCCGGCCGGCCGCGCGCGGGCCGCCCGCCGCACCAGGGGAAAGCCCGGCCCGCGAGGCGGGCCGGATCGTAGTATTGGCGCGGTTATCCCCAGATGGGCTCCGCGGGTTATCCCGGCTGGGCCCCGCGGGCCAGCGGCAGGGTGGGTTCCATGAACCTCAGCGCGGTTCTCGGCGTGGTCGCCGCCGTGTCCGCCGTTGCTTTCGTGATCATGGTCGGCCTGGCCGGCGGGTGGCGGGGCGAGCCCGGGGCCGCCAGCACCGGCACCGGCGGGCCACGGCCGCGCACGCCCCAGCAGGCGGCGTTCACGCTGCGCTGGCGGGCCACCTGGGTGACGGAGGTCATCCGGATCTCGCTGCTGGCCGTCGTCGGGCTGACGCCCGCTGGGGCAGCTCTCATGCACCTGCTGGCGCCGTCGGGGAACTGGCTCCAGGTGGCCGCGGCGTGGATGATCATGCTGGCCGCGCTCGCGGCGGCGGGCCTGGCCGGCCAGCCGTGGCGCCGGCGGGCGAAATCGCTGATCCCGGGCCTCTATCCGCGGGGCGCGGGCGGGCGGTGGCGCGGGCGCACGGTGATCATCACCTGCCTGCAGTACGCGCTCGTGCTGATGATCACCGCCTACGCCATGCGGGCCGGCCCGGTCGTGTTCGCCGGCCTGGTGATCGTGGTGGTGCCCATCGCCGCCCTGGCCAGCCTCCGCCAGCCGCTGCTCCGGCGGCTCCCGCCGTCGGAGCACCTGACCGCGGTGATGCAGACGCTGACGTTCCCGCCGCGCAGGCGCTCCCCGGTCGCGGTCGTGGGCTGGCGCGCGCGGGACTCGCTCGCCAACGCGCTCGCCGTCGACGGGATGATGCGCCACCCGCTGATCGTGGTCGCCCCGCCGCTGGTGGAACTCCTCGACGGCCGGCAGCTGCGCGGCGTGCTGGCCCATGAACTCGCGCATGTGCTGCACGGTGACACCTGGCGGCGGCTGGCCCGGGTGATCCTGGTGTCCGAGGCGTCGCTGGCCACGGCCATCGCCCTCGGCGGCTTTGACCCGGCCCAGGACGTGCTCGGCCTGCCGGATCACGTGGACGCCCAGACCGCGCCGTTCCTGCTGGCCGTCTGGTACCTGACCTCGCGCGCGCTCATGTACCTCAATCTGCGCGCGGCGCGGGCAGAGGAGCGGGCCGCGGACGCCAGGACGGTCCTGCTCACCGGCGACCCGGCGGGCTGCGCCGACGGCATCTGCCAGCTCGCGGCCATGCTCGGCGCCCCCGAGCGCTGGACCTTCGGCCAGCGGCTGCTGCTCGCGACCCACCCGCCCCCGGCGGCACGCCTGCAACGGCTGGCCGACCGGGCCCTGGCCGGGTTCCCCGCCGGGCACGCCGGCTGACCTGAACCGGACCGGCGCCATTTCCGTGACTTTCACGAGCGCACCGTGACCTTGCGAGCGGACCGTGACCTTCACGGCGCACCGCCAGCCACAGCGCGAGCCGGTTTTGAGCGAACTGCTGGGCCGCCGATGATCCGCAGGACAGTCCCGCTTGCCACCTGCACCGGGCTGCTGGCCCTGGCCACCGCCTGTGGGCCCGGCCAGGGCCAGACGGCACAGGGCCAGGCGCCCCAGGGCCAGACCGCACAGCGCCAGGCCGCGCAGAGCCAGGCGCAGGCCGCGCCGTCCGGCTTCGCCTGGTTCCGTCCCGGGGCCGCGCCCGCCAGCTGGCGCCAGGCAAGCCTGGCGCGCCGGAGCGGCGTGCTGTCCTACCCCAGCGCGCTGCGGCCGGAGCCCGGCGACCCGGGCACGATGACCTTCGGCCTCAGCAACCGCTCGGGCGCCGTGCTGGTCTACCTGAACGTGACCCGAGGGCTGGCCGGCGAGACGCTGCGGGACTGGCCTGGCTTCCGGGTAGCGCACCTGCGCGCGGCGGGCGAGACCGCGGTGCGGGCGGACGTGACGTCCGGCACCCTGGCCTTCCGGGCCGGCCTGGGCAGATGCGTGATCGACGACTACACCACCGCGGTCCATGACAACCACTACCGCGAGATCGCCTGCTACGTCCGGGGCGCTGGCAGCGCGAGCGTGCTCATCGCCGCCACCCGCGCCGTGACCTGGCCCCAGTACGGCGCGCTGCTCGAGCAGGTGGTGAACGGGTACGCGATGAAGTGACCGGGCGAACGGCGGCACCGGGGCACGGGCCGGGCGGGCACCGCCGTTAGCCTCGGCCTTTCGTCTCGCTGGGGCCTGACGGCCGGTCCATCACGTAAGAGTGCCTTTGAACTGGGAGGATTGGGCTTAGCTCAGGTCCGTTCGCACCAGCCCGAAAGGCGCTTTCCAGGTGCTCCGGCGGCGAGCTGGAGAGTATCGAAAGAGGTAGCAAGCCGACGGCGAGGAGTCTGGCATGGCAGAGCTGCAACTGGAAGGCGGCGAACTGGTGCTTCACCTATCGGGTGCGGAGAAGGCCGAGGCAGTTCACGGCGATCTTCGTGTGCCGCGGTCGGCGCTTCGCGGTGTCGAGGTGCTCGACGACGCCCACGGCTGGACCGGGATCGGGGCCGGGTTCAAGGTCGGGATGCGGGTCCCCGGCGTCGCTACTGTGGCCACTGTCCGCGGCCATGGCGAGAAGGTGTTCGTCGCAGTCCACGGCGACACGCCCCGCGGCGTGCGGGTGCGCTTGGAGGGTGCCCCCTGGGATGAGTGGATCGTCGGCTGCGCAGATCCCGAGGCCGTCGCCGCCGCCCTGGCGCCAGCGAGCTGAGCCGCTGCTGCCGTGAAGTAGGGAATTGGCCTCAACCCAGGATCACAGAACATCGAGGTCAGGCATCCGCTAGGGCGCCGTGGTGCGGGCGTCGCTCGCGGAGCGGACATGGGCCCGTGGCCCGGACTCCGGATGGCCCACCACCTGAGCTGGCTGCGGGTGCAGCGCCGCGTTGGCGATCAGCGGCGTCATCCACTCAAGCAGCGGCGGGATCAGCGCCTGCCAGGTTGCCATCGTGTGCCCGCCGCCGTGCTCGACGTCGAGCACCACGTTCGGCTGACGCGTCAGGAGCAGCCGCTGGAAGTTTTGCGCCGCGACCACGTCAGGGTGGTCGGAGCTGCCCGCCCCCAGCCAGAATCGGGGGATCCTGACAGCCAGCGAGAGAGCGGTCACACGGTCGGGCGGGGTGTTCATTCTCCGGAGCCTGACGTCGCCGCGGAACGGGTTCATCCACCGCGGGGGGCTGCCCAGCCGGTCCCAGCCGGGCGTGAAGTACCCGCTGAGCACACCCGCATTCCCGTACAGGCCCGGGTACAGCAGCGCGAGGTTGGCGGCGCAGTAGCCGCCCTCCGAGTAGCCGACGACGCCCCAGGCCCGCCCGGACGGCTGCAGTCTCAGCACACGTGACAGGTAGCCCGGGACGTCCTGTGCGAGGTAGGTGGCGTCCTGTGGGCCACGCGCGACGTTGAGGCACTGCAGGGAGACGTGCCGGCTGCCATTGGGGTCCGGCATGACCAGGGCCACCGGCGCGACCTTGTGGTCGCGCAGCAGGGTCTGGTAGGAAGCGACGATGCCCGCCACGTTGATCCAGTCCTGCGGCTGCCCCGGGTAGCCGTTGATGAGCTCGATCGCCGGGAATCGGCGGCTGCGGTACGTGGCCTGGAAGTACTGCGGCGGCAGGTAGACGTAGGCGGTCCGGACGATGTGGCTGCGGTCGCCGGCGACAGTGAAGCGGACCGTCTCACCGAGCCTGGCCGCGGTCTTGCCGCCGGTCACCTTGGCCAGGATCGCTGTCAGCCGCTGCGAGGAGACGCCGCGGGGAACCAGCGGCACCGAGCTCACTCCCTGGCCGCTGAGGTCGGAGACGGCCGCGCCCCAGGTCTGGTAGTAGCCGTAATACTTGTTGACCGCCGCCACCCCGAAGAGCATGGCCGGGATGAACGCCAGGCAGGCGGCCAGCACGCGGAACGCCGGCTGCCGGGAGAACGCCACCCCGGCCAGCAGCACGCAGAACACCGCCATCAGCAGGATGAACAGCGCCGTGCTCTGCGGCTCCATCGATCTTCTCCCCGGCCCAAGGTTCTCCCACAGCAGGCGGCGGAGCCGCCGTGACCTGGTTCTCCACCTGCGCGCGGACGTCAGTGTACGGCCCGCGCACGCGTGGACACGCCGGAAACGTCAGACGCCGGCTGACCCCCGCAGGCCGCCCGGACTGCCGCGGCCCGCTCATCCCGCCCCGGCGATCACCTCCTACCTCCTGGCCCTACTGTGCGCCCCTATCCACTGTGCGCCCCTATCCGTAGCTGGCGCGGCACACAGCGCCGACAGGGGCCGCCCATCGCGCAGCGCGGCACCGGATCTCTACCATCGCTACCAGAACGCCTGCGGCCTGTGCTGCGCGGGGCCACCGCCGAGCCCGGTGACCGCCCAGCCGGGAGACAACGGACCGAGGAGAGCCGATGCCGACCCAATCCCCGGGCGCAGACGCCCAGGTCTGGTTCCTGACCGGCAGCCAGTCCCTGTACGGCGATGAGACGCTGCGCCAGGTGGCGGAGCAGTCCCAGCGGATCGCGGAGACACTCGCTGCCCAGCTCCCGGTCCCGCTGCTGTGGCGGCCGGTGCTGACGACGGCCGACGCGATCCGCCGCGCCTGCCTGGACGCGACCGCCTCCGGCGAGTGCGCCGGCGTTGTCGCCTGGATGCACACGTTCTCGCCCGCCAAGATGTGGATCGGCGGCCTGGCGGCGCTGCGCAAGCCATTGCTGCACCTGCACACCCAGGCCAACCTCTCGCTGCCCTGGTCCGAGATCGACATGGACTTCATGAACCTCAACCAGGCCGCGCACGGGGACCGCGAGTTCGGCTATCTGCAGAGCCGTCTCGGTGTCACACGCAAGATCGTGGCGGGCCATGTGAGTGACCCGGTTGTGGCCGGTCGGGTGGGGACGTGGACGCGCGCCGCGCTGGGCTGGCGCGCCGCCCAGTCCCTGCGCATGGCCCGGTTCGGCGACAACATGCGCAACGTGGCCGTCACCGAGGGAGACAAGGTCGAGGCCGAGCGCGTGTTCGGCTTCTCCGTGAACACCTGGGGAGTCAATGACCTGGTAGCTGCCATCGACGCCGTCCCCGACGGGGAAGCCGGCGCGCTGGCGGCCCAGTACGACGAGGCTTACGACGTCGTCCCTGAGCTCCGCCCGGGCGGGGAGCGGCGCGGGTCACTGCGCTACGCGGCACGCCAGGAGCTGGGCCTGCGCTCCTTCCTCGAGGACGGCGGCTTCACCGCGTTCACGACCAACTTCGAGGACCTCGGCGGCCTGCGCCAGCTGCCCGGGCTTGCCGTCCAGCGGCTGATGGCCGACGGCTACGGATTCGGCGCCGAGGGCGACTGGAAGACCGCGGCCCTGCTGCGGGTGCTCAAGGTGATGTCGGAGGGCCGGGCGGGCGGGACCTCCTTCATGGAGGACTACACCTATCACCTCGGCCCGGGCGAGCCCAAGATCCTCGGCGCGCACATGCTCGAGATCTGCCCCACCATCGCCGCCGGGCGCCCCAGCTGCGAGATCCACCCACTGGGGATCGGCAACCGCGAGGACCCGGTCCGCCTGGTGTTCACCGCCGCCCCCGGCCCCGGCCTGGTGACCGGCCTGTCCGACGCCGGCGACCGCTTCCGGCTGACCACGAACCTGATCGAGATCGTCCAGCCGGACGAGCCGCTGCCCCGGCTGCCCGTCGCCCGGGCCGTCTGGAAGCCCGAGCCCGACCTGGCCACCTCCACCGAGAGCTGGCTGCTGGCCGGCGGCCCGCACCACACCGTGCTGAGCACCGCGGTCGGCCTGGAAGCCCTCGAGGACTTCGCGCGCATCGCGGAGACCGAACTGCTCATCATCGACGCCGCCACGGACCGGCGGCAGTTCGCCAGGGAGCTCCGCTGGAACCAGGCCTACTACCGGCTCGCCCGGGGACTGTGACCCCACCGGGCTGACTCCGTCGGCCAGGGACCCGGGTGCGGCAGTCCGCCCGGATCCTGGCAGGGCCGCCCGGCCGATGCCAGCGCCCGGTAGACAACGGCGCCCGGCCGGCCGCGCGAGTTTGGCGTGCGTGCCTACGGCCGGCGGTCATGCGGCCATCCCCTTGACAGCTGGGGGATAACGGTTATCTTTAGGGATAACCGTTAGGGAGGCGAGCCGTGCAGCAGGAAGTGGTACTGGCGCTGCTGGCCAAGGAGCCGTCGCATGGCTACGAGCTGCGGGGCCGGCTGCGGCAGGCGCTCGGCCCGCTGGGCGAGGCGATGAACGACGGCCAGATCTACGTGATCCTGGGCCGGCTGGAGAAGGCGGGCCTGGTGGCGTCCGAGCAGGCCGCAGGGCTGCCGGACCGGCCAGACCGCAAGGTGTACGCGCTGACCGCGGCCGGCCAGGAGCGAGTCACTGGCTGGCTGTCCGAGGTCAGCTGGCCCCGGCCGGACCTGGTGGAATTCCACCTCAAGCTGGTCGCCGCGGCGGCCGCGGGCCTGGCTGACCCGCTGGCCATCGTCGATGCCCAGCGCCGCGAGCTGCTGCGCCGGCTGCGCGACGCCCAGCGCGCGGCGATGGCCGAGCCGGACCGCTCAGCGGCCGGGCTGCTGCTTGAGGGGATCGTGCTGCGGCTGCAGGCGGACCTGCGCTGGCTGGAGGCCTGCGAGCGGAACTGGACCGTCCGGAGGAGCACATCATGACCAGCAGCGGCGGCGGATCCGTGCTGCGCGCCTGTGGGCTGCGCAGGGAATACGGCACGGGAGAAGCGCTCGTGCGGGCGGTCGACGGGGTCAGTCTGGACGTCGCCACCGGGGAGACGGTCGCGGTGATGGGGCCGAGCGGCTGCGGGAAGTCCACGCTGCTGCACCTGCTCGGGGGCCTGGACCGGCCCACGGGCGGCGAGGTCTGGCTGGCCGGGCAGAGCCTCGGCCGGCTGGGGGAGCGGGCGCTGGCCCGGCTGCGCCGCGACGCCGTCGGGCTGGTGTTCCAGGCCTTCCACCTGATGGACGAGCTCACCGCGGTTGAGAACGTTGAGCTGCCCGCGCTGCTGGCCGGGCGCTCGCGGCGGGCAGCCCGCCGCCGTGCGGCCGAACTGCTGGACCAGGTCGGGCTGGCCGACCGGGCGCGGCACCTGCCGTCGGCGCTGTCCGGCGGTCAGCGGCAGCGGGTTGCGATCGCCCGCGCGCTGGCAAACGACCCGGCGGTGGTGCTGGCCGACGAGCCCACCGGCAGCCTCGACAGCACCGCGACGCTTGAGGTGCTCCGGCTGTTCGAGGACCTGCACCTGGCCGGGCAGGCTCTGGTCGTCGTCACCCACGACGCGCGGATCGCGGCCACCGCCGACCGGCTGATCTCGATGCGCGACGGGGCGTTCATCGACCAGACCAGGCTGACCGGCGGCACCACCGGCAGCCTCGGCGCCCTCGCCGGGCTGGAGAGCTGAGGTCGTCATGGGCAAGATCCTGCTGGTCGCCCGCCTGGCTGGACGGGACCTTCGGCGGCGCCCGGCCCCGGCGGTCCTCTTGCTGCTGGCGATCACGGCCGCGACGGCCACGCTCACCCTGGGACTGGCCTTGCACGGGGTCACCAGCCATCCGTATGAGCAGACCCGCGCGGCAACGAACGGCCCGGACGTGGTGGCGTATCTGCCGGTCCTTCACCGGCCGGGCCATCTTTCGCCGCCACCCGCCCAGGCAAGAGCGCTGACCCGCGCTCCCGGGGTCACCGGCCATAGCGGGCCGTATCCGCTCGTCGGGGCCACCGTGCGGGCACGCGGCCGCACCGCGCCGGCCGAGGTGGAAGGGCGCGGCCAGGCCCCGGCCCCGGTCGACCAGCCAAAGCTGACGGCGGGCCGCTGGGTGCGCCCTGGCGATGTGGTGATCGAGCGGACCTTCGCTCAAGCGCTTGGCGTCGGCGTCGGTGACCAGGTCACGCTGAACGGCCGGCCATTCACGGTTGCCGGGATCGCGGTGACAGCGGCCAACCCCCCGTACCCGAACCTCTGTTATACCGGTGGGGGCGGCTGCTGGGCATCGCCGCCAGAGCCTTACCCGGCCGCCCAGATCGGCCTGATCTGGGCGACCGAGCCAGCTGCCGCTGGCATAGCTACGTCCGCGGACCCACTGTCCACCTATGTTCTGAACCTGAAGCTCCACGACCCGGCCCGGGCCCAGGCGTTCGCCAGCGCATACGGCAAAGGCAGCAACACAGGCCTGACGTCGTCGCCTGGGCTGGCCACGTGGCAGGGCATCGCCGCCGCGGACGGCCTGCTGGTGCAGGACGAGCAGCAGGTCCTCACCCCCGGCGCCTGGCTGCTCAGCCTGCTGGCGGTGGCCAGCGTCGCCGTGCTGGCGGGCGGCCGGATGGCCGAACAGACCCGGCGGGTCGGGTTGCTCAAGGCGGTCGGCGGCACGCCGCGGCTGGTTACGGCCGTGCTGCTGGCCGAGAACCTGGCCCTGGCACTGGCTGCCGGGGCGGCGGGGCTGGTGGCCGGATGGCTGGCCGCCCCGCTGATCACCGATCCCGGGGCTGGCCTGGTCGGTACCCCCGGCGCGCCGTCGCTCACCCTGTCCACTACCGGGCTGGTGATGGCGGTGGCCCTCGCGGTGGCCCTGGCCGCGACGTTCGTTTCCGCCATCCGCGCCGCCCGCACCAGCACGGTCAGCGCGCTCGCCGACGCGGCACGGCCGCCCCGCCGCCGGGCCGCGCTGATCGCCTTGTCGGCGCGGCTGCCGGTGCCGCTGCTGCTCGGGCTGCGGCTGGTCGCCCGCAGGCCGCGCCGTGCCCTGCTCGGCGCCGCCAGCGTCGCCGTCACGGTGACCGGGATCGTCGCCGTCCTCGCCTTCTACGCTACGGCCGACCTGAAACGGTTCGGCGGGTCCAGCGGGCTGGGCAATCCGGTCGCCCAGCGGGACGAGCAGATGCTTGTCGTGATAACCGTTGCGCTGATCGCGCTGGCGGTCCTCAACGCCGTCTTCACCGCCTGGGCGACGGCACTGGACGCCCGGCGCGCGTCGGCGGTGGCGCGGGCACTCGGCTCGACCCCGCGGCAGATCAGCGCCGGCATCGCGGCCGCACAGGTGATACCCGCCCTGCCGGGCGCCCTGCTGGGCGTCCCATTGGGCATCGGGTTGTTCGCGGCGGCGAACCACGCGGGGATCGTGACCATCCCGCCGGCCTCGTGGCTGGTCGCTGCCGTGCTGGGAACCCTGCTCGCTGTGGCCGTGCTGGCCAGCATCGCGGCCCGTATCGGCATCCGTAGCCCGGTGGGCGAGATCCTCCAGACCGGGGCCGCCTGAGGGGTTGCCCCCTCACCGCTGGCATGGCCGGGAGCTTGTGACACGGTTGTGACAGCCGGCGAACGGGCTCGTGACGTTGGCGCCGCACCGTCAGGGCATGCGCGACACGGGTCTGCCCACCCTGCCCTCGGGTGCGCCGGTTCCGGTCCCCTGGCGGCCGGGCTCCGGTCGTCTCGTCCCGAGGGGGCGGCCCGTCGCCGGGACAGCCGCCCTGAGAAGCGGCGACATAATGGCGGGCGATGGCTACGGTGCTGCTCGTTGAGGACGACCCAGCCGCCCGGCAGGGCCTGGAGCTGGCTTTGCGCCGTCTCGGCTATGGCGTGCGCCTCGCCGGAACCGGTGAGGCGGCGCTGGACGGCATCTGCGAGGCCACGGTGGACGTGGTCGTGCTCGATGTGATGCTGCCAGATGTGGACGGCTTCGAGGTCTGCCGGCGGCTGCGGCGCGGCAGCGACGTCCCGGTGATCATGCTGACCGCCCGCGGTGACGACTTCGACATCGTGGGGGGCCTGGAGGCCGGCGCCGACGACTACGTGGTCAAACCGGTGGAGCCCCGGGTCCTCGATGCGCGGATACGCGCGGTGCTGCGCCGGCAGGCCCGGGCCGGCTCGCCAGCAGAAACGTACGGCGAGCTCGTGATCGACCGGGGGTCGCTGACGGTGCTCCTGCGCGGCCGGGAGATCTCGCTGACCCCCACAGAGCTGCGGCTCCTGCTGATCCTGTCCGGCTCGCCGCGGCAGGTGTTCTCCCGGGAGCAGCTGCTCGCCCTGGTGTGGGAGCACGACTACCTGGGCGACTCCCGGCTGGTCGACGCGTGCGTGCAGCGGCTGCGGGCGAAGATCGAAGCCGACACCGCCGAACCCCGCTACGTCCAGACCGTGCGCGGCTTCGGGTACCGGTTCGGGCCGGTGTAGCCAGGGAGAGAGAGGGGTGCCGCATGCGTACCCGCCTGGTCGTCGCATTCATCGTGGTAGCGCTGCTGGCGGCACTCGCGGCGACATGGTTCAACGACCTGATCGTCCCGTTCTACGGCTGGCCCCGCTGGCTCGGCGGCTGGATCACCGCGCCCGGGCCACTCATGCACCTGCTCTACAAGCATCATCGGGGCACCATGCCTCATCCGGGCCCCCTCGCCGTCATCGTGTTCTGCATGGCCGCCGTCGGGCTGCTGCTGGCGGTGATGACCGGCGTGGCGGTCGCCGCATCACGCCGGGTGCTGCAGCCGGTACGGCGGCTGGCCCAGGCCGCCCAGCGCATGTCCGGCGGTGACCTGTCAGTCCGCATCCAGCCACGGGGGCGGGATGAACTCGCCCAGCTGGTCACCTCGTTCAATGAGATGGCCGCCGCACTGGAAAACAAGGTCGGTGAACTGCAGCACATGGAGGCGCGGGCACGGCAGTTCGCCGGTGACGTGTCCCACGAACTGCGTACTCCGCTGACAGCGATGACCGCGGTGGCCGACATACTCAGCGAGCATCCGGGCCTGACCGGAGACGCCGCGTCCGCCGCGCGCCTGGTCCGCCAGGAGATACTCCACCTCAACCGGCTGGTCGAGGACCTCATCGAGATCTCCCGCTTCGACGCCGGCACCGCCCAGCTGGTGGCCGATGACACCGACGTCGCGACCGCCGTGTCCAGGTGCCTGCTGGCGCGGGGCTGGGCGGGCGTGCGCACCGACATGCCCGCCGGGCTGACCGTGCGGCTGGACCGCCGCCGTTTCGACGTCATCATCGCCAACCTCGTCGGCAACGCGCTGGACCATGGCAGCCCGCCGGTCGACGTGATGGCTAGCATCCAGGCGGACGGCCAGCGCGAGCAGCAGCTGGCGGTGGAGGTGCGCGACCACGGGCCCGGCCTTCCGGCGGCCGCGATCCCGCACGTCTTCGACCGGTTCTACAAGGCCGGCACCGCCCGCACCCGCTCCGGGGGCAGCGGCCTGGGCCTGGCGATCGCCTGGGAGAACACCCGTCTGCATGGCGGGCACATCGAGGCCGCCAACCATCCAGGCGGCGGTGCGCTCTTCACCTTGCTGCTGCCCCTGAGCCGGGACGTGCCCGCCATGCTGCCGGGTGATGAACCCGTGACCGTGACGCGCCCGTGACGATCCGCGGACCCCGCTGGGACATGGGAGCCGCATTGTTGCGGACATGCACGTACGCAGCGCTCATCTCATGCCCGCGCCAGAGCGTGCCGGGGCTGCCGCACCCGGCACGTATGTCCTGGCAGCCCATGGGCTGGGCAAGCGGCACCGGTGCCGGCGGCCGCTGAAGCGCCGCGCGCTCGCCAGCCCGCCCGGTGCTCCCGCCATGGCGGGCTGTCTTCCGTGCCCGGGCCGCACCACGTGCACCGCGGATACGCATGTCACAGGAGGCACGATGATTGGTAGCAGCGGCGCCATGCGGGGCCGGCGGGGGGCGATGACGCGGGTCAGCGCCCTGGTCGCGGCGCTGGCCGCAGTGGCCCTGCTGACCGCGGCGTGCGGCGCTGGATCGTCTGGCGCGGCCGGATCACCCGGGGCCGGCCAGGGGCGCCTTGCGCAGGCGCTGGCGTTCGCCCAATGCATGCGCTCGCACGGCGCGCCGGACTTTCCCGATCCCGACAGCTCCGGGGGCTGGGTGGTGAAGCCGTCGGACAGTGCCCGCTTCAACGCACCCCCGTCGGCCCGGGCGGCATGCGTTCACCTGTACCCCGACGGGGGCAAGAAGACGGCGTCCCCGGCGCAGCGGGAACAGCAGCAGCGCCGGAGCCTGGCGTTCGCCGCGTGCATGCGCAGGAACGGGTTCCCGCAATTCCCCGACGGCTGGAGCGGCAACGTGGGGCAGCTCATCTCCGCCGGCATCGACCCCAGCTCGCCGCGGCTCAACGCCGCGCTCACGAAGTGCGGCTTCTGAGGGGCAGGTCATGAAGGAGAACACGGCAACCGGGAACCGCGGCGCCAGCCGCCGTGGCGGGTGGCAATGGCGGGTGGCACTGGCGGTCATCGTGGTGGTGGCCGCCGCGGTGGTGGCCGCCGGCGTGACCGGTGTGTTCAGCGGCGCCGCCGCACCGGGGCCGGGCGGCGGTGGTGCGTTCAGGACGTCGACGGCCATGGTGACGCGGCGGACGCTGGTGTCGCATACGCAGGTGGACGCGACGCTGGAAGACGCCGGGTCCTACAGCGTGGTGAACCAGGCGTCGGGGACGCTGACCGGGCTGCCGGCGGTGGGGAAGGTGGTGCGGCAGGGGCAGGCGCTGTACCAGGTCGATGGGCTGCCGGTGGTGCTGCTGTACGGCCACGTGCCGGCCTGGCGGACGCTGTCGGCGGGGATGACCGGCACGGACGTGCGGGAGCTGAACACCGCCCTGGTGCGGCTGGGGTATGCCAGTTCCGCGGCGCTGGGGCCGCGGGCCGGCTGGGACTACTTCAGTTCCGGGACGGCCTACGCGCTGGAGCAGTTCCAGGCGCACCTGGGGATCACCAGCCCCACCGGGTCGCTGGGCCTGGGCCAGGCGGTGTTCCTGCCGTCGGCGGTGAAGATCACCGCCTGGGCCACCGCTGTCACCCCCGGCGCCGCCGCCGCGCCCGGAGCCGCGCTGATGACGGCCACCTCCGACACCGCCGTGGTGACGATCGCGCTGGACACATCCGAACAGGCGGAGGTCAGGGCCGGTGACATGGTGTCGGTCACGCTGCCGAGCGGCACCGTCACCCCGGGCGTGGTGACCTCGGTCGGCACGGTCGCCACCACCAGCGCGACCAGCGGTGCCACCACCATCACGGTGCTGGTGACGCTGAAACACCCCGCGCTGGCCAGGCATCTGAGCTCCGCGCCGGTGACGGTGTCGATCACCACCGGGACGGTGCGCAACGCGCTGGTGGTGCCGGTGACCGCGCTGCTGGCACAGCCCGGCAGCGGGTATGCGGTAGAGGTGACGGGCGCCGGCGGCCACCACCTGGTCCCGGTGTCGGTCGGGATGATCGACAACGCGACCGGGCTTGTCCAGGTCACCAGCAGCAGGCTGACCGCCGGCCAGCGCGTCGTGGTGCCCGCGCTATGAACGCCCCCGCCGGCATGGCCAGCGCACCGGGCAGGGCCGCCGTGGATCGTCCGCAGCCGGGGAGCGGGGTGGGCGGCGGCGGCCCGGTGGTCGAGCTTGCCGGGGTGACCAAGGTGTACCCGGGCACCCCGCCGGTGACGGCGCTGCGGGAGGTCAGCTTCGCGGTCACTGCCGGGGAACTGATGGCGATCGTGGGCCCGTCGGGGTCAGGCAAGTCCACGCTGCTGCATCTGATGGGCACCTTGGACCGGCCCAGCAGCGGCGTGGTGCGGGTAGCCGGGCTGGATGTCGCGGCCCTTGCTGACCGGCAGCTGGCGGGGTTGCGGGGGCAGCGGATCGGGTTCGTGTTCCAGCAGTTCTTCCTGGCCGAGCACCAGGCCGTCGTGGACAACGTGGCCGACGGGCTGCTGTACGCGGGGGCCGGCCTGGCAGACCGGCGCGACCAGGCTGCCGCAGCGCTGGAACGGGTGGGCCTCGGCCACAAATTGCGTGCCCGGCCCACCCAGCTGGCCGGTGGTGAGCGGCAGCGCGTCGCGATGGCCCGTGCCCTGGTCGGGGGGCCCGCGATCGTGCTGGCCGACGAGCCGACCGGCAACCTGGACTCCGCCACCGGCGCCGCGCTGCTGGCGCTGCTGGAAGAACTCAACACCCAGGGCAGCACCATCGTGGTCGTCACCCACGACCAGGCCATCGCCGCCCGCATGCCACGGCGCATCGAGATGCTCGATGGCCGGATCGTCGCCGACACAGGCCCGGCGGGCTGCGGCCGCGGCACCGCACTGCTGGCCGGAGGGCCGCGGCCCGCACCAGGAGGAACCGGATGACCACCACTGCCGCCCCGGTACCGCCCGCCCCGCCACCCCCCGGGCCGGCGCGGCTGCGCCCCGCGGACATGGCGCGGCTGGCGGCGGTGGGGTTGCGGACCCGTAAGCTGCGGGCCAGCCTGTCGGCCCTCGGGATCGCGATCGGGGTCGCGGCGATCACGGCCGTGCTGGGCCTGTCGGCCTCCTCCCAGGCGGGGTTGCTGGCTGAGATCGCCCGGCTGGGTACCAACCTGCTGACGGTGCAGGACGGTGAGAGCATCACCGGCGGCACCGCTGAGCTGCCGGTCGCGGCACCGGGGATGATCGCCCGTCTGCCCGGGGTCATCCAGGTGCAGGACACCGGCACGGTGAACAACGTGAACGCCTTCCGCAGCCCGCTGATCCCCTCGGCCGACACCAACGCCCTCACCGTGGATGCCACCAGCCTGGGCCTGCCGGCCACCGTGGGCACCAGCGTGGCCCGCGGCAGCTACCTGAACCGGGCCACCGCGCGCGAACCGGTAGCCGTGCTGGGCGCCGCCGCTGCGCAGCGGCTGGGGATCGACAGGATCTTCCCCGGGGAGCGGATCTGGGCCGGGGGCATGTGGTTCTACCTCGCCGGCATCCTCAGGCCCGCCGCGCTGGCCCCCGAAATCGATTCCTCGGTGCTGGTCGGCTACCCCTCCGCACGGAAATACCTGCGCTTCAACGGCCACCCCACCACCATCTACCTGCGGGCCGCCACCGCCGCCGTCACCCGCGTCGACAACCTGCTCGCCGCGCAGGCCAACCCGGAAAACCCTGGTGAAGTCGACGTCTCCCAGCCATCCGCCGCCCTGACCGCCCAGGCCGAGGCCAAAGGCGCGTTCGACACCCTCTTCCTCGGCCTGGGTGCTGTCGCACTGCTGGTCGGCGCGATCGGGGTCGCAAACATCATGGTCATCTCGGTCCTCGAGCGCCGCTCCGAGATCGGGCTGCGCCGCGCCCTCGGCGCCACCAGGAACCACATCCGCGCCCAGTTCCTGGCCGAGGCGATCCTGCTCGCCCTGGCCGGCGGGGCCGCCGGGATAGCGGCCGGGGCGACCGCCACCGCCATCTACGCGCACGCCAAGGGCTGGGCCACCGTCATCCCGCCGGTGGCCTGGGCCGGCGGCCTGACCGCGGCGATTGTCATCGGCGCCGCCGCCGGGCTGCTGCCCGCCCTCCGCGCGGCCCGCATGTCGCCCACCCAGGCACTCTGGTCACTGTGAACACCAGGGCTGGGCTCTGCCCCGCGGAGTGAGAGCCCAGCCGATGGCTGTGAGCGGTCCAGGACGTGGGCCCGGGATGCTTCTGGACCCGGGTCAGGGCGTCAGGGCCGCGGCGACCTGTGCCGTGTCCTCGGAACTGCGGACGAAGCACACCTTCCCGTCGCGGAACCTCCAGTAGTGGTGCATGTTCATCGCGACGTGCTTGCCGGTCGCGGTGACCGTGAACGCGTAGCGGATGAACACCATCACGTCCCCCTCGTCATTGCTGGCGTAGGCCAGCGGGGTGAACTCGGTGACGGGCCCGGTCTTGCCGATGGCCTCGAAGAAGCCGGCGACCCCGTCCTTGCCGTGCCTGGGGCCGTACCACGGCGCGGATCCGATGGCCGCGTCGGTGGACCAGTCGATGTCGTCAGTGACCCGGTCCAAGACGGCCTGGACGTCGCCGCGGCCGAAGGCCTCGTACATCTGCCTGGCCGTCTCGGTGTTCTGCTCGGCGCTCATGATCTTGCTCCTCCGTTCCGGGACCCGGTCAGGCCCAGAACGCGGCCACGGCCGCCGGGGCGCCGACAAACTGCTCGATAGCGCGCACGCGGCCGCCCTCCACGGTCACGAACAGGACCTGCGGGCCGTCCATCGTGCGCCCGTCGGGGCGGCTGGCGCTGAGCCGCACCAGCACGGCAACGTGGCCTTCGCCGTCGGCCATGACCGACTGCGGCTCGGCGTGCAGCGTGCCGGCGGTGAGCAGTGCCGACTCGGTCAGGTAGGCGATGACCGCATCGGCGCCACGGTGGATGCCGCCGAGGCGGTCGTCGTTGTGGTGGTGCCAGGTCGCGTCGGCGTGGAGCAGGTCGCTGAGCGCGGCGAGGTCGCCGCTGGCGAATGCTCCGAAGACGGCGCGGACGACATCGACGCCGTTGGCGGTGGCTGTGCTGGCGGTCATGGACGGCTCCTTTGCTGAATCGCTGGTTGTTGCCTGCCAGGAACCGTAGGCAGCGGGCACCGCCCGCAGCTATCGACTGTTCAGTTGATTTTGGCGGCGGCTGGGCCAGTTCTGGCCGCCAGCCCGTGCCGCATCGCGAACATCGCCAGGCCAGCCCTGGTTGAGACGCCGCACTTGGCGTAGATGTGCACCGTGTGCGTGTGAACCGTTGACCGCGAGATCACCAGATCGGCGGCGATCTGGGGCTTGGTGCGGCCCGCCGCGAGGAGGCGCAGGACGTCCAGCTCGCGCTCGGTCAGGCCGGCCGGCAGCGACGGCAGGACAGCCGATGACGTCCCGGCGGCGTCGAGCACGGCGCGGACCGCGGCACGGTCCAGCGGAAGGCTCGCCAGGACGCGCGCCGCCTCGGCAGGCTCCAGGGCGGGCCGGTGCGGCCGCGCCTCGCCGAGCGCGTGGAGCGCGTCGGCGGCGGCGAGCAGGCAGGCGGCCGTGTCCAGCTCGGCGCCGCCGATGCCAGCCGGGTACCCGGACCCATTCACGCGCTCGTGGTGACGGCACGCTATCAATCCCAGCGGGCCGAGCACCGTGGACCGTGCCAGGATCCGGCCGGTGTGGTACGGGTGCAGGCGCACCTGTTCCCATTCCTCAGCCCGCAGCGGACCCGGCCGCTCCCAGACCCCGGCCGGCACCGCGACCCGGCCGAGGTCGTGCAGCAGCCCAGCCCGGTGCACGGCCGTCGCGTCGGCGGGCGAGGCCAGCCCGGCCGCCGCGCGCGCCAGCGCGGCGACCCCCCGCGAGTGGCCGGTGAACCACGGGCTCTTCAGGTCGGCGGCGTCCCCGAACCCGGCCAGGGCCTCGTCGAAGGCCGCCTCGTCGCGGAACGCGCGCCGGGGCCTGGGCTCGGCGTCGACCACGGCCGCCCACAGGTCCTCCGGGCTGGAGACCGCCAGCAGCTCGCCCGGCGCGTCCGCGAAGACGGCGGCGATCTCCGGATCGAGCGCGCGTCCCGACCAGCGAGCCACGGTGCGGGCCGCGACATCGCCGCCGCCGACGGCGTCGAACATCACCGCCGCGTAGCCGACGGCCGCGAACCGCGACGCCTCGGCGACCTCCGCGCCAGCCCGGCCCGCCGGGACGCCGTGGCCGTCGAAGCGCTCGAAGCTGTCCAGGACAGCCCGCTGGACCGCGTCCGGCAGCCCCAGGCGCGCCGTCAGATCCGCGCCGACCTCGCAGTCCGCCCGCGCCCCCTCGGCTTTCAGCCTTCCGACACCTGCCGGGCCACCCAGCGCCCGCAACCGCGCGGCGTCAACGCCCAGGCCTGCCAGGAACTCCAGCGCCTCGCCCGGCTCGGCCGGGTCGATCAGATCGCCACGGGCGCGGACCACGATGTCATCGCCGCCGAACACGGCGGCGATCTCGTGCGACGTCGCGGCGCAGCCGGCGAACCGCATCAAGGTGCCGTAGTAGACCGCGCCCTGACGATGTTCATCGAGCCCCGCCCGCCTGGCCAGCTCCGCCGCCAGCAGGCACGCGCGCATCGCCTCACCCGGCGGGTGCCCCCGAGCCAGGTCGCTCACCACCGACAGTGCCGCGACCACTCCCGCCATGCCGACCGTCTCCCCCACGACCGCAAGTCTAAAGATCAGCAGACGGCCAGCCCGCTGAACAGGCAAAGGCCACGCGAGGACCCCTCGGCCACGCGTAACCCCCGTCCGGGTCCGGCCGGCGCCCAGGGCTTCCTGGGAGCAGATGGTGTCAGCACGGCATCGCGGCAGCTCATCACGTCCCCGGCCCGGGACTATGCGGCAGCGCGGCGCCGGCATCGTTTGCTGAGCTGAGCGGGCGGGGCAGGTGCCGATCTGCCCGTCACGCCGGTTCAGGTGATGAACACGGCGATCGCGACAAACTGGCATGTCGCGGCGGCGCATACGAAGGCGTGAAAGACCTCGTGATAGCCGAACACTGATGGGATGGGATCGGGCCGGCGGCGGTGATATGACAGGGCTCCGGCTGTGTACAGCAGGCCACCGGCGAGCATCAGCGCCGCGGGCGCCACGCCAGCGTGGGCCCACACCCACGGCAGCGCGAGGCCGGCCAGCCAGCCCAGCCCGGCAAATACCGCGCCGGCCGCCAGCTCGGGTGTGTTCATCCGCGCCATGCGGACCGCAGCCGCGGTAACCGTCAGCGTCCACATCACGATCAGGCAGACCAGTCCAAGGGTGCCGCGGACGGCGAGGAGGAAGGCGGGTGTTGCCGTGCCGGCGATGAGGAAGAAGATCATCGCGTGATCCAGCCGCTGCAGGCGCTGGCGCCAGGTGGCACTCCAGTTGCCCCGGTGATACAGGGCGCTGATACCGAACATTCCGCTCACACTGGCCGCGTAGATGGCGCTGGCGGTGAGCCGCGTGGCTCCATGCGCCCGCGCCAGCAGCAGCGTCGAGAACACCAGCGACACTTCGAACCACAGCAAGTGCAGCCAGCCCCGCAACGCGGGCTTTGTGTAATAGACATCGCGCTGGGCGTCGTATAACGCCTCTGCCGCCGGCGGCTCTGCCGCAGAATCCGTGGCCGTCACCGTAGCCTCTCACTCGCGCCCGGCCCGGCGACCTCACAGGTTGCCGATGCTCGCCGCCCCAGTGTCACCCGGAACTGGAAGTCCCCGCGCCACCTGGAGGGGCCACAGATGAGGACGGCCTGTGGAAGACATCATGCGCCCGGTCGGGTCATAGTGAAACAGGAGCCGGACTGGCTCCTGGCCGGGCATGATTACTCTGTTGCCAGGTCTGTGGGGTGACTGGAGGTTCGCCCCGCCGCGCGTTGCGTGAGAGGCTTGCCAAGGCAATCGTGAGGCGTTGGGCCCGTCCGCCGTGACGGGCGCCGCATCCAGAACGAAGAACGAAGAAGGTCAAGATGGCGCAGGGCACGGTGAAGTGGTTCAACGGCGACAAGGGCTACGGTTTCATCGAGGTTGAAGGTGGCCCGGATGTGTTCGTGCACTTCAGCGCGATCACCGGTGGGGGCTACCGCAGCCTCAACGAAGGGCAGAAGGTCGAGTTCGACATCACGCAGGGCCAAAAGGGGCCCCAGGCGGAGAACGTCAAGGTCATCAGCTGACGCAACGGCGGCCACCGCAGCTGAGGGGTTGCGGTTCCGTCGCGTTCAGGTGCTGACCTGGGATAACGTCCGCGTCCTGATCGGTCACCTCCGCGGCCGGACCGCGATGAGAGCCTCGCGACCGCGGATGACGTGGCCACGGGCTATGTCGGCTCGCGCCGCCTCAACGGCGCCCTAGTCATCGTGCCGTCAGTCTCCCCGGCCGGCAGAGGTGAACCGCGCCGACGCCTGCTCCGCGTCGCCAGCCACCTCTTTCAGCGTGCGCACGTCGCGCTGCGCGGTGAACTCCATCCGCTGGTCGAGCCCTTCGAGCAGTCCCCATCGGTCGGCCAGCAGCGTGGCCTGCGGGAAGCTCGCGATGCGTTCGGCGATTTCCAGCGCGCGCGTCACGTGTTCGCCAGGTGCCACCACCTCGGTGACAAGTCCCATGGCAAGCGCCGTCGCGGCAGAGATCTCGCGCCCGGTGAGTACCAGGTCCAGCGCACGGCCGAGCCCGATGATCGCGGCGAGCCGGTCGGCACCCCCGTCCAGGATCGGCACTCCCCATTGCCGGTCCGGGAACCCGAACCGTGCCGTGTCCGCGGCTATCCTCAGATCACACCACGTGGCCAGCGTGAGGCCGCCTCCGAGGCACCAGCCCGAGATCGCCGCAATCGCAGGCTTCGGCGAGAACCGCCGCACGCCGAACACTCCTTCCGGCTTGCCGACTCTTGGTCGCAGCGACTCCAGGGACGTCAGATCGGCTCCCGCGCAGAATGCCTCCTCGTCCCCGGTCACCACCAGCACCCGCGCGTCCGGGTCGTCGCTGAACGCGCGGACGGCTTGCACCATCGCCTCGGCCGTGGGCCCGTCGATGGCGTTGCGGCGCTGCGGACGCCCAATCGCGATCACGGCGGCCGCCCCCACCCGCTCGTAGCTGGCTGCACCGGGCCCGGCAGGGCTCGAGAGGGGAGCGCCGCCGGGATCATCGGCCGCGTTTGAGCTCTCACGCTGGGCACACATGACGCCTCCCGTCGACACGGCCTCACCGGGCACCTGCCGGAAGCCGGGCCGGTTCTCATCGTCACCCGCCGGGACGCAAGCGTCAGGCGGGGAAATACCTCACTTTGCGGCGCCCCGGTCACTGGTCGAGGCGCCTCCGGCGGTAGCGCCCCCGGGCTGTGGTGCAGGAAGCTGTGAACGCAGGCCGGCAACGCTGCTGCGACAGGAGGGCCGCCATGGAGCAGAAGCTGGGCTCCATCCGCCTGCCCGGCGGAACGACAGTCGCATACGCCACTGCGGGTGGCGGGCCGCTGCTGTTGTTCATCGGCGGCTGGCTCAGCCACCTCGAACTCAGCTGGGCGCTTCCCGCGGAACGTCACCTGTTCGAGGGTCTCGCGCGCGGACGGACTGTCATCAGGTATGACCGACCTGGTTGCGGCCTCTCGGACCGGCCGACCCAGGCGAGTGCATCGTTGGAGTCCGAGCTCGACGTCGTTGCGGCAGTCATCGCGGCCACCGATGCCGAACGCGTCGATGTGATGGCCAGCTCCCTCGGCGTTCCGGTCGCCGTTGCCTGGGCCGCTCGGCACCCGGAAACCGTCGACCGGATGGTGCTCTACGGAGGATGGGCGCGAGGAACCGACATCGCACCGGCACCGGTGCGCGAACACATCGTCGGGCTGGTCGCCAGCCACTGGGGGCTCGGAGCCGACGTCCTGACCGACATCTTCGCTCCCGAGGCGTCGGTAGGTACCCGGTCCGCGATCGCTGCCTACCAGCGGCACGCGTCGTCCGCCGAAACCGCCGCGAACTTGCTCGAGCTGTGCTACCACATCGACGTCAC
>DATIXO010000276.1:0-3594 GCA_035518495.1 Streptosporangiaceae bacterium
CCTGCCCCCCTGATCATCACCATCGGCTCCGAGCTCGCCAAGGCCCTCGCCAGGGCTATTGAGGTCATCGCCGAGGCGGTCGCCGCCGACTTCGCCCCGCCGCCCCCCTTCCCGCCCGACGCCGCCGAAAAGCGCGAAAACGAGAAAGCCGTCCGCGGCAACGCCGAGAAGGCCGCCCGCGAGGTCTTCGGCCGCCGCACCCGCCCCCGGGCGGTCACCGGCACCCGCGACCCCCGCGAAGACGAGGCCGCCGCCGCCCGCCGCCTGACCCGCGCGCTGCGCGAGGCCACCGCCGGGGAACGCGCCACCGTCACCGTCACCTCCAAGGTCCCGCCCGGCCGCCTCCGCATGGGCAAGGCCCTGGCCGGCAAGGCCCAGCGCGCCGCCGGGGCGGTCCCGACCGCCGAGCCCTTCACCCGCACCCGCAGCCGCCGGGTCCCCGCCCCGCCATTGCGGGTCGGGATCGCCTGCGACATCTCCGGCTCCATGGGCGCCTTCGCCGGCCCGGTCGCCTCGGCCGCCTGGATCCTCGCCCGCGCCGCCGGGCACCTGCCCTCGGCCCTCACCGCGAGCGTGCTGTTCGGCAAGGGCGTCTACGCCCTCACCCACCCCGGCGAGAGGGCCGCCCAGGTCACCGACTTCACCGCCACCGCCAGCACCGAAAGCGCCTGCCGCGCGATCGACGCCCTCGACGGCGCCCTCGGCCTCGCCAGCCCCGGCACCGCCCGCCTGCTGGTCATCGTCTCCGACGCCATGTTCGTAGCCCCCGGCGAGCCCGCCGGGGTCCAGCAGCGCATCACCCGCCTGCACCGCGCCGGCTGCGGCGTCATCATCCTCACCCCCAAGGGCTACGCCGCCATCTGCAAGTACACCGACTGCCAGGTCACCGAGGCCGCCAGCCCCGCCGACGCCATCGACGCCATCGCCCGCGCCGCCACCCGCGCCCTCATCGCCTGACCCCGCCGCCGGGAGGGCGCAGCCGCCCCTCCCGGCACCCGGAATGAAAAAGGAGAAGACCGTGAACGACGACCGCATCACCTACGCCCAGCTCAGCCGCCTCACCGGCACCCGTGACAAGCGCACCGCCCACGCCGTCGAGAACGCCGTACGCGGAGTCAACGCCACCGAGCACGCCATCCGCCAGGCCGCCGCGATGATCCGCTCGAAGCTGGCCGAGACCGTGCAGCGCCTCGACCTCGGCCTGAGCCTGAACGACCTCGGCGAGCTCCAGCGCATGCCCGCCGACCTCGACCGGGCCGTCACCCTCCGCCAGCACCACTGGCAGGTCCTCGGCGCCCTGCTCACCGAAGCCGAGCTGGCCTGCCTGCAGCCCGCCGCGCCGCCCCCCTGACCGGCGGAACAGCATCCATCCAGCCCAGGCAGCACCTTGGCCGCCGACATGAGACAGGAGAGACCTCGTGGACCGGGCCAAGATCGTGATCCGCGACATCCACCGCTACGGCGATGACCTCACCGTGGCCGAGGCCATCGCCCAGCTGCGCGGCGGCGGCCCGGTCACCGTCACCGCGACCGACCCCGCCCCGCCCGGTGCGCGGCGACCCGCGCCAACGGCTTCGACATCACCATCAGCCCGGCCGGCGGCACCTCCCCGCCGGGACAGCCGGAAATCGCCCGGGGACGGCACCGCCTCCTGCGACCCCGCCGGCACCGCCCTGTTCGCCGAGGCGCTCGCGCTGGCCGGCCAGCTCGCCGACCGCACCGCCGCCCCGGCCCCGGCAGATGCAGCAAAAGAAAGGACACACCCTCCGATGAACGAGAACCTGCGGCAGGTCATCCACGATCACATGGCCCAGATCGCCGCCCGCCACGCCGCCGCCCTCTACCCGCACATGGACGGAGACACCGCCGCGCAGCTGTTCGCCCTGCTCGCCGATACCGCCCTGGCCTATCAGATGGAAGCCGAGGCCGAGCTCGCCGACCCCGGCCCCGGCCAGTCCCTGGCCACCGCCTCGGGCCTGTCCGCGAAGGAGACCCTGCTGACCGGGCTCGGTGAGAACCTGGACCTTAAAGACGACAACCCAGGCATGGCCCCCGTCAACGGGTGGCTCGCCTGGCGCGCCGCGAACGGAGAGGAGGACCCCCGGTCATGACCAGCCCCGCCCACTGGCAGCGCGGAGACCGCGTCGCCCTCGTCACCACCGACGACCCCGACACCTGCCTGCGGCCCGGCGACGAAGGCACCGTCATCCGCTGGGACCCCGCCCAGGAGCAACTGCACGTCAGGTGGGACTCCGGCAGCACCCTGAGCATGCTGCCCGGCGAAGGCGACCAGGTCCGCCTCCTGGCCCGGGGCCGCGGGTGAGGACGGCACCGAGCCGGAAGACCCCGGCGAGCCGGACGACAGTGAGCCCGCCCCTGACTGGCGGCAGGACATCTCCGACCCTGAGCAGGCTGCTGTGCGAGCGCTGCCCGACCTGCATCCTGCGTCCCGGCGACCCGATACACCTCGGCCCCGAGCAGACCGCCGCGTTCATCCGGCACGCCCTCGACGCCGGCTCCTACGTCGTGTGCCACGAAACGCTGACTCTGGGATATTCACTTAACCGGAGGAGCCCAGGTCGTGCGTACAGTCCATCGTGGGTGACTCGCTTCCTACCAGCCACAATGCCAGACGAGCGCGACCTTACTCCGCTTAACTGAAGATCCCAGACGCTGACTTATGGTGATTTCCCCGACTACGGGTCGGCGATCTGCCGCGGGTTCTTCGACGCCTACCGGAAATGCGGCAAAAGCAGGAAGCAATCGCGAAAACCTCCCCGCCCGGCAGCAGGCAGAAACGCTACAAGCCCTCGGACCGCTCCTGGAATCCTCGAGAACGTCTGAACCGAAACCCCCAAATTATGCCGTCCGTCACGGCCCGGCGCACCTGTGACCAGGGCCGTCACGGCATCGTCGGCATAACCGGCGGATCGCCATAATCGCGCTGGATGCGACCACGGTGGCCGCGCAGCGCGGCACGCCCCAGACCTCGCCCCTGTTCGAGGAGGCAGGCCTAAGCGCGGCTAACGACGGGTGAACGTGACGTGGCTGACGCCATTGGGGGAGCTCACCGACTCGATGGCGAAGCGCTCCTCCAGGCCCTCCTGGCCGTCCCAGAGGGACTCGCCGCGGCCGAGGAGGATCGGCACGACCACGACGTGCATGTGGTCGATCAGGTCGGCGGCGAGGAACTGGCGGACGGTGGCCGGGCCGCCGCCGATGCGGACGTCGAAGCCACCTGCGGCCTCCTTGGCCGCCGCAAGCGCCTCCGCCGGGCTGGCGTCGATGAAGTGGAAGGTGGTGCCGCCCTTCATCTCGATCGAGGGCCTGACGTGATGGGTGAGCACGAAGACGGGGGTATGGAACGGCGGTTCCTCGCCCCACCAGCCCTTCCACTCCTCGTCGGTCCACGGTCCGCGCTGGGGGCCGAACTTGTTGCGCCCCATGATCTCCACGCCGATGCCCGGCCCCCAGTTGCTCGCGAAGGCGTCGTCGATGCCGGTGCTCCCGCCTTCCTGGCCCGTCATGACGTGAAATGAACGGGTGCCCATGAACGATCGCACCAGCCGCTGGCCGGCATGCCCGAAGGGCGCC
>DATIXO010000277.1:0-5119 GCA_035518495.1 Streptosporangiaceae bacterium
ACCTGGCCGTGGGGTGACTCACCGCGAATTGGCAGCGGAGTTGCATCAAGCCGGACGCGTCGGCCGGCGCGAGCGCCCGGGTCCTGATCACGCCAGGTTGGCCCGCTGCGCCCCGGGCTCGAGGCGAAGCCCACGATTGACATCCTGGGCGTGGCGCACCTGCATGTCTGTCGGGCGAGCGGCACGTGGGAGCGCAAGCCCCGGTGCGGGCGCCGGTGGGTGTCTCAGGGCAGCGGGTGATTCTGTTGACCGGGGAGGTCTTCGACTAGCCCACGATCGTCGGGGGCACCGTGGTTCTGGACCAGCGCCGAACGATCGTCGTAGACGCCCGGGTCTACTCCGGTTGGCGCCTGGTCGTAGGACTCCGGCTGGCCAGGGCGGACCCAGCGGCGCAACCGGTCCGGCCTCAGCGGGCCCCGCGCCAACGGCGGTAGCAGCAAGCCGAATCGTTATCTGACGTGTCTTGGGCCATCCGGTCGCCATGTCGAACGGCGTCGCGGGCAGCGTCTTTGAGGATTCCCGAGAACGCGTCCGCAAGGACCGTGGCGGCGCAGGACTTATGGCATCCGCGGGTCCTCCCTACTACGACCGCAAGATCGCCGAGGGAAAGACACACAAGGAAGAACTCCGGTCGCTCAAGCGGCGGATCAGCAACGCCATCTACCCGCCTGCGGGCCGACGCCCGCCAGGCCGCCGTGGCCAGCGGCAAGGGCCCGGGAGGGCAACCGGGGAACGGCTCTGACTCCAGCGCGGCTGGCTCACACCCCGGACGCCAGCTCTTCGGACCAGCCACTCCCGGGCCCGAAACCAGCCTACGGCCCGCCACCCGGCACAAGCCTGCCCTGCCACCGAAACCGAGGTCAAACAAGACCCGGCCACGCCCTTGACAGCACAGAGGACTCGATCTGGGTGGATGTTCTGTCGGCCCGTGGCGGAGGGCCTCGCCTGGGTGGTCGCGGCCGACTCTGCTGGAGAGATCTGGCCGGTTGTAGCCGAAGCCAGCAAGACGCTGACAGCAGATCTCTACCTATGTAGAGTTTTCTGCTGTGGGAGAACGTTCCGGATTCTCAGCGCAGACGTTGTCGGTGCTGGTGGCGCTCTGTGACGAACCGTCCGAGTGGCGGCACGGCTACGCGCTGGCGAAGCAGACGGGCCTGAAGTCGGGGACGCTGTACCCGATCTTGATCCGGCTGGCCGACCGGGCGCTGGTCGAGGCGTGCTGGCAGGACGAGCCGCAGCCGGGCCGCCCCCGGCGGCACCTGTACCGGGTGACCGCTGACGGGCTGGCCGCGGCCGCGCTGGCGGCTGCGGCTGAACCGGCCGCCAGGCCGAGAGCGCGGGCGGCGCGGGCCAGGCGCGGTGTGATGCCGCGGGTAGTGCCATGAGCGGGCTGAGCCGGGTGGGCGCCGCAGCGCGACGCGGCGCGGCGCGGCTGGTGTCGGCCGGGCGGCGGGACTGGGTGGAGGCGCTCTGGGCCGAAGCGCCCGAGGTGCCGCCGGGCCTGCGGCGGCTGGCGTGGCGCGCCGGTGGTGTGCAGCTGATAGCGAGGGAGGCGCTGATGCGGCGCAGGACCGGCACCGCACTGCTGTTCGCGGTGGCAGCGACGCTGGTGGCCTGGGCAGCCTGGCCAGGCTCGCCGGCCAACTTCGCCACCTCAGTCGACCGGGTCGATGTGATCACCATGGTGCTGGTGCTAGCCGGACTGGCGCTGCTGGCCCGCCGGTTCTTCGGGCCTGCTGGCGACAGCCGGGTAGCCAGGTCCCTGCGCGTCGGCGGGTATGCCGCGATCCTGGCCCTGATAGCAGCCAAGGCCACGGTCGAGCAGCTCACCTTCGCGCCGCCACGTGGGGGTCTCCTGCTGCGCCTGTACCGTCTGATCTCTGGCGGGGGCTTTGGCCCAGGCTGGCCACCCGAGATCATCTTCCTGGCCGTCATGGCGCTGTACGCGGCGGCCATCCTCTGGATGACCTCGCGGCGGTCCGGGGTTGCCCCGGCCACGCTCGCCGCCGGCGCCGGCGCGGGCATCGTTCTCGGCGTCGTCATGTACACGGTGGCGCCGCTTGGGCTCACCGTTGCCACCAATCCGTGGCTGCCGGGGTCGGATATCACTCCCTTCGTAGTGCTCGCATGGATCCTGCTGTTTGGCGCCCCGGTAGCGGCTGCGCTCGTAGCCGAGCGCCGCTACACCGCACCGGGCAGCCCGCCCCGGCGCGCCGGCGCCAGAGCCCGCCAGGTCGTGGCGGCGGGGCTGCTCACCAACTTGGTCGGTGCGCTGTTCGTCACCGTGCTGGGCACCGGCACGATCGCGATGATGCTCAAGGCGGCATGGCTGCGAACCTGGCTCTACCACGGCCAGCACCTGCTCTTCGGTGTCGCCGGGCTGCGGCAGCTCTTGCGGGACGACCTGGGAGCTGTCATGTACAGTCACGAGCTCACCGCCGGCGTCGACGCGGCGACGTACCTCATCATCTGCATCGCCTTCCCGTTGACCGCGCTCGCACTGACCGGATGGGCAACCCTGAGCCTGTCGGACGGCGCGGCAACGGGCCCGTGCGGCCCGCGGCGAGGCGGCGGCCCGCCAGGCCCCGAGTCGGCGCCGGATCCGCCGGCTAACGCTCAACTGGCTGGCTCTGACCGAGAGTGACACCTACTTGGGCTATCGGCATGCCCAGCCGTCACGAACGGGACCCACGCGTCGAGCATGACCGGCCCATGCCCGGCCTGGCTCACGCCATCGTCCGCAGGAACTTGACCGCCGCGCAGGGCGCCGCCGGGAAACGCTGACCTGGCAACGGGCCGGTGCCGGCGCAGGAGAGGTATGCGCAACTGACCGGTGCTGCCGACAGGCACTGAACCTACCGATATGAGCCGATGAGCCGCGCAGTCATGCCATCAGCAAAGCACGCAAATAATCGGCAGGCGCGACTGATCACCGCGCGGGCTGGCCGCTCGCCAGGCCATCACCCGGTTCGCCGCCGCCTACGCCGACCAGAACGAACGCGGCCACAAATCGCTTGTCGACGCCGTCGCATCGGGACGGATAACCGCCGAATGTGATAAATGAGATCCTGGCGCGATCGCCGGATGGGTGAGCTGTCCGGGCACGTGTTCCCAACCTGATGTGAGGCAGCCTTGGCCGCGGAACAAGTAGCACCGACGCCGGGCCCGCTCGGCCCGCTCGCCCGCTATGAGCGGAGCGTCATCGAGCGCATCACCGACTTCAACGATCCGCGGCAGGAGTGGCGGCGGCTGTTCTCCGAGCTGCTGGGCACCTTCTTCCTGGTGCTGGCGGCGGCCGGAGGGGGGATGATGGGCCACGCCTTCCCCGGCGTGATCAGCCACACCGCCGCCGTCACCGCCCCCGCGCTGACGGTCATGGCCATCATCTTGTTCATGGGCAAGATCTCCGGCGCGCACCTGAACCCGGCCGTCAGCATCGCCTTCGCGCTGCGCCGCGACTTCCCGTGGTGGCGGGTGCCCGGCTACATCGTCGTGCAACTGGCCGGGGCCACGCTCGCCGCCCTGTTCCTGCACGCGGTCATCAACGTCTCGGCCAGCTACGGGTCCAACTATCCCGCCAGCGGCTACTCCGACCTGGCCGCGTTCTGGATGGAGCTGATCTTGACCCTGGGCCTGGTCAGCGTGATCCTGGGCACCGCGTCGGGGGCGCAGAACGTCGGCATCATCGGCGCCTTCGGGGTCGGGGCGTATATCGCCCTGGCCGGTCTGTGGGGCAGCCCCATCTCAGGCGCCTCGATGAACCCGGCCCGCACCTTCGGGCCCGACCTGGCCAGCCAGACCTTCACCGGCTACTGGGTCTACATCGCCGGGCCGATCGCGGGCGCCGTGATCGCCGTGGCCATCGCCTTCGTCCTGCGCGGCCGCGGCGGCGACAAATCCGCCCTCGGGGCCGCCCAGGGCGACCTGTTCACCGAGGGCTACGAGCCCGGCAAGTCCTGAGCATCTGGACATGCAGGGCAACCAGCATGGGAGCGTGAAGAAACGCCCGTCGCCCAAGACCACAAGGTCGCCCAGGACCATAAGCAGGGGGCCCCAGCAGGCGGAACCCGCGCACGCCATAACGTGGAAGACGCAGGCCCGCGCATGGCGCAACCTCGGCAAGTGCCCACCGGAGCCATCGCAAAGCAGGCAGGCATGGCGACCCGTGATCAGCCCGGGGACGGCTGGACGGTGGTTCTCCGCCGGCAGCCAGCCCGGATCGTGGAAGGCCGGCAAGAAGGTGGCTACACCGACGTGTTCGAGCTCATCTGCTGCGACTGCGGTGACGATCCCGACCTGGATTACCGCGAGGTCTCACCCGAGCTTCAGCGGGCCCGCGGACCCTACCCGATAGCAGCCGGTGTCGCAGCATACGAGCAGCACCTCAGGCTGCACCAGCAGCTGGTACGCGCCACCCGAGAGGGCCGGTGAGTGATGGTGGCTGACCGGCGATGAACGCCGAGTTCTTCGCGCTGGCGTTCTTCGCGGCACTAACCCCAAGCTGCTGGCCATCGACCTGCTGCTAGCCGAGAACCGGCCGCCGCGGGCGATGTTCTTGTGCGTCCTGCTCGGCGGCCTCACCGTGGGCCTGACGGTCGGCCTGCTGGATGTCCTGGTGTTTCACGTCGATGCCATCAGTTCCCAGAAAACGGTGAGCGCGGGCGTCGACCTCGCCCTGGGCCTGCTACTGCTCGCCGTCGGCGCGCTGGTCGCCACCAGCCGCCTGCACGGCCGGCGCAAGGCACCGGTCCCGGCGGGCGACGGGCCGCCGGAGAAGCCCGGCGGTTCCCGGCCAGAGTGGAGTCACGCGAGGATGGATTCGGGGCTGGCAGAGCAAAGCCCAGCCGATCTTGGACGGTACCCGGGTTCAAGAATCGGGATCTGATGCGCTGGATTAGTTGCACCTGATGGCAAGCGGAGACGGGATCCCAACATGATCATGATGGGCGCGTGCGTGCTTCATATGGCAATGACGGCGCTAACTACCGCGGCCAGAAGGAGAAGGAGGCTAATGCCTGCGGCCACCCAGCCGAGGTTCGCCCATCGATGCTTGGCCATCACCTTGGGTGCCAGCAGGAACAGATCCTCGGTGACGGCGGCAAGCTCGAAGGCCTCATCT
>DATIXO010000278.1:0-3448 GCA_035518495.1 Streptosporangiaceae bacterium
CCGGCAAAGGTGACCTCGGGCAGTGGCCATATCAGCCAGTAGCACCAAGGGCGGCGTCAACGCCGACATCAACGTCACGCCGATGGCCGACGTGATGCTGGTGCTGCTGATCATCTTCATGATCACGGCGCCGTTGATCGCCGCCGGTTTTTACGCGACCATGCCCGATGGCGTCAACCTGATCAAGTCGGAAGAGAAGCCGGACGACGTCGTGCTGGGGATCGATCGCGAGGGCCATTACTTCGTCAACACGCATCCGCGCAGTCCGGCGGACGCGCAGACGGAGCTGGCCAACATCTACGCGAACCGGACCAAGGACAAGATTCTGTTCCTCAAGGCCGACAAGAACCTGAAGATGTCGGTGATCCAGGACGCCATCGCGATGGCCCGGAAGGCGGGGGTCGCGGTCGTGTCGGCGATCACGGACCAGCGGCCGGGGTCGGAGCCGCTCGTGTCGTCCTCGCGGCCGGGGGGGAACTGACCATGGCCATGACGACGGGGAGCGGCAGCAGCAGCATGAACTCCAACATCAACATCACGCCGCTGATCGACGTGCTGCTGGTGCTGCTGGTGATCTTCATGATCACGCTGCCGATGGCGCGCAAGGCGCTGGACATCCAGGTGCCGCGCGAGGAGAAGACCAAGTCGCAGGCCACGAACCAGATCATCCTGGAGATCAAGGCGGACGGTTCGATGGCCATCAACACCCAGCCGGTGGATTCGGCCGGCCTGGCGCAGCGGCTGTACGACATCTACAACATCCGGCCCGACAAGCTGCTGTTCATCAAGGCGGACGACTCGCGGCCGTACGCGCAGGTGATCGGCGTGATCGACGTAGCCCGCGGGGCCGGCGTGCAGGTGTTCGGCCTGGCGCCGGGAGGCGCCGCGGCCGCTGCGGCGGCGGCGACAGCGGGAGGCTCGTAACCCACCGCCGCCCGTTGGCGGTGGAACATCGGCGGCTCGCGGGGCGTACGGACGGACACGATGCCTAGCGAGCATGGGGCGATGCGGCCGGTGCCGCTCGCCACACCATTCGGCCGGCTGGCGCACGAGCGCGGGGGCACCCGCGGCGTGATCCTGTCGGCCGCGCTGCATCTGGGCGTGGTGCTGCTCCTGCTCTGGAGCGGTTCCCGGCTGCTGATCGACGACCGCGCCCCCGGACCCGGTCACGGGCGCGGCGGCGGCGGGGGGGGCGGGAACCGCACCCTCGTGCTGTACGTGCCGCCCGCGGCCGCGACGCCGGCTCCCCCGCCGCCGGCCCCCGAGATCGTGATGCCGAAGCAGGTGGCGGTGGTCGTGCCCGTCGTGCGGGCGGACACCACGCCCCGCGCTCCCGCGCCCGCCCCGGTCCAGCCGTCCGCCGGCCAGGGCCCGGGCGAAGGCGCCGGGAAGGGGCCGGGGAAGGGCCCCGGCTCGGGCTCCGGCAGCGGCGGTGGCAGCGGGTCGGGCGTGGGGCCCGGCACGGGCCCCGATTCGGGCGGCGGCGGCACGGTGTACCCGGCCAGCCCGCAGGGCATCATCCTCCCGCCGACGCATCCCCCGTCCGCCCTTCACGGCACCCGCCTGACTGCCGTGTTCGAGGTCTCGGCTTCGGGCCAGGTGACGCACGTCGCGCTCGATCCGACGCCGAAGGACCGCTCCTTCGCCAACGACCTCCTCGACCGGCTGCGGCGCTACACGTTCACGCCCGCTCACACCCCGGACGGGCAGCCGATGGCGTCGGTCTTTAGAATCACCTTCACGTTGTAATTCGGAGCGGTCGCAGGTACTTTACGCGGCTCTCTGTAGCCTGAATCCCACAACCGAACCGCTCCGGAATCCCATGATCATCGGTCTCGTGCTGATCGTGAGCGTCTTGGCGCTCCTCGTGGCCCTCGGCCTGGCCCGCTGGGTCCTCAAAATGGACAACGGCACGCCGGAGATGCGCACCATCTCCGACGCCATCCAGGAAGGCGCGGAAGCCTTCCTGAAGCGGCAGTACCGCACCATCGCCACGCTGTCGGTGGTGGTCGGGCTCATCATCTTCCTGATCTACCAGTTCGTGCGCACGCCGAGCCCGAACGATCCGAGCGAGGTGTCGCGCCTGTGGCTGACGCTGGCCACGACGGCGTCGTTCTTCCTCGGGGCGCTGTGCTCCGGCATCGCCGGCTACGTGGGGATGTTCGTCTCGATCCGCGCCAACATCCGGGCGGCCAGCGCGGCGCGCTCCAGCCTCAACCGGGCGCTCCAGGCGGCCCTCCGGGGCGGCGCGGTGTCGGGCCTGTTCGTGGTGGCGATGAGTCTCTTGGGCGTGGGCGGGCTGTACTTCCTGGTCCACAGCTTCACCCTGATCCCGATCACCAAGATCCCGCTGATCATCGTCGGCTACGGCTTCGGCGCGTCGTTCGTGGCGCTGTTCGCGCAGCTGGGTGGCGGCATCTACACCAAGGCCGCCGACGTGGGGGCGGACCTGGTCGGGAAGGTGGAGGCCGGCATCCCGGAGGACGACCCGCGCAATCCCGCGGTGATCGCCGACCTGGTGGGCGACAACGTCGGCGACTGCGCCGGCCGCGGCGCCGACCTGTTCGAGTCCACGGCCGCCGAGAACATCGGCGCCATGATCCTGGGGTCCACGCTCGCGCTGCGGGTGCAGGCGGCCGGCGCGACCAGCGCCACGTTCGTCGTCGGGGTGATGCTGTTCCCGCTGGTGGTCCGGGCGTTCGGTCTCATCGCGTCCATCATCGGCATCGTGCTGGTGAAGGCGCGGGAGGACGAGGACCCGATGCAGGCCCTGAACCGCGGCTACTGGGTCACGGCCGTGCTGGCGGCGCTCGGCTTCGTGGGCGGCACGTACTGGCTGCTGCAGTTCCCCGGCCATCCGGACGCCTGGTGGCACTTCGCGTCGGCGGGCGTGATCGGCATCGCGACCTCGATCGCGTTCGTGTACATCACGCAGTACTACACCGAGTACCGCTACCGCCCGGTGAAGGCGATCGCCGCGGCGTCCGTCACGGGCCCCGCGACCAACATCATCTCCGGCTTCGCGGTGGCGATGGAATGCACGGCGCTCCCGGCCTTCGTCATCGGCGTGGCCATCGTCACGTCGTACGACCTGGGCCGCAGCGCGGTCCCCGGCGGCGGCCTGTTCGGCACGGCCGTGGCGACCATGGGCATGCTCGGCACCGCCGCGTACATCCTGGCGATGGACACCTTCGGCCCGATCACCGACAACGCCGGCGGCATCATCGAGATGTCCAAGCAGCCGGAGGAGATCCGGAAGAAGACCGACCGGCTCGACGCGGTGGGCAACACCACCAAGGCCCTGACCAAGGGCTACGCCGTGGGCTCGGCCGCGCTGGCGGCGTTCCTGCTCTTCTCGGCCTACATGGACGAGATCGGCTTCTACACCAACACCACCTTCGCCTCGGTGGACATCGCCAAGCCCGAGATCTTCGTGGCGGCGCTGCTC